>JBBIJX010000001.1:0-87324 GCA_037445775.1 Actinomycetota bacterium
TTTCGCCTCGGGCTTCCTTCCGACCCCGCCTCGCGACGACGCCGTTGCCTCCGGCTAAGAGTTAGACACCACCTCCTCCTCTGGGGGACTCTCACCCCCGAGCGACTGCCCATGCCGGGCGTACACGCAGAGGGACCGGCCCGATGCGGCCGGTCCCTGTCTTGCGTGACTGTGGCGCGTTGGGGCTACGGACTTAGTAGTCGAAGCCGACGCCTGTCGTGGCGCTACCCCTGTGGCACTTCAGGCACATGCCGTCCCACTGCGATGCCTGCGCCGGAGGCACCGTCGACGACACAGTTGCACTCGCGTGCCCGGTGTCGATGGCCGACGAGCCCGCCGTCATGAAGCGCACGTAGTTCTGGGTGTAGTGCGGGAAAGCCGCACCCGTCACGGTGGTGGAGTTCGAGCCGTCCGTACCGGCGTCGTGGCACGAGCGGCAGTACTCGGCGCCCGCGAACGCGACGTCCGCGGAGTTGCTGACGCTCGTCCCGCGGCCCCCGCCGGAAGCGTAGTTGAAGGCCCCGTCGGCGACCATCGGGTGCACGGCGGCCGTGGCGGTCGTGTACTCGCCCGCCTGTGGGCCGGAGTTGATGCGCCGGTACTGCGTCACCGTGTTGGTCGTGGTACCCGTGTAGTACTGGTGGCACTGCGTGCAGAACCACGTGATGGGCTGGTTGCGATTGCCGCTGGCCGTCTTCCACGCCGTCGGCGCGTTCGCGACGCGATACAGCTGATTCGACATGCTGCTGACGGTCGTGGTAACGGAGCTCAGGTCGCGAAGGATCGCGCTCGCGATGGGCGTCGCGGTCATCGTCTGCGCGCCGTGCACCGCGTGGCAGTTCGTGCATGCGTAGTCGTGCGCGTAGTTCACGGGCTGAGTGCCCCCACCGTAGTTGACCGGATTGCTGCCATAGACCTGCTTGTAGCCACCGGAAGTGCTCACATGGCAGTAGTCACAGGCGCCCGCTCGGGTCGAGCGCAGCAGAAGGTCGCCGCCCGCGGTTGCCTTGTGGACCGCGTGGCAGACGACGCACTTGCGCGTCGTCAACTGATACCCCTGGTGCGGGGACTCGTTGGGCAGTCCGGTGATGCCCTTGTTGTAGGCCTCAATAGCCTCGTCCCAACTCAGGTAGTCCGACGACGTGCTTGCGATCGCGGTCGCCGCGATGGCGAAGGTCGTGAGCGCCGCGAACGCGGTGATCAGAAGTACTCTCTTCACAGGTGTCCTCTCCTTCAGTTGTAGTCGTCTGATATGCATGTTCAAAGCACACCTCCTCTCTGTGATGAATCAAGCAGTCGGATTCACGCGATATAGCGCTTCGCGAGAACCATTTCGCCCACGTGCAAGCGAATGGCCTACCAACCATGTGATGTATCGGCAGATTGTGATGGAGACTGAAGCGACCGCGAAGACCCCCAGCCGGTGGCCTAGGAGTCGCGCCCCTGCGTCGCGGCGTCCGCATCGCCGCGAGCGGCCCGTCCGTGCCGTCTCCGCCACACCAGCACACCCACCGCGATGAGCAGCAGAATGAGCGGGAAGCAGCAGAGCACGAGGGGCGTTGAGAGAAGTCTCATACCAGCACTGAGCAGCGGATTCGCACCCGAGCCCGGAATCCGCACGATCTGCACGCGGTCGTTGTTGGTGTCGGCTACGGCGAACCAGTCGCGCGCCGGGTCGTACGAGATGCCGGTGGGATAGAAGAACCGGCCGTCGCGCTCGCCGAACTCGCCGTAACTGGCGATGACACTACCGTCTTCGGGGTCGACGACGTTGATCGTGAATGCGAACGGGTCCACGTAGACGAGACGGCCCTGCCCGTCGATGGTCATGCCGGCTGGGAGTTGCACGTCGACGGTCATTGTGGGCTCACCGGGCCGCTCGGGCTTGCCCGGCAACTGCGACACATACTTGAGCGCACCGTCGCGCGCATACGCCTTGAGACGCCTGTTATGCAGTTCTGTGACATAGATCGTGCCGTCGTCGCCAATCACGATGCCGCGGGGCCCGTCGAACTCGGCCTCGCCAGCCCCCTTGGCGCCGAGGATCAGGATCTCCTTGCCTTCGAGGTCGTGGATGCCCACACCGAACTTGCTGCCCACGACGATGAACTCGTCACCGACGGTAACCTCAAGGGGCGCGGGCACCGAGAACTCCCGTACGAGCGCGTTGTCGGGAGTGGCTACCGAGATCTTCTCGCCTATGAGGTTGGCGATGTAGACGTTGCCGTCATCATCGACGTCGACGGCGTCGGGCCGGTTGAGCGCCTGGGGGGAGCTGTCGCGCGGTCCGAAGTGGATGAACTGCCGGAGCTCGCCGGAGGGGCTGTAGCCGAGCACGCGATCGTTCCTGCCCTCCGCGATCCAGATCGTGCCGTCCGGTCCTATAGCCGTGTCGGTAGGTCGCACGAGCTGGTTGGCTTCGTCGTCTCCCCATCCGTAGATGGAGCGTACCCACACGAGCCCGTCGTCGTCCGCCCCGTCGTCGCCGCCCGGCCCCCCCACGGGATTGACGATGGTGTAGAGGTAGTAGCCGACTCCCGCGAGCAGGAACGCCAGCACCACGAGGATCAGGGACAATATGGTCCTGAGCCGCTTCGTGTCACGCGTGGTCTGCCCGGCTTCGGCCTCCGGCAACACGGCGTGCTCATCAGGCGAGCCATCGGTCAACGAGTTCGTACCGGTCGCGGCAGGCGTGTGGTCGTCGGTCACTCTTGAACCCCGATCTTCTTCAGGCCGTCTAGTGCGGCTTCGGATTCCGGAAGATACTGAAGCGCCGCGCGATAGTCCGCTTCGGCAGCGGTCAGGTCCCCGAGCTCAGCGTGAGCATCGCCGCGGCTGATGAGCACGTCCCCCATGCGTGGATCCGCCTCGAGCGCTGCGGTGTACGCCTCGACCGCGACTTGCCAGTTGCCCGTCCGCGCCGCGACTTCGCCCCTGACGAGCGCTGCGGCGATGAGCGCGGGAGCGGGAATGTCGCGGGGGGCCACGGCGATACCCTTCTCCTGCAGGTTCGCAAGCTCCTTGTCGCGCTCCTTGCGGGCGGCCTCGATCGCCCGATTCGCGAGCACCATGGCCTGCTCGTCTCTGCCGCGCGCCGCCGCGAGCGACGCCTCGGCGGCGAGCAACAGCGGCGCGTTCCGCGTCGCCTTCTTGCCCTCTTCGACCACGGAGCCGGCACGAGCGTATTGCCTAGTGGCGATGAGGACGGATACGAGCTCTGCCCAGGTCTCGGGGTTCTGCGGCCGCGTCTCGGTGGCCTTCTCGAGCAGCGCGAGCCGGCGCTCCTCGAGCGTCCGCGGAGCCGGCGGGTCCATCACACCGAACCACAGGGCGAAGACGATGCCCACGAGGAACAGGATCAGCCCCGCATACACGGCCCACAAGAGGTAGCGGGTGACCGGATCGCGTGGCGCGCTTGTGCGGCGCGCTCGCGCGGACCGGCCCGTCTGGACGCCCTCGTCGGACATACGCTCTCCTCATTCCGTCGCCGGCTTTGCCCTCAGTCACTCTCGGCGCTCCAGTCGCTGCGACCGCCGGGCGCCCTTCGAGCAAGCGCCGCGCCACTGCCCGGTTCGGCTAGCCCAGATCCTCCGGCAGCGCGATGTGGCCTGCGACCGCCGTTGCCGCCGCGACCGCAGGACTCGCGAGGTAGACCTCGCTCGTCGGGTCGCCCATGCGTCCAACGAAGTTGCGGTTCGTCGTCGCGAGCGCGCGCTCTCCCGCCGCGAGAATACCCATGTGCCCACCCAGACACGGTCCGCATGTAGGCGTTGAGACCGCCGCGTTCGCGTCGAGGAAGATGTCGAACAGCCCCTCGTGCATCGCGTCGCGATAGATCTGCTGCGTGGCCGGGATGATGATGAGGCGCACGTCCGGGTGCGTCGTGTGTCCTTCGAGGACTTGCGCGGCGATACGCAGGTCCTCGAGACGACCGTTCGTACAGCTGCCGATGACGACCTGGTCGATTCGGACGTCGCGCGAGTCCGCCGCGGGCTTCGTGTTTGACGGCAGGTGCGGCCACGCCACCGTGGGAACGATCTCGGCAGCGTCGATCTCGATCACGCGCGCGTAGGAGGCGTCCGGGTCGCTCTCGTAGACGGTCCATTCGCGTTCGGCGCGGCCGGTCACGTACGCCTCGGTCACACCGCCGAAGGCGATGATGCCGGACTTGCCGCCCGCCTCGATCGCCATGTTGCAGACGGTCATGCGGTCGTCCATGCCCATCGCGCTGATTGTCGAGCCGGTGAACTCCATCGCCTGGTAGAGCGCGCCGTCCACGCCGATCATCCCGATGATGTGCAGGATCACATCCTTACCGCACACCCAGGGCTGGAGCTCACCCTCGATGACGAACTTGATGGACTCCGGCACCTTGAACCATGCCTCACCGGTCGCGTATCCGGCTGCGGCGTCGGTCGAGCCCACACCGGTCGCGAACGCGCCCAGCGCGCCGTACGTGCACGTGTGCGAATCGCTGCCGATCACCACGTCACCCGGGACTACGACGCCCTGCTCGGGCAGGAGTGCATGCTCGACGCCCATGCACCCGATCTCGTAGTAGTGCGTGATGTTCTGCTCGCGCGCGAAGTCGCGGACCATCTTCGCCTGTTCGGCGGACTTGATGTCCTTGTTGGGCGTGTAGTGGTCGGGCACGAGCGCGATCCGCGTGGGGTCCCACACGCGCTCGACCCCGATCTTCCTGAACTCCGTGATCGCGATAGGCGCGGTCACATCGTTAGAGAGCACAAGGTCGAGGCGGCAGTTGATGAGCTGGCCGGGCTCCACCTCGTCAAGTCCGGCGTGAGCGGCGAGGATCTTCTCGGTGATCGTCATCGGGCGGGGCATGGGTGATGTCACACATCCTCTTCGATAGTAGGCTTCACACTCACGAGCAGGCGGTTCAGCGCGTTCGTGTAGGCGCGCGCCGAAGCGACGATGATATCGGAATGGGCGCCGCGTCCGGTGAAGACACGGCCGTCGGGGCTCGTCACGCGGATAGTCACCTCGCCAAGCGCGTCGATACCGCGCGTCACGGCCTCGACACGGAACTCGGTTAGGTCGTTCTCGACATCGATCATGCGGTTGATCGCCTTGTACACGGCGTCCACGGGACCCGTTCCATGACTCGAGTCGATGAGGTGACTCCCGTCACGGTCGACAAGTTCCACCGTCGCGGTCGGGATGCCCGGGTCTCCGCAGGTGACTTGGACCCGCTCGAGGTGATAGACCTCGTGAAGCGAGCGCTCCGTTTCGCCCACAAGCACTTCGAGGTCCTCGTCGTAGACCTCCTTCTTCTTGTCGGCGAGCGCGAGGAACTCCTGGTGCACCCGTTCGAACTCGTCGTCTGTGACCGCGAGGCCGAGCGCCTCGAGACGGTGTCTGAGCGCGTGACGCCCGCTGCGCGCGGTCAGCACTATCGAACTCCCGCCCGCGCCCACGTCCGCGGGGTCGATGATCTCGTAGGTCGAACGCTCCTTGAGGACACCGTCCTGGTGGATGCCGCTCGAGTGCGCGAAGGCGTTCGCGCCTACGATGGCCTTGTTCGGTTGGACGACTATGCCCGTGATGCTCGACACGAGTCTCGAGGTCCGGGTGATCTCGCGCGTGGCGATGTTGGTGTCGACGCCGAAGACGTCCTGGCGCATCCTCAGCGCCATCACGACCTCCTCCATCGAAGTGTTCCCGGCCCGCTCGCCGATCCCGTTCACGGTGCACTCGATCTGGCGGGCACCGGCACGGACGCCCGCGAGCGCGTTGGCGGTCGCGAGTCCGAGGTCGTTGTGGCAGTGCACCGAGACGATCACGTCCTCGATGCCGTCGACGTGCTCCATCAGTCCGCCGATCAGCGTGCCGAAAACCTCGGGATACGAGTAGCCGGTGGTGTCGGGGATGTTCACGACCGTGGCGCCCGCCGCGATCACCGCCTCGACCACGCGGTAGAGGAACACGGGATCGGCGCGGCCCGCATCCTCGGCGTAGAACTCGACGTCGTCGACGTAGCGCCGCGCGTGCTTCACGGCAGCCACGCCGCGCTCGAGCGCGACCTCCGGCGTGATGCGGAGCTTGTCGCGCAGGTGCGACTCGGAGACCCCGATGCCTGTGTGGATGCGCGGCCGGGCAGCGGTCCTGAGAGCGTCCGCGGCGACGTCGATGTCTTTGGGAACGGCGCGCGTCAGGCCGCACACGACCGCGGCGTCGCCTACTTCGGCGCCGATGCGGCGCACGCTCTCGAAGTCGCCGGGGCTCGAGACGGGGAATCCCGCCTCGATTACGTCGACCCCCAGGCGCACGAGCTGGCGGGCGATCTCAAGCTTCTCGTCCGTGTTCATCGACGCGCCCGGCGACTGCTCGCCGTCTCGCAGGGTCGTGTCGAATATGTAGACGCGGTCGGCACTCATGCGACGCTCACCTCCGGTTCGTGACGGGTTCGGACACAAGGGCCGGCGGCCGCTCTAACGCGGCCGTCCGGCTACCTAAGTCGCCCGCCCGGCAGATGGAGCGTTCGTGTCGGCGTCACGTTCACCGTCACCCCTACAACTGCACGTACCACGCGTCATCCATGCCCGCGGCGTCTGTGATCGCGCGAAGCACCTCAGGCGACAGGGGTCCGTCGACCGTGAGCGCCATGAGCGCCGTCCCGCCTTCCTCCGTGCGCCCAACCTGCATCGATCCGATGTTGATGCCCTCGCCGCCAAGTATGGTGCCAACCTTACCGATCATGCCCGGCCGGTCAGGGTAGCGGAAGAACGCCATATGCTTACTCGGCGCCATGTCGAGGTCGTAGCCGAACAGTGACACGATGCGCGGCTCGTCCTTCTTCCCGATCAGCGCGGCGCCGATCTCCACCGGCCCGTGCGGTGTGGCAGCACGAAGCATCAGCATCGACACGTAGTCGTGCGTCTCAGCGCGCTTCGTCTCACTGACCCGTATCCCGCGCTGTTCGGCAAGGAAGTCGGCGTTAACGAAGTTGACCGCCTCGTCCGTCGCGCGCGAGAGAAGGCCTTTGATGGCAGCGGTGCGCACGATACGCGTGTCGAGCTCGGCGAGCGCGCCCACCGTCATCACGTCGATCTCCTCGACGCCGCCGTGGGCGAGCTGAGCGAGCATCGTGCCCATGTCCTGCGACATGTCGATGTAGGGACCGACCTTCTCCATCACCTCGGGTGACACCGGCGCGACGTTGACGGCCGTCGGAACCATACGCCCCTCAAGCCCGAGCGCCACATACTCCGCGATCTGCTCGCCGGCCCGGTCCTGCGCCTCACTCGTACTTGCACCCAGGTGCGGGGTGAGGATCACGTTATCGAACTCGACGAGCGGCGAGTCGGTGCAAGGCTCGACCTCGTAGACGTCGATCGCCGCGCCGGCAACCTTCCCGCTCTTGAGCGCTTCGCCGAGCGCTTCAAGCTGGTAGATGCCGCCGCGAGCTGTGTTGACGAGATGGACGCCGTCCTTCATCTTCGCGAACTGCTCCGCCCCGAACATCCCTATCGTCTCTTTGGTCTTGGGCAGGTGCACCGTGATGAAGTCGGCCAGAGGCAGGATCTCGTCGACCTTCTCGTAGACCGTGATGCCCATCTCGGCGGCGCGCGATTCCGAGATGTAGGGGTCGTAGCCTATGAGGTTCATGCCGAACGAGCGTGCGCGCTCGGCCACCAGGGACCCGATGCGCCCGAGTCCGAAGATCGCGAGCGTCTTCTCGTAGAGCTCGGTGCCGGTGAACTTCGAGCGTTCCCACTTGCACTGCTTCATAGACGCGTTCGCCTGGGGCGTCTTGCGCGCCATGGCGAGCATGAGCGCCATCGTCTGCTCCGCCGCCGACACGATGTTCGATGTCGGAGCGTTGCAGACGATGATGCCGCGCTCCGTGGCGGCGTCGACGTCGACGTTGTCGACACCCACGCCGGCACGGCCGATGATCTTGAGGTTCGCGCCTGCCTCGATGACCTCGCGGGTCGCACGAGTGGCCGAACGGACGATGAGCGCGTCGTAGGCGCCGATCTCGGCGACGAGCTGGTCCGGCGTGAGGTCGGTCTTGACTTCAACGTCGAACTTCTCCTGCAGCAGGTGGACGCCGGACGCGGCGATCCGCTCAGCAACGAGTACCTTCACTTCAGACCCCTACCCTTCCATGAAGACGGATTCGGCGGCCCTGATGCCCGCCCCGCGTTCGAACTCGTAGCCAAGCTCGGCAAGCGTCATCTCGAGCGCAGCGAGCGTGGTGATGATGTCGAAGTCGCCGAAGTAGCCCAAGTGCCCGATGCGGAAGATGCGTCCGGCGTAGTCGTCCTGCCCTCCGGCGATCGTGACCCCGTGCTTGTCCTTCATGACCTTGACGATCGCCTTACCGTCGATCCCTTCGGGCACCCACACCGGCGTCACCGCGCTGCCGCGACCCTCGGGCGGCGCGAAGAGCGTGAGGCCGAGCGCCTCGCAGCCTCGGCGTGTCGCCTCGGCGAGCCGTCCGTGTCGCGCGATCGTGTTCTCGATGCCCTCCTGCTTGATCATAGTGAGCGCCTCGTTGAGACCGAGCACGAGCGAGACCGCCGGCGTGAAAGGCGTCGTGTCCTTCTCGACGTTCTTCTTGTAGCGCATCCAGTCGAAGTAGAACTTCGGCAAAGTCGAGCGCTCGTAGGCGCGCCACGCCTTCGCGCTCACCGTGAGCGCCGCGAGCCCCGGCGGCAGCATGAGACCCTTCTGCGAACCGGTCATCACGACGTCGAGCCCCCACTCGTCGGTCTTGCACTCGACCGCGCCGATGCCCGTGATCGAATCGACGATGAACACGCACTCTTCGTGCTCGCGCACGATCGCGCCGATCGCCCGCACGTCGTTGAGCACGCCGCTCGATGTCTCCGACTGGGTCACGATGACGCCGCGCACGCCGGGGTTCTCCGACAACGCCGTTGCGACGTCGGCCGGATCGACCACGCTCGTCCACTCGTAGGCGAGATCGACGACGTTGAGGCCGTACGTCTCGCAGATCTGCTTCTGCCGGTCGCCGAACTTGCCGTTGCGGCAGACGACGACCGTGTCGCCCGCAGAGAAGCAGTTGACGACCGCCGACTCCATGACGCCCGTCCCCGAGCAGGCGAACAGGAGCGCGTCCCCCTTCGTCTGGAAGACGTACTTCAGACTCTCGATGGCGGCCCGGAACGCAGCCGAGAAGTCCGGCGTGCGATGGTGGATCATAGGCGCCGCCATCGTGAGCATCACCTCGGCGGGCACGGGGGTGGGTCCCGGCGTCATCAGGTACTTCTTCTGCATGGCTGTGACCCCCCTAGTCCTTGTTGATCCAGCTGAACATCGAGCGGAGCTCGCCGCCCACTTCCTCGATGAGGTGCTCGGAGTGGATGCGGCGCATGGCCTTGAAGTGCGCTTGCCCCGCCTTGTTCTCCAGGATCCAGTCGCGCGCGAACTTGCCGCTCTGGATGTCCCACAGCACGCGGGCCATCTCCTCGCGAGTCTCGTCGGTGATGATGCGCGGGCCCGTCATGTAGTCGCCGTACTCAGCGGTGTTCGAGATGGAATCGCGCATCTTGGCCATGCCGCCCTCGAACATGAGATCGACAATGAGCTTGAGCTCGTGCAGACACTCGAAGTACGCGATCTCAGGCTGGTAGCCGGCCTCGACGAGCGTCTCGAACCCGGCCATCACGAGGTGTGTAGCGCCGCCACAGAGCACGGCCTGCTCGCCGAAGAGGTCGGTCTCGGTTTCCTCCCGGAAGCTCGTCTCGATGACGCCGCTGCGCGCCCCGCCGATGCCCCACGCGTACGACAGCGCGACCGCGAGTGCCTTGCCCGTGGAGTCCTGCTCTATCGCGACGAGACATGGCACGCCAGAGCCTTCGGTGTAGACGCGCCGCACCATGTGGCCCGGGCCCTTCGGCGCGATCATGATCACGTCGACGCCCTCGGGCGCCTCGATCTGCTTGAAGTGGATGTTGAAGCCGTGTGCGAACGCGAGCACCTTGCCCGGCGTCATCGACTCGTGGATCTCCGAGTAGTACGTGTGCGCCTGAGTCTCGTCGGGCGTCAAGATCATCACGAGATCGGCCTCGGCCGCCGCCTCGCGCACCGTCGTGACCTTCAGGCCGGCGTCCTTCGCCTTTTCCCAACTCGGCGAGCCTGCGCGCAGCCCCACGCGCACGTCGACACCCGAGTCATGCAGGTTCAGCGCGTGAGCGTGCCCCTGCGAGCCGTAGCCGATGACGGCGACCTTCCGGTCCTTGATGACCTGGGGGTCGCAGTCACTCTCGTAGTAGATCGTTGCCATGTCGTCTGTTCGCCTTCCCCTCGCCTAGGATTCCCTGCCGCGCGTGAGCGCGATCTTTCCGGTTCGTGCCATCTCCTTGATGCCGTACGCGCGGAAGAGGTCCTCCATCGCGTCGATCTTGTCAGTCGCCCCCGTGGCCTCGATGGTCACCGAGTTCTTGCCCACATCGACGATCTTTGCCCGGAACACGTTGGCGATCTCGATGATCTCGTGACGCTTCTCCGGAGCGGCGTTGATCTTGAAGAGCACGAGTTCTCGCTCGACTGACTCTGACGGGTCTAGGTCATGCACTTTGATGACGTTGATGAGCTTATAGACCTGCTTGGTGATCTGTTCGATGGGCGTGTCAGCGGCCGAACAGACGATCGTGATGCGCGAGAGCGTCGGGTCTTCCGTCGTACCCACGGCGAGCGAGTCGATGTTGAACCCGCGCCTCGCGAAGAGCGACGTCACGCGCGTCAGCACGCCCGGCTTGTTCTCCACGACCACGGACAGTGTGTGCGTCATCACTCCCACACCTCCTCGAGGACCTCGTCGTCGAGCATCTCGCTCACCGGACACCCAGGGACTCCGCCGAGCATCTCGTCGATGCTCGCTCCGGGCGCGACCATCGGGTAGACGCACTCTTCGCCCACCACGCGGCAGTCGACCACGGCGGGCCCGTCGTGATCGAACGCGGCAGTGAGCGCGGCGTCGAGCTCCTCTGGCACCTCTACACGCGTGCCGAAACACCCGTACGCTTCGGCGAGCTTGACGAAGTCCGGGCACTCCTGAGGCAGCACGCTCGCGCTATAGCGTCGCCCGTAGAAGAGCTCCTGCCACTGACGGACCATGCCCAGGTAGCCGTTGTTGAGGATCACGACCTTGACCGGGTAGCCGTTGAGCTTAGCGGTGGCGAGCTCCTGGATGTTCATCTGGATCGAACCGTCACCCGCGATGTCGATGACGAGCGCGTCCGGCCGGCCGGCCTGCGCGCCGATCGCCGCAGGTAGGCCGAACCCCATAGTGCCGAGCCCCCCGGACGATACCCACGAGCGCGGGGAGCGGAGCGTGTAGTACTGACACGCCCACATCTGGTTCTGTCCCACCTCGGTGCAGATGACGGTCTCGCGGTCCTTCGTGAGCTCGTTGACGCGCTGCACGACATACTGCGGGAAGAGCGCACCCTCTTCGCCGGCACCGAGATGCGGCCCGTAGTGCAGCGGGAACTGCGCGCGCCACTCATCGATGAGCTTGATCCACGATTCGGTCTTCGGCTCGTCCGCTCCCTTGCGCAGCTCCGCCACGATGCCGCCGAGCACGTTCTTGGCGTCGCCCACGATGGGCACGTCAGCGGGCTTGTTCTTGCCGATCTCGGCGGGGTCGACGTCGACGTGGATGATCTTCGCCTTGCTCGCGAAGCTCGAGAGCTTGCCCGTCACTCGGTCATCGAAGCGCACTCCCACTGCGACGAGCAGGTCCGTCTCGGTCATCGCGTAGTTGGTGTACTTGGCGCCGTGCATGCCCGGCATCCCGATCCAGAGATGATGGTCCTCGGGAAACGCGCTCTTTCCCATCATCGTCGTGGCCACGGGGATCTGCATGAGCTCGGCGAGGTCCTTGAGCTCCTTGTACGCTCCGCCCGAGACGATGCCTCCGCCCACGTAGAGCAGCGGACGGCGCGCTCTGCTGATGAGCGAGACGGCCTGCTTGACCTGTTTGCTGTGCCCGCGGTAGGTGGGCTTGTATCCGGTCAGGTTGACGCTGGCCGGATAGTCGAAGTCGAGCTCGCCCTTGCTCACGTCCACCGGGACGTCGATGAGCACCGGCCCGGGACGTCCGGTGGTCGCGATGTGGAACGCCTCCTTGAACGCTTCGGGCAGTTCGGACGCGTCCTTGAGCAGGTAGTTGTGCTTGGTGATGGGCACCGTGATGCCGGTGATATCGATCTCCTGGAACGCGTCGGTACCGATGACGGCGGTCGACACCTGAGCGGTGATGACCACGAGCGGGATCGAGTCCATGTACGCGTTCGCGATGCCGGTGATCGTATTGGCGGCCCCCGGCCCGCTCGTGACGAGCGCGACGCCACACTTGCCTGTCGCACGGGCGTAACCGTCAGCCGCGTGCACGCCGCCTTGCTCGTGCCGCGGAAGGACCGTGGTGATCTGCTTCGAATCGTAGAGCGCGTCGAAGATGGGGAGCGCGACGCCGCCGGGATAGCCGAAGAGGACGTCGACCCCCTCAGCCTCCAAACAGCGCACGAGCGCCTCCGCGCCTGTCATGCGTTCACTCATAGAACACGGCCCCCTTGTCCGCGGACGTGACGAGCCTCGCGTAGCGCCCCAAGACGCCGGTCGTGACACGCGGCTCGGGTACGACGCGGACGACGCGGCGCTGCTCCAGCTCCTCGTCCGAGACATGCAGGGTCAGCGTGGCCGCGTCGATGTCGACGGTGATGGAGTCGCCCTCCGCCACGAGGCCGATCAGGCCGCCGGCGGCGGCCTCGGGGCTGACGTGACCCACAGCCGGTCCCTTCGTAGCGCCGCTGAAACGCCCGTCGGTGACAAGCGCGACACTCTTCGCGAGTTCGGGCATGCCGGAGATCGCACTCGTGGGAGTGAGCATCTCGCGCATGCCTGGCCCGCCCACGGGCCCCTCGTAGCGGATCACAACGACATCGCCTGCGACGATTCGGCCACCCAATATCGCGCTCACCGCGTCCTCTTCGGACTCGAAGACCCGTGCAGGGCCGGTGTGCACGCGCATCTCGAGCGGCACTGCGGACTGCTTCACGACAGCCCCATCAGGAGCGAGGTTGCCCCGCAGCACCCGCAGGCCCCCCTCGGGATAGTACGGGTCGCTCGTCGGACGGACCACGCGACCGTCCGGCCTGGGCGCTCCAGCCGCGATCTCACCCATCGAACGCCCGTCCACTGTCATGGCATCACGTTCGATGAGACCTGCCCGGTCGAGTTCGCCCATGATCACCGGGATACCGCCCGCCCAGTGAAGGTCCTCCATGTGCATGTCGCTCGCAGGGCTGATGCGCACGAGGTTAGGCGTGCGCGCGCTCACCGCGGCCCAGTCATCGAGCGTGACGTCGGCGCCCGCCTCGTGTGCGATGGCTGTGAGATGCAGCACCGTGTTCGATGAGCCGCCGAACGCCATGTCGAGAGTCATCGCGTTCCTGAATGCGGAGGGCGTCATGATGTCTCGCGCCGTGACGCCCCGCTCGAGCAACTCCATCACATGCATCCCAGCGCGTTTGGCAAGCCGAATCCGCTCCGAGAAGACGGCCGGGACTGTGCCATTGCCCGGCAATCCTATGCCGATCGCCTCCACGAGGCAGTTCATCGAGTTCGCCGTGAAGAGGCCGGCGCAGCTGCCGCAAGTCGGGCACGCCCGCTCCTCGAGTAGCAGAAGGTCGTCCTCTGACATCTCGCCGGCCGCGACCTTGCCTACCGCGGTGAAGATAGTGTCGAGATCGACCGCCTCGCCGCTGAGTCCCCGTCCGGCGAGCATCGGCCCGCCGGAGATGACGACAGTTGGCAGGTTCAGACGTGCGGCCGCCATGAGCATGCCGGGAGTGATCTTGTCGCAGTTGGGGATCATGACGACGGCGTCGAATGCGTGAGCTAGAACTGCGATCTCGACTGAGTCGGCGATGACCTCGCGGCTCACGAGCGAGTAGCGCATGCCGGCGTGGTTCATCGCGATGCCATCACACACCCCGATGGTCGAGATCTCAACCGGCGTGCCACCGCCCATGTAGACGCCGGCCTTCACGGCCTCGCCGATCTTGTCGAGCATCAGGTGGCCGGGGATGATCTCGTTCGCCGAATTGATGACGGCGACGAGCGGACGTGCGATCTCGGTGTCCGTGAAGCCGTCCGCCTTCAGCAGACTGCGGTGCGGGGCCTTGGAGAGCCCACCCTTCATGCGATCGCTCGCGTGCGCCATGATTCGCCTCCCCTTCGATTTGGGTTGGCGGCGCCGCAGCCGACCGCACGACAGCCGCGTGGCGCCCGGAGTCCTCGGCAGTCCGCGAACTTACACGCGCGGCGGCGAGAGTGGGCACCCTCTCGTGCGGCAGGTAACGGATGCCACCGACCCGGTCTACTTGCCCCGGACGCCCGCGAAGATCGTTCGCGCATAGGAGACGCCCGGACGTTGGCCCGAGTGGCTCAGGGGTGAGTTTCAAAGCGCCCCCGGCCGGGCTTCCACCGTGTCCCGGCTCTCTGCGGCGAGGGTTGGCCTCTAATGTTCCCCGTCAACGCCTGTCGTGCTGTGCGGTTGTAGGTGCGGAGTATAGTCGAGCCGCTCTAGAGCGGCAAACACCGCTGTCGGGCTCACAACCGGCTTCAAACCCTCTCTCAGCGCGCTCCGGTCGCGACGACGCGCCGGCCCGTGCCGTCGGGTCCGACGCGATAGAGAACGGTCGGCTCTCCCTGGAAGGCGTTACCCTCGACGTAGAACAGATACGCCCCTGACGGACTCCAGAAGCGGACGTACCCGTCGCGCCGTAGCGCGAGCCGCGATTCCGCACCACTGGGCAGCGCAAACAGGCTGATGCGTGAGTACCCGTCATCGCCAAGCGCGCTACCGGCGAGCGTCGACCCGTCCGGTGACAGCGCGAGCGTCGCCCACGCCGCGGGGACTTCGCCGGCAGGCGCCCCGGCAAGCCTCGTGAGGTGCGTACCGTCAAGGCCGACCGAGACGATCCGGGAATCGGGCTCGTCACCGTCGGCCACGACAGCGGTGTAGACCCGATCGTCCCCGGCGGCGACCCCGGTGACCGTGCCGGTCACGACCTTGATGCGTCGAAACGCCCCGCCGTCTCGCGACACCCACACGTACCCTCCGCTCGAGGCGATACCCCCTTCGAACACGGCTATCGTGCGTCCGCCGGGCGATACCGACATCGCGGTACCTTGTCGCAGCATCGTGTCCTTGGTCCCATCGCGCCGCACGCGCCGCACCTCGTGACTTTGGCCTGTACGCCTCACGAACAGCACTGCCGCGGAGTCCGGGGTCCACACAAGGGCTTCGTCGACCGCTTCTCCCACACTCGTCGAGTGCCCGGTCTCGGTGTCGACCAGAACGAGGGAACCGTCTTGAACGATCGCGAGGGTACGGCCGTCCGGCGCGAGCGCGAACGGGCCCTCCGTCGCGCGGATGACCTGAGACGGGTTCTGTCCGTCTTCATCAGCGACGTAGACGGTCGCGCCGAGGCGGTAGGCGATGCGTCCAGCACGCCGCTGCCCCGGAGTGCTCCCTGTGCTGCTGGTGGCGGTGGTGGAGCCGCCGTCCGTCGTCTGCCCGGCGGACGTGGGCTCTCCTGACGGCGTCGGCACTACCGAGGGCATGACGGGCGCGGTGGTCTCCTGCGCGGGCTCGATCTCGGTCTGTGCGCGAGAGTCCGCTGGATCACGCTTCATGATGAGCCACGCGACGTCGGCGAGGAGCACGATCACGATCGCGACCCACAGCACGATCCAGGCGGTCCGCTTCGTACTGGAGACGTCCTGCTTCTCGACGTCCACCGGGCCGCACCCGCCTTCCCGCGCTGCCCTAAAGCGCCGCGATGAGCGCGTCAGCGTAAGCCTGCGTGCCCACGGAGCCCTCGGTCGAACCGGTGTTCGAACGCTTGATGTCGTAGGTGACCTTCTCGCCCTCGCCGATGACGCGGCGCACTGCGGCGAGGATGCGCTCCGCGGCATCGGTCTCGCCGAGGTGTCTCAGCATCAGCGTCGCCGACAAGATCTCCGCGGTGGGGTTCGCCATGTCCTTGCCCGCATACTTCGGCGCGCTGCCGTGTACCGGCTCGAAGACGGCGCACTCGTCTCCGATGTTCGCGCCCATCGCGATGCCAAGCCCGCCGATGAGCCCCGCCGAGAGGTCGCTCACGATGTCGCCGTAGAGGTTCGGCAAGACGAGGACGTCCCACCACTCCGGGTGCAGGACGAGCTGCATGCAGGTTGCGTCAACGATGTAGTCCTCGAACTCGATCCCGGAGTCCTTGTACTCCTCGGCGACCTGGCGGGCTACCTTCAGGAAGAGGCCATCGCTCATCTTCAGGATGTTCGCCTTGTGGACGGCGGTCACCTTCGTGCGGCCGTTGGCGATGGCGTAGTCGAATGCGTAGCGCACGATGCGCTCGGTACCGAACACGCTGATGGGCTTGAGTGACAGGCCGGAGTCCGGGCGGATGAAGCCCGCGCCCTTGTCCGCGGCGAAGCGGATGAGGTCTGCGGCTTCCGCGCTCCCCTGCTCGAACTCGATGCCCGCGTAGAGGTCTTCGGTGTTCTCGCGCACGATCACGAGGTCGATATCGTCATAGCGCGCGCCGGATCCTGGAATCGAGAACGCCGGCCGCACACACGCGTATAGGTCAAGTTCCTTACGGATCGCGACATTCACTGAGCGAAAACCCGTGCCCACGGGCGTCGTGATGGGACCCTTGATGGCGACCTTGTTCTCTCGGATGGAGTCGAGGGTCGATTCGGGGAGCGGAGTGCCGAACTGCTCGATGACGTCGGCGCCGGCTAGGGCGACCTCCCACTCGATGTCGACGCCAGCCGCTTCGACGACGCGTCTCATCGCGGTTGTGAGTTCGGGGCCGATGCCGTCGCCGGGGATGAGGGTCACGGTGTGCTTGGACATGGGTGCGAACTCCTCCAAGAGTGACGAGGGCGAGCAGCACGCACGCCCGAACGAGCGCGACCGGCAACCGTGCGCCGGCTCGCGCTTTCAGATTGTAGCGCTAGCCAGCGTCATTGCCAGCAACGGCCGTCACTTCAGCGGACTCGCACGGTCGTTCCGTTCGGCACAAGCCGGGCGAACTCGCGAACAGCGCTGTTGTGCATGCGAATACAGCCTTGGCTCGACGGCATGCCTATGCTCCAGCACGCACCGGGCGCGTGACCGTGGATGTAGTAGCCGCTGAAGCGCTGGCCCGAACTCGCCACGCGCCGCAGCGGCCGCCGCAAGGGGCCCCACGCGCCGCTCGAGGGCAGCGAGGGGCCGATCTTGAAGGTGCCGGCGGGTGTGGGGGCGCCCTTCATGCCCACGGCGATCGGCCACGCCCTCACCACCCGGCCCCCGGAGACATAGAACATCCAGAAGCGGCTCCGGTAGATGAACACGTAGCGTGATGTGCGCGGCGTGTCCGCGCCTAGGTTGTACACGCGGGCGACGGTGGAGTCCGTCGCCCACCCGAAGCCGTTCCCTGGCCGCACCTCGACGGTAGCGCGACCGAACGGCACCGCGACCGGCGGCACCGTGAACCAGCCGTCGGCGCCGGGCGGAAGCGTCGCGACCGACGACCGCAAGGTTTCGCGGACATACGTCTCGACCCGCGTCACGGGAACACCCGCTTCGCCTGAGAAGGCCCAGCGCGGCGCAACGACTTCGTTTCTCACGACCGATAGCATCGGCGCTCGCGGTCGAAACTCACCTGGGTCGAGAGCGATCGATTGCGACCACATCACCGTGTCTGAGATGCCGAAGGCGGTAACGGTGACTGTGGTCGTCGTGGCGAGCTGAATCGGCGCGAAGAGCGCCTCCGCAGAGGCGTAGCAGTTCACGACCTCCTCGGCGCCGAGCCCGTCTGTGAGCATGACTCGCGCCGTCCCGGGGTCGCAGCGCGCGGCAAGTGTGACGGCGCCGGCTTCGTAGTCCACCCGAGCGATGTAGACCCCGCCCTCAGTGGCGCACGCAGAGCTCGGCCTCGTGGCGCCGGATAGCAGCAGTAGCAGCCCGGACAGTGCGAGCGCGCGCAAGATCCCGAGTCTCATCGGCGCACCGTGACACTGTAGACCTTGCCCGAGCGCACCCAGAACTCGGTGGCCGGACCAGCGCCGACCACGTAGCGCGTGTAGACAGCGCCTCGCCGACGCTTCGCGGTCGGATAGCTCGTGCGGAGCGCGGTCTCGGTCGATCCGACCCTGATGCCCTTCGTGGTCACGTAGCCGCTCGAATAGACCGTCAAGTTGAACGTCGTCTTCGCGCGGTTCGAGTACATGATGAGTGGATAGCGCCCGCCACCCATCGACTTGCCGAACGAGTGGATGTAGACGGTGCGTGTCGACCCGTCGGCCATCCTGTACTGTCGATCCACCACGGTCTTGGCGGGCTTCCCGAGCTTCGACAGGTTGTACGTCACTGACCTTCCGAGTCGTGCGCTGCCCACTCCTTTGCCCTCGTACACCTTGACTGTAGCGTGCGCTGCGGGGGCGAGGCCGAGCGCAAGTGCCACCGAGCAGATGAGCACCGTGCCGTAACTTCGCGTCATTCGATGCCCTTTCGTCGCATGCTTCGTTTCAGGCGCCGACGGAACGGATCCGATCCGCAGTCATATGCTATGCGCCAGCTGCCTCAATGCTAGCATTCCACCATGCGCGCACTCTGAACAGATCAACGTGCGGGGAGCACGCAGTCGCGATGGACGACAAAAGACTCGACGAAGCAGAGCCTGACAGCGCACGGCCCAAGGCGGCCACGGCGTCGGCTGTCCGCGTCGCATTGCGCTTCGCAGCTTGCGTCCTGGCTCTTGCTGCCGTCGACGCAACGGTGTCACGATTCGTTCCCGCTCCGGACTTCAGCCGGGATTGGCGCATGCCACGCGCCCTTCCCACATCAGAACTCCTTCCTGCCGTCGAAGACCTCGAGTCCACCGCTTGCGACGCAAAGAGCCCTGTCGTCGTGTTCCTCGGCGCATCGCCCACGTGGGGTGACGCGGTCGACGAGGCGCGGGACACCGTTCCGGCGTCATTCGGAAGAGCGGCCCGTGAGGGGACCTCCTCTCCCATCGTCTACAACCTAGCAGCCAACGGGCAGCTGGTCGGCGACGGCTACTTCATCGCACGCCGCGTCGAAGACGATGCTGACCTGTTGTTCGTACAGCTCACATATCACGCCTTCAACGCCGACTGGCGCGAGCAGGAGCGCATGCGCTATCCCGAGCTACCCGGCCTCCTCGGCGTTCCGATGAACGCCGATCTGGCCGCCGTCCTCGACATCGATCCCACACGCCGACCCGACGTCACCGGTATGTTCGACCGCGGCCTTCGTTCGACGTGGCGTCTGTACGGGGCGCGCGATGCACTCGCTTCCCGGCTGCTGGGCGCAACTCCTGAGATGTGCGCACGCGAAGGCTGGCAACGGCTGCTCGACCCGGCGCTCGCCGACGCGGAGAAGGATGACACGGGGCTCACGCCGGTCGAAGAGCTCCCACCCGACCGGCAGATGATGATCATCGACGAGTTCGCCGCAGCCGCGGACTTTCGCGTGCGCACGACCGACAGCGAGACGCGGATGCTCGAGAGGCTTGCTACCGCCCTCGCGCAAGCGGATACGCGCACCATCTTCTACATGGCACCGATCAACATCGATGCGCTGGAGTCGTACGAGGCCTTCGACTGGACCCGCTACGCCGAGAATGTGGCGACACTGCGCCGCATCGTCGAGGCGAAGGGCCATCGATTCCACGACCTGAACACCGGCCTCTCGCTGCCATCTTCCGCGTTCGCCGACATCAGCCACACCACCGCAGCGGGCAACAACCTGGTCGGCGCAGAGCTGTGGAGACTCGCCAGCGCGCCCACGGGTGATCCGCTGTGATCTTCAACGAGCCCGCCTACCTCGCTCTGCTCGCCGTAGTCGTCGCGGTCTTCCGCTTCATCCCCGACCAAGCGAAACCGTGGCTCCTATTCGGCACAGGGCTGGCATTCTACTGGTACTTCTCGCCCGCGTTCGTCGGGATTCTGCTCGCCGAGTTGGTGCTCGTCTACGTGCTCGGGGCCGTCGTGCGGAGACGCGGTGACGCGACAACGCTCGCCTTCGCGGCGGGTTTGGTTGTCACGATCGGGTTGCTCGCGTTCTACAAGTATGGAGGCCTGCTGGCCCGTACGGCGACCGATGTGGGTATGGTCGGCCTGCCAACCTTCGAGGACTTGTGCCTTCCACTGGCAATCTCGTTCTTCACCTTCGAGTTCGTTCACTACCTGGTCGACGCACGCAAGGGCACACTTCCTTCTCACGGCGCCGCGGACTTCCTCGCATTCGCGCTCTTCGCGCCCACTCTGGTCGCAGGCCCCATCAAGCGCTTCCAGGGCTTTATGGTTCAAGCGCGCAGCGCGCGCGCGAACGCAGAAGACATCCGCGCCGGAACGACTCGCATCCTCGTGGGCCTGCTCAAGAAGGTCGTGATTGCAGACACGCTGACGCTGTGGATTGAAGTGCTCGGCTCGCCGGACGCAATCGCCGGAGCAACGCGGTTTGAGCTGATCGTCGCACTCATCGCGTACTCCTGGCGCATCTACCTGGACTTCTCGGGCTACTCCGACATAGCGATCGGCTCCGCTCGGCTCTTCGGCATCCGTGTGCCCGAGAACTTCTCATGGCCCTACTTGGCGACGAACATCGCGGAGTTCTGGCGCCGCTGGCACATATCGCTGATGAGCTGGATCCGTGATTACGTCTACATTCCTTTGGGCGGCAGCCGTTGCGGAACGGCGCGGCAGATGCTCAACCTCATGGCGGCGTTCGCGGTGTCCGGCATCTGGCACGGCGCCGCGTGGAACTTCTTGGGGTGGGGGCTCTACCACGGTAGCCTGGTCGCGACCCACCGGCTGTGGACGCTGCACGTGAAGCCCCGGATTCACCTCCCCACGCCGAACCATCCCGCCGCTCGGCTGGCACTCCGCTACACGGGCCTCGCCGCGAGCGGACTGCTGACGTTCGCGCTAGTCACCTTAGGGTGGGGCCTTTTCGCGATGCCGTACTCGCGCTTCCTTACGTTGCTCACGATGCTGATATGGTGGGAGACCTGATGCGGGAACGCATCCGCAACACACTGATCGATGTGGGCTGGGGTCTTCTGTGGGCGGCCATGATCGTCGCCGTGGTGCTGTTCTCGTCAGGCGTCTCGGAGTTCATCTACGTCGACTTCTGAGACTCGCGGCGTGGCGTCGCGAGACGCCTGCCTGAGCGACGTCACGCCGTGCCCTACCGCACCTCCTTCGGCACGTCACCGGGGCCGAGCATCATGCCCCATGGTTCCGGAAGCCACCGCAGAGCAGCGCGAAGTGAGCGCTTCCCGGCCCCGTCGAGGGCGGCGGTCGGGCCGTAGACTTCGATACGCTCGATGGAGAGCAAGTTCTCACGGAGCAGATCCGCCGACGGCTGCGGCAACCGCGACTTCGACGTCACGACGATGACCCCGCCGCGTGTGGCCGCGGCGATCGCTCCGGCCACGGCCTCGGCCGGCCGTCGCGTATTGACGATGGCGACCGTTCCGAACGTCGCAACCCTGCTTTCCTGGGCGAGCCGGGCTACTGTCACAGCGATCTCGACCGCGTTCGAGCCCTCTAGCCTGTCACGCTGGAGCCAGCCCAGTTGCGATTCGAGCGTGTACTCGGGAATGCGCGACTCGCCGCCTGCCACGCGAACGGCGTCGAAGTCGAGATCGTCGATCACCGCCGCAGTCGCTGCGGGCAGCCCCGCCCTGTCTGCAAAGAGCACGGGGATGCGCTGCGCGTACGCCATGGGCAGCAGGCCCAGCGCGTCGGTCGGGCTGGACCCGCTCACGAGCAGCGCCGTGCGCGACGGTGTCGCCTCAGCGCTCGCGATCTCCCTCGCGACGAGCGCCGCGGTCCCGGCGCGGTCCGGACCTGTGAGCGCGCGCACTGCGGTATCCGTCGGCACTGCGGCACGCAGACGCGTCGAGAGCGCGTCGTCGGCGCCCACGGCGATGACCGTGCGTGCGCCAAGCCGCTGCAGCTCAGCAACAGTTCCGGTAGTGAAGCCAGACGCCTTCGCGAGCAGCAAGGGCGAACGGTACGCCCCCGCGAGAGCGACAGCCACGACCTGGTCGGCCGTGCGGTCCGCCCGGGCGACAACGACCACTGGCGCGGTCGTGAAGCGCGAGCGGCTCACGAGCACCGCAGTATCGGCGTGATCGGCACCCGCGATGCGTCGGGTGATCGAGCGTCCGGCCACCGCGACCGGTGCGCTTCGAGCGCTCACGAGTTCGCCACGGTCGACGGCAGCCACGGAGAAGTAGTACGTCATCCCGGCCTCGAGGTCCTGCGCGAGGTAGCGGACGGTGGGAGTCGCGGGTGCACTCGGCACACCCTCGCTGCCCGTGCCCTTGTCCGGCATGCCCGGTCCCGGTTCGGGTGCGGGCATCGGCAGCCGCGGCATCGGCTCGGCCGGCGTGCCCGGCACGCGCCCGACCCGCTTGAACGGACCGTCCGGCGATGCCGAGCGGTACACGTGATAGCCCATCAGGTCCTTGGTGGTGCTCGCATCCCACTCTAGGCGCGCGCCTCCCGGCGCCGGCGCAGCCCGAAGGTTCCGTGGCGTCGGCGGGGCCACCACGTTCAGGTAGACGTCATCGCGGAACTCGCGAACTACGCCTGCGACATCGCGGAACTGGCCGCGCACGACGTGACGTCCCTCAACAGGTCGCAGCTTGACCTGCGCGGTTGGCAAGAAGCGCACCCACTCGCCCCATCCGAGTCCCCCGTTGAACCGCATCTCGACGGCGCGCGTCACGCGCATGGAGACGTCGACCTCGGGCGCGGACACTGAGTCCGCGCCGCCGGCGACGGTGATCGAGCCGCGCGGGCCCCGCGTGTCCACCGCAACGCTCACCGTGACGACGGACGAGCGATTGCCCGACCTGTCAGCGGCCTGTACGCCGTAGTGTGCAACGGTGTGCGTCGGGACGCGCGACAGTTCGTAGTCAAACGCATGAGCCCCGGGGCCGTCGTAGACCGGGCGGGCGCCCGGGCCGTCGATCCCCGCATCGCCCGGCGCGATGCGAGCAACCCGGACAGACGCCGAACCGCTCGGCTCGGTGCTCATCCACGAGACGCCCACGAACCCGTCCTCAACGGTCGCGTCGACACCGCGCGGCGTGGCCGGAGCCACCGTGTCGACGATGCGCGCGTCGGCCGAAGCGGGATTGGAGAGGTTCCCGTCCCGATCCCACGCGTACGCGTGGTAGAACACCCGGTCTCCGTGAACCAGTCCGGCGTCCGCGGCGACTGTTGCGGTGCCCTCGTAGACGACCGTCGCTTCGGAATCCTCGGCGCCTGATGGTGCGACGCCGACGCGTCGCACGACCCTGACCCCTGCGAAGTCCGCATCGGGAGGATTGGTCCAGCTGAGCCGTATGTCGCCGTTCGTCCCCGCCTGTGCGACGAAGCGCCCGGGGGGTGCCGGCGCGAAGAGCGAACGTGAGACACGCAACCCACGAGTATAGGCCCACGGAGACGTCTGCGTTGCGGTCTTCGATCTGAGGCGCAACGTCACGTTCCCGGACTCAGCAGCAGGCACGCTCCAGCCCATCGATCGCGAGCCTGCAGGTGCGACTCCAACCGTGCGAAACGCGTTGGCGACCAACTTGATGTCGTCAATCGCTACGCAGTCGTTGCCGTAGGTGAAGTCACCGAACGCCTTGCCGATCGTCCATCTCAGCGTGTGCTCACCCGACGAGAGATTCACCTGGACGCGGCGCCACGGAACGGGCAGAGGCCAGAGCCAGTCCACGTACTCCCCGTCAACCATGAAATCGGCCCACTGGTCCATGGCGTCCATCTTCCACCAGAACGACAGCGTGCCACCCCCTTCGGGCACGTCCACCTTCGCCTCGACGGTCGATGTCTCGTAGCCGCTGATCTCCCAGAATATGAAGCCGCCCGACTCGTCTCGTTCCTCGGCCACGACCTTGACCGAGCCAGCGGGGTTCATCGAACGGCTCCGCAGCGCCGCGCCGCCGCTTCGCACGAGCGCCAGATCCTGCGTCACGTACCATGAGTGCGACCCTGGCGGCGTTGTGAACCGGATGGGCACGCCGTACTCGAAACCCTCTTCGTAGGCGGTGAACGGCAGGCCCTGCTGCAGTTCGAAGGTCGCCCCGGAGGCCGCCCCCGTCGGCATCTTCCACGACACCGCCTGAACCGACCCCGCCTGCAGGGGCCGCACGGCGGCGGTGGGCTCGATCGACACAGGTCGACCCACGTAGGTACCGGCGGCGTCAGCCACGTCGATGCGACCGCCGTACCCAACGCGATCAGCGAGCGAGGCGACTGCGTCGACGGTGTTCTCGATGCGCGCACGCACGTCCTCGGTGGCGATCCCGGGCCGCTGCGCCATGAGCAGTGCGGCCGCGCCCGTGACATGCGGAGCGGCCATGGACGTGCCCGACAGGATGCCGTAACCGCCCATCGACGCCAGCGGCTTCGCAAAACGGTCTGCCGGTATCACGGAGTCGGAGCCGGTGGGCCAGCGCCGCGAATCATACCCGTCAGGCCAACGATACGCCGAGGCCAGCGCGCCCGAGAGCCCTTCGAATATCGTGCCCGCGACGCCTTCGAACTCGTAGCCCCAAGTCTCGTAGGCAACCGTTCGTGCGTGAAAGTACTTCTCGAACCACTCCGGGTCGCTCCAGTAGCCGAGGTCCGTGCCTATCTCACCGCTCGCCATGAGCAGGCGTCCGCCGCCGTCGAGATACGCCGCAATGGCGGTGCGCTCAGCGTCCGAGATGCAGAGCTCGCTGTACCAGCCGCCAGCGTCCGAGCCGGTGAACCACACGACCACGCGACCGCGCAGGTCTGCGGCTCGCGGAGTCCCCTGGCTCGACGTCGACCACACCGTCACGTCGCTGTAGCCCGCGCCGCTCAGCGCATCGCGGTAGAACCGCTGACGCACGCCGGGCGTCTCGCCCGTGCGCTGCGGTGCGCTGTCGTCGACGAGCAACACCGGGGCTTTCCGGTCGCTCATGAGCCGGGACATCGAGCGCGCAATGGTCTCGCGGCCCGTGGAGGCGGGCTCGATCGCTTCAGGTGCGAACGCGAGGTAAGCGATCTTGTACGGCAGCTTCTCCACGAGCAGCGCGGTCGTCTCGAAAGGCAGCGTCGACGTCACGTCGACGCCAGGGGCCGCGACGTCCACCTCGGTCACGCCGTAGTTCGAGAAGCGTGCGAGCCGGTCGGAGTCGTCGGTAGCCGCGACCGAGATCACCGCCGTGCTGTCGTAGGAAGAAGGGTAGAACTTGAAGTCGGTGAGCGAGTCAAGGTCCATGCCCCAGTTGCCGGCCGCACAGACGACAAGCACGCCGTGTTCGGCGGCGTAGTCGAGCGCGTCACCAATCAGCTTCGACGGTCCTCCGCCCCATGAGCAGTTGATCACTCGTGCGCCGTTGTCCACCGCGTAGCGGAGGGCGAGTGCGCCCTCGTATTCGCCGCCCCCCCATGGGCCGAGGAACTTCACGGGCATGATCGTGACACGCTGACTGACCCCGGAGATGCCGATGCCGTTGCCGCCCACCGCGCCGATGCTGCCCGCGACGTGGGTACCATGCTGGTCGCCGTCGGCCGGGTCGTAGACGGTCGCGTTCCCCGCTGAGAAGTCGTAGCCGTTCACATCATCGGCGTAGCCGTTGTTGTCATCGTCGAGCCCGTTGTCAGGTATCTCACCCGTGTTCACCCAGATGGCGTCGACGAGATCGGGATGGTGGATATCGATGCCGGTATCGACGACGGCGACGACGATCTCTTTCGACCCGGTCCCATTCACCCAAGCGCGCGTCGCTCCGATGTCTGCTCCGGCCCTACCCCCGGTCTGCCCGGTGTTCTCTAGCGCCCACTGCTGGGCGAAGAGCGGGTCGTTGGGCCGCACCGCTGACGGACGGTAGACCTGCTCGACGCGTGCGCTCCTGGCGAGACGGCGCGCACGCAGAGCATCTGCGAGCCGCTGCGCGCTGACGCCCGGCCGCTTGGGTGCCACGAGCGCCGCGCCTACCGTCGGCTCTTCATGTATGACGGAGAAGCCCAAGCTCGCCGCTGCGGCGGCTATCTGCGTATCCGGGATTCCGGGCGCCCACTCGACGACGACGCGCGTCCCCGCCTTAGCTTCAGGAAGCAGACGGGCGGACGAGACACCCTTGGCTTCGCGCGCGAGGGTCTCGTAGCGTGATGCGGACTCGCGGACGCGTCCTGTCGACGTAGCGCCCAGCATTTGCGCCGGCGCGACCGCCGGACAGACGAGCGCAACGCAGAGCAGCGATGACGCCGCACGGTGCGCCAGTGCGCGTGCGAACCGCAACCGGACTCGGAACATGGTTCCCCCATTCCAGGAGCGAGCCGTCGGGCCGGAGTGCGAGCCGCTTCTGCCATCGCAGCCTGGCATGGCATGGCGCGCATACCTGCGAGCCACCCCCCTTCCCAGCCCGCATCACGACTGTGTCACGCCCACTCGGGTTTGGGAAGTGGCCCGGTCGAAGTTGTGGAGGGGAGAGTCCGTGAAGGTACCGTTGACGACGGTGCGCCGATGCCGCGGTCGCGTCGCCCTGAGGCTACTTCTTGGCCCGGCGCTTCGGCGCGCACGCGACGATGCGTGCGGCACGCCGCTTGAGCTGACCCTTGCCGGTTTCGGCGTCGAATGCCATGAGATCAGCGGCCTTCTTCCTGACGTCGTCAGAGGCCTCGCCGCTCACCATGCGGTACAACCCAGACAGCATCGCCGGGAATTCGTCGTCACCGTGGTAGCAGCGAACCGCCTCTGCGATGAGCGGCCATACCCGCTGAGAACGATGCGCCGTCGTCGCTCCGTAAGACGTGAGCAGCCGGAACGCGGCAAGCCTCACGACCCCCGAGTCCTCGTCGTGCAACGCCGTCTCTGCACCCGCCAGCGCCTTGTCGACAAGGCGAGCGTCGACCGGGATGAGGTTCTCGAACGTCCCGAGCACCTCCCAGCGCGTCTGAGACTCCGGCCGGTGCAGTGCGTCGGCGAGATCGAGCGCGAACGGCTTGAGCTGCGTCGCGTCGTGCTCCGAGACCTCGTGCACGACGCTCGCGGCGAACTGCCGCAACCGCCGGTCGTCGCCGGAGAGCGCGTGCACCACCTGAGCCAGGAGCGCTGGCTCCGCGATCGCGCGCGCCGCGACTTCGTGCCGGTCCTCGTCGGCGGTGAAAAGCGGTGTGTCACTCATCGCGCCCTCTTTCACCTCGGCACCGCTAGAGATTGAACCTGCCGCCATGCTTCTTGAAGTGCGCGACCAGACCGCCGTCGGCGAGCAGCCGCGCCATGACCGGCGGAAGCGGCCGGAACGGGATCTCCGTGCCCTGCGTCAGGTTCCTGACCAAGCCGGCCTCAAGATCTACCTCGAGCTCGTCGCCCTCAGCGATGAGACCGGTATCGCACTCGACCACCGGGAGGCCGGTGTTGATCGCGTTGCGGTAGAAGATGCGCGCGAACGACTTCGCGAGCACGGCCTTCGTGTTCGAGTGGATCAGGACGAGCGGCGCCTGCTCCCTGCTCGAGCCCATGCCGAAGTTCGTTCCTGCGACAAGGAAGCCGCCATCGGGCTTGACCTTCTCGTAGTAATTCGGGTCGAGCTCCTCCATGGCGTGGACCGCCATCGCCTCCATGTCGGCGGACTTGAACTTGTACTTGCCGGAGATGATGTAGTCCGTGTTGATGTCATCGCCATACTTGAAGGCCTTGGCCCTGAGTTCCATGTCTGCTCGTGCTCCCTCGGTCCCTGTCCGTGTGTGCCCAGCCCCGCCAGCGCTTGCGCTACCCCGTGATGTACTTCCGCGGATCGGTGATCTTAGCCTCGATGACCGAGGCTGCCACGGTGGCCGGGCTCCCTAGGTAGATGAAGGCGTTACTGTTGCCCATGCGGCCCTTGAAGTTGCGGTTGGCCGTCGAGATGACGTTCTCCCCGTCCGACGGCACCCCGTTGTGCGTACCCACGCACGGACCGCAACCCGGCGTCACGAGGGCCGCTCCCGCCGCGACGAGCGTCTGGATGTACCCAGCTGCGATCGCGTCGAGCAGGATCTGCCGCGAAGCCGGTGCGACGATGAAACGCACGTCGGGATGCACGCTTCGGCCCTCGAGGATCTTCGCGGCGATCTCGAGGTCCTCGAGACGGCCGTTCGTACATGTACCGAGCACGCCCTCCGCGACCGGCGTGCCCTCGACATCCTCGATGGGGCTCACGTTGTCGACGGCGTGAGGCGTAGCGACCTGCGGGCCGATCGCAGACGCATCGAAGTTGAGTTCCCGCACGTATGTGGCGTCAGCATCCGGGTCCTGTGGATCGGGCCTCTTGGTTCCGCGACCCTCGAACCACGCAAGCGTCTTGTCGTCAGCCCTCATTAGGCCGGCCTTGGCGCCCACCTCGATCGCCATATTCGAGATGGTCATGCGCGCCTCCACGGACAGAGCATCAATCACGGGACCGTGGAACTCGATGGCTTCGTACGTGGCGCCGTCGACACCGATCTCACCGGCGAGGTACAGGACGAGGTCCTTGCTGAACACGCCGGGCTGCAGCACGCCATCGTAGGTGATCTTGAAGCTGTCCGGGACCTTGAACCACAGCTGGCCCGACGCCATCGCCGCAGCGCCATCCGTGGAGCCCACGCCCGTCGAGAACACGTTGAGCGCACCGTAGGTGCAGGTGTGCGAGTCGCAGCCCACCATTAGGTCGCCGGGCACGACGTGTCCCCTCTCCGGGATGAGCTGGTGGCACACGCCCTCGCCCACGTCGTAGATGGTCGCGCCGGTCCTCTTGCCGAACTCGCGCATCATCGTGTGCAGCGCGCTCACGCCTTCGAGCGGGCTCGGTGAGCTGTGGTCCATCACGAGCGCTACCTTGGCCGGATCGAACACGCGCTCCACGCCCATGTTCTCAAGCGCGCGGATCGCGAGCGGCGACGTGCCGTCCTGACCCATGACGAAGTCGACGTCGGCGACGACGATGTCACCGGCGCGCGCATCGGTACCGGAGCGGTTGCTGAAGATCTTTTCGGCGATGGTCTTTCCGGACAGCGGAATCAGCCTCCCGGCGGTCGAGTGCGGTCGTGTGAAAAGTACGGTCGCTGACTACGCGTCAATTTCGTGCTCGGTCACGATGAACTCACGGAACAGCTCCACGAGCTCCTTGTCGAACAGCGTCCGCTTGAGCTCGATGGCCTTGCTGCGAACATGCGGCAGGAGCGCCGTTGCGTGCTCGCGCGACAGCGGGATGCCGTACTCGGCGAACTTCATCTCCAGCGTGCGGCTGCCCGAGTGCTTGCCCACGACGATCTGACGCTCGCCGCCCACCTCGTCAGGGCTGAAGACCTCGTAGGTCTTCGGGTTCTTGATGACGCCATCGGCGTGGATACCGCTCTCATGGGCGAACATATTGCTCCCCACCACCGGCTTCCAGGCGGGAATCTGACGGCCGGCGGCGGTCATGACGTAGTCGACGAGCTCGGTGAAGCGTCGCGTATCAGCCTCGAGGTCGAACCCCTCGAGGTACTTGAGCGCCATGACGATCTCTTCGAACGCCGCGTTTCCCGCGCGCTCACCCAGCCCGCCCACGGTCACGTTGACCCAAGTCGCCCCAGCGTGCACGCCGGCCAGCGCGTTCGCCACCGCCATGCCGAAGTCGTTATGCGTGTGCATCTCGATCTCGAGGCCTGTGTGCTCGATGAGCTCACGAATGACCTTGTACGTGCGGAAAGGCTCCATGATGCCGATGGTGTCGCAGAAGCGGAGACGGTCGGCGCCCTCGGCCTTGGCGGCCGCGGCGTACTCCAGCAGGAAATCGAAGGATGTGCGGCTCGCATCCTCCGCGTTGACCGACACGTAGACGCCGTGGCTCTTCGCGAACGCGACGCCCTCGCGGACCGAGTTGATGACCCACGCGCGGTCCTTCATGAGCTTCGTCTCGATGTGGATGTCGCTTGTGGCGATCGATATCGCGACCGCGTCGACGCCGCAGTCAATCGAGGCCTTTATGTCGGCGACGTTCGCCCGGTTCCAGCCGAGCACCGATGCTTTGAGTCCAAGGTGCGCGATCTCCTCGATGACATCTCGCTCGTCGCCGCCCATGACTGGGATGCCCGCCTCGATCTGATCGATGCCGATCTCGTCGAGCATGCGCGCGATTGCAACCTTCTCAGCGTTCGTGAACACGACGCCTGCGGTCTGCTCCCCGTCGCGCAGCGTCGTGTCGTCGAGCTTGACCCGCTGGACGCCAAGACGGCTCTCAACTGGCATCTCCCAGATCTGCGTCGTCTCCACGTGGTGAACCTCCCTGTTCCCGTGCTGACGGAACCGGGCCCGAAAGGCCCGGTGAAGTTCGAACACTCCGGACCGCCCTCCAGCGCACGCTTGGGAAACGAGCAGGCGGATGCGGCCGAACGACCATTATACCCCACAGTGAGTACCCGAGAAGGTCACGCCCGGCACAATCCAACCCAAGTCGTCAGCGGTCGTCAGCGGCGGAGTGTCAGAATCGCACGTGTCCGCCCTCACTCATCCGCCCACGGCGGCACGGACTCCGCGGCGCGGCGCAGAAGCGCGCGGTGCGCGTGCGCCTCGGGATCGAGCACAAGTAGCTGCGACCAAAAGCGTGGCGAGTGGTCGAGCACGCGGAGATGCGCGAGTTCATGCAGGATGAGCGAGTCGAACGCCTCGGGAGGCAGGAACAGTGCGTTGCGCGCGATGGAGACCACGCCCCGAGACGAACAGCTCCCCCACCGCGTCCTCGACCGTGTGACCCGAACCTTGGACGGCACCAATCCGCTCACCTCAGCCAACTCCTGGACGCGAGGAGGCACGAATCGGCGCGCCTCGCGATCGACCCAACGGCGCAACGCGGCGAGCCGCGCGGAGGCGTCGACGTCACCGGAGATCACCAGTTCGCTCCCCCGCTTCCGGGCGACAGGCGTGCCGATACCCACGACCTGGCGCACAGCCAACCGCACGCCGCATGCTCGCAGTTCAACGACGTCTGGAAGCATCGCCTGGGGTCCGGAGAGATAAGCCGCGCGCCGCTCGGCTACACGAGCCAACGCGCGTTGCGCCCATGCCCTCTTCGCGGCCACGAGCGAACCGGGATCGCCGCGCCAGCCGCGCGGGATGACCACGACGAGCCCTTCCCGGGCCGACACCGTCAACCGCGCGTGCCTCGCCCGCGAACTCACTCGGACCACGAAGGGTGGTTGACCCGGGTCCCGTCCCGGAGCTGTAGACGACAGATCCGTGCTCACGTGCGGCGCACCGTCCAGCACGCATGCACGCCGTGCGCGTGCTCGAAGTCCCGGGGTATGGTGCGACGCGTCACATCGCGGACCGCCAGACCGCGAACCTCAAGGGCTTCGGTGTCCAGGCGGAACCGGCGCCGGTTGCACGAGAAGATCATCGTGCCGCTGTCGGCGAGCAGCGCTGCACCGTCCGTGATCAGGTCGACGTGATCGCGCTGCACATCGAACGTCTCGCGCATCCGTTTCGAGTTCGAGAAGGTTGGCGGATCACAGAAGATGAGGTCGTAGCGCGCGGGCGAGGATGCGGCGTCGCGGACCCAGGAGGTCGCATCGGCTCGCACGAGGGCATGCTCGTCGCCGCCGAACCCATTGCGCGCAAGATTCCGCCCTGCCCACTCAAGGTAGGTAGCCGAAAGGTCGACCGACGTCGTCGACACGGCGCCGCCTGCGGCCGCATACACGCTCGCCGTGCCCGTGTACGCGAATAGGTTGAGGAAGCGCGACTGCGAGGCGAGTTCGCGCAGCCACGCCCGCGTTTCGCGATGGTCGAGGAACAACCCCGTGTCGAGGTAGTCGCTGAAGTTGACCTCGAACAGCAGCCCCGCCTCGTCGACCGTACCTCGCACGCTCTGGGAGCCCAATCGCGTGTACTGGGCGTCCCCTCGCTGGCGCTCGCGGCGCTTCACGAACACGTCGGACTCCTCGACGCCTAGGACCGCAGCCCCGGTCACGGTCGCGTGCTCGAGCCGTGCAGTCGCGCGAAGCGGGTCCACATCCGGAGGCGGTGCGTACTCGGCTACGTGCAGCCAGCGGCGCCCCTCGTCCTCCCCAGCACCCTGATAGAGGTCGATCGCGACGTTGTAGCCGGGAAGGTCCGCGTCGTATACGCGGTAGCACGACACTCCCGTCCTTCTCGCCCACGTCGCGTGATGACGTGCCATCTTGCGCAGACGGTTCTCGAACGCCGGGTCCTCGCCGTTGCGAGTGGGGCGCGCATCGCACACCTGCGAACCGCGTTGGTCCGCGGCTCGTTCCGCCGCATTGCGTTCGCGTGTGTCCGGCCCGCGCACGGCCCTTTCGCCAGCCGAAAAGACGTGGATCTTCGCCGGGATCCGCCCGTTGAAGACGTCCGCATGGCGCGTGGCGCTCATCCCGAGTCCGGCCTCAAGGCCCGGATCACTCGTGAGAACGGCGAGTTCATAGCCCTCGAAGCTCTCGCGCACCACAACCGCCAATTCGCGGTAGAGCGCCGGGAGCGAGGTGCGGTCCGAGAGCCGCTCGCCGTAGGGAGGATTGCACGCCAAGAGGCCTGCTGAGGCGCCCGCCGGCGGTCGCGCGTCGGCGAGCGAGGCTTGGGAGACAGTGACAATGGTCTCGAGCCCCGCCCGGCGCGCGCACGAGCGTGCCACGTTCACTGCTCGCGCATCCGCGTCCGAGCACGCGATCACCGCGCCGCGCGCGACGCCGGTGGCGCGCCTCTCCGTGGCTTCCGCCATCAGCTCCGCCCACGCCACAGCATCGTGTCCGAGCCAACCATCGAATCCCCACACTCGACGGAGCAGCCCGGGGGCAACGTCGCAAGCGATGAGCGCCGCTTCGATAGCCAGCGTGCCCGATCCGCACAGCGGGTCGATGAACGCGCCGCCTCCATCCGCGATCCCCCGCCAACCCGCGCACTCGAGCACCGCCGCCGCAAGCGTCTCCTTCAGGGGTGCTTCAACCTGCACGCCAGGCTCGCGATACCCTCGCCGGTGGAGCGGTTCGCTGGCCAGGTCGAGCGCGACCTTCGCTCGCTCGTCGCGCACGACGACGTTGATCCGGAGGTCGGGTGCGGCCCTGTCGACGCTCGGGCGTCGCCCGAACCGCTCGCGGAAACGGTCCGCGATGCCGTCCTTCACGCGAACGGCGGTGAACTGCGTGTTGCGCAGCGCGGGGTTGGTCCCTGCCGCGTCGACCGCGATCGTGCCGCCGGCCCGTACGTGGTCCTCCCATGGCATCGCGGTCACGCCCGCGAGCAGCGACTCCGCGCTCGTTGCGTCCACTTCGCCGAGTGACAGCAGCACGCGCGAGGCGAGCCGCGACCACAGCAGCACGCGGTAGGCGTCAGTCACACCGCCCGCGAACAGCACGCCCGCCCGCTGCGGCCGGACGCCGCCGATGCGCAGGCTGCGCAACTCGTCGGCGAGCAGGGGCTCGATACCGCGCGCGCACGGCGCGAAGAAGCTGAGACGCCCAGTCACGGTCAGGGCGTCTCGGGTGGTCGCACCGAGTCGTCGATGCCGGGGTAGCGGTAGGGAGCGAATCCGGCAGCATTCCAGAACCCGGAGCGTCCCCACGTGATACGGGCTCGGACGGCGCTCTTCGCGCTCGAGGACTGATGGATGCCGAAGTACGCGGTCCGGGCGTCGTCGGCCCACCGTTCAAAGATGACCGCGTGACCGTAGGACACGCGCGTGCCGGAGATCAGAAGGTCCTTGGGGCGCACGATCACGTCGCCGGGACGAAGGTCGTTCTTCTTGATCCTCACGAGTACGTCGTCAAGGGTCTCCGTCGTGAGTGAGTACGGGTAGCCCCTCGCCGTCCGGAACCCAAGACACATCGAGACGAACCCGGAGCAGTCGGTACGATAGCCCATGCGCTGCGCCGCGGCGGCGGTCGTCGCGGTGGAGATGACGCTGCCGTCGACAGTCGCGAAACGCGACTGGCTGTAGGGCACCTCCGCGCCCACCCAAACGTCCGCGCGCGCGAGTACTGAGTCCCGCGTGGTCACGCCCGCGACCGCCCGAAGGGGAGCCGCAAGGCCCAGCGCCATCAGCACGGCGAGCACGCCCGCGCAAACGGCGAGCGCGGGAGATGTGGGGAGGCCGCGGTGCGTCATGGAAACCTGCTACGTATCGGCTGCGATGCTACGGCACCGCTCAGTATAGCACCCCGTGACCGCAGCGCCTCCCACCTGCGCAGATGCGACGCCCGCACCTCACACCTGCCTGCCGAACCCCTCGATGACGTAGGTGCCGCTCTTCGGGTCGCGCCTAAGCGTGATGAAGCCGAGCGCCTGGACGTCCTCGAGGAACTGCGTGAACGACTTGTAGCCATACGCCGACTCGACGAACGACGGCTGCTTGCGCTTGATCGTGTCCTTCACGAGCGAGGAGTGCATCACCTCGACGTTCTCACGCTGAAGCGCCTCGATCGTCTCGAAGAGCAGCTTGAACGCGGGCCGCTTCTTCCGCGGCACCGCATCTCCCACGGCCGGCGCGCCGGCGGGAGCGCCGATGTCCTCGTAGTAGATGAACTCGTCGCAGTTGGAGGCAAGCAGGTCGCTCGTCGAGTCCTTGAGTCCGACGCCGATCACGGCCTTGCCGTTCTCCTTGAGCTTGTTGACGAGCGGCGTGAAATCACTGTCGCCCGAGACGATGACGAAGGTGTCGATGTGCTCCTTCGCGTAGCTGAGCTCCATGGCGTCGACGACGAGACGGATGTCAGCCGAGTTCTTGCCGGTGACGCCGCGCTCGGGTATCTCGGTGAGCTCGATGCCAAGCTCGTGGAGGGGCGTCACGTACTCTCCGAACCTGCTCCAGTCCGAGTACGCGCGCTTCGCGACGATCTTGCCCTTCTCCACGAGCCGCTCCAGGATGCGCCCCATGTCGAGCGATTGCCGCTTACGCCGCGCACCGGCACGACCTACGCCCTGCATGCCGAGCGCGAGGTTCTCGAAGTCTATGAACACGGCAAGCGAGTGTGCCTCATCTGCCACTTCATTTCACCCATGCCTTCCGGGTCTCGTGTATCAAGTGCGATGTCACCCTCGCCGAATCATGACACAGGCGCGCGTGAGCGTGCGCTAGGATGGTCCGTGCGCCGCGCTGGAGGGCGCCGCGCTTCGCTTCACAAGGAGGTTGGGATGCCGGTCCCGAAGGAACGCCTCATCGTTCAACTCAAGACGCTCATGGACCTGTCGGCCACTGTGAACTCGACACTCGACGCGGCAGAGATCCAGCAGCGCGCAGTCGATTCGGCCGCCACCATCGTCGATGCGGAGCGCAGCAGTCTCCTGGTCCTAGACCCCCAGACCTCCGACCTGTGTTTCGAGGTGACGAGCGGCCGCGACGGCCCGAGCGTACGTGAGGTCCGTCTGGAGCGTGGCGAAGGCGTCGCCGGATGGGTCGTCGAGCACCGGACCGGAGCGATCATCGACGACGTTTCGAACGACGAGCGCTACGCTCCACCGGCGGACGACGGATCGATGCTAACGACACGCGACATGCTCTGCGTGCCGGTCTGTCTGCGCGGCGAAGTGATCGGCGCCCTGCAGGCGATGAACAAGCGGTACGGCCGGTTCGACGACAACGACCTTGACCTGCTGGAGGCGCTCGCTCACCACGTCGCCGTCGCGATCGAGAACGCCAATCTCTACCAGGAGATCAAGGAGGCGTTCTACCAGACCGCCGAGGTGCTGGCTCACACGATCGAGAAGGCCGACCCCTACACCGGCGAGCACATCCGGCGTGTCATGCGCCACTGCATCAACACCGCACGCGAGCTCGGGCTCTCCGGAGCCGAACTCGAGAACGTCCGGCTCGCCGCCGTCCTCCATGACGTGGGCAAGGTGGGCGTGCCCAACAGCGTCCTGCTCAAAGAGGGCGGGCTCGAGGACCATGAGTTCGAGCTGATGAAGACACACTGCACGACCGGCTGGGACATCCTGGGCAAGGCCGTCCACCTCCACCCTGTGATGGCCGCCGTCAGGGGACACCACGAGCGAGTCGACGGCACCGGGTACCCGGACGGCCTCAAGGGAGATGCGATTCCACTCGCGGCGCGCATCATCGCTGTCGCGGACGCGTTCGACGCGATGACGTCGGAACGCCCTTACCGGGGCGCTCTCGAGCAGAGTGAGGCTCTGCAAGAGCTCCGCGCGTGCAGCGGAACGCAGTTCGACCCGGTCGTCACCGAGGCGTTCATCCGGACGTTGGCCGAAGACACCGCGGTCGCGACCGAGCCCGTCTGAGCCGTTCGCCGAAGTGCAAGGGCGCCGCCCTCGGGGCTCGAGGGGCTCGAGACCGAAGACGGCACCGCTTGTCACGGAGTGTCGGCAGAATCGCTCCGCGACATGAGCCTCCTCACGGGACAACGGTCGCCTGCGCACGCCGACCTTCGAATGCGACAACGGCGTATGCGTCGACTTTCGGCCCGAAGCGCTCTGCGAGTTGCCCGGTACCGACGCCTAGGTGCTTGCGTCTTCGCCGGGCTGAGCTCCAGTGGGCGCCACGGTCGTCTCACTGACTCCCGAAGCCTCGCGCTCGGCGGCGTCCGCGTACAGCAGCCACAGCGCCTGCGTGCCGAGCTCGCTGCCGCCACCCTCGAGGAGTGTCGCGTAGAGCCGCTCCGCGAGCTCGAGGCCTGGCAGAGCGACGCCCATGGCGCCCGCTTCAGCGAGCGCGATGCGCAGGTCCTTCACGAAGTGCTTGACGTAGAAACCCGGTTTGAAGTCGCCATCGAGGACGCGCGGACCGTAGTTCTGAAGCGTCCATGACTGCGCGCTGCCTCCGGACAGCGTCTCGAGCACGCGCGCGCGGTCGAGCCCGGCGGCCTTCGCGTAGGCCAGACACTCGGCCAAGCCGAACATCGAAGCCGCAATGGCGATCTGGTTAGCCATCTTGCAGTGCTGACCGGCGCCAGCCGGTCCGTGCAGCGTAATCGTCCGGCCCATGACCTCGAAGAGCGTCCTCGCCCGCTCGAAAGCGTCGATCTCGCCGCCGGCCATGATCGTCAGGGTCGCGTTGCGCGCGCCCACGTCCCCGCCGGACACCGGAGCGTCGAGCACCGCGCACCCGCGCGCGGCTCCCGCCCGGGCGATCCGCGCCGCGAGCCCCGGTGACGATGTCGTCATGTCGATGAGCAGTGTGCCTTCAGCCGCCCGCTCCACCAGCCCCGAGGGGCCCAGGTAGCACTCCTCGACGTCGGACGGGAAGCCCACCATCGTCACGACGGCGTCGGCTCCGTCCGCGACAGCGGCCACCGAGCCGCAGAAGGTGGCGCCACGGTCAACCAGGGGGGCGGCCTTATCCGGACTGCGGTTGTGGACGCGCAACGCGAACCCCGCATCGAGCAGGTGGCCCGCCATGGCCGCCCCCATCACCCCCGTACCCACGAACCCGACCGTCGCGACCCTCGGTGTGCTCACACGCCTCCTCCTTTGTCGTGAACCCCAACGGACGGCGTGTGATGCGTGTGCATGCAGGCGACGCCCCGCGCCTCGAGTCTGCGCGCGAGCGCGTGGCGCGAGTGCCCTGCGGCAGCTGATGCCCCCATCGCGACTTCAGCCCGCAAGCCTGCCGAGAAGCCACGCCATGTTCTCGCCCAGCCGGCGCATCGTCTCGAGACCCTCGTCGTCGTTCGAGACGGCGCCCTTCGGGCCGCCTACACCCAGGTTCCAGTAGCTCGAGCCAACAACGATCATCTCGCCGATCAGGAAGAAGTGGTTGATGGTGTCGAACGCGTGAATCGCGCCGCCGCGGCGAACGGCGATAACCGCGGCGCCGGGCTTGCGCGCAAAGAGGTTCCCGTTCCCCCGGCCCACGTAGCCGGCACGGTCGATGAGTGCCTTCATCTCCGCCGTCACGTCAGCGAAGTACGTGGGGCTGCCGAGCACGATCGCATCGGCGCCGAACAGCGCCTCGAGCACGTCGCCGGCGTCGTCACGCCGTCCATGGCACCGGCGATCGAGCCGCTCGCGACACAAGCCACACGCGGTGCAGCCCCGGATGTCCTTGCCGGCGAGTTCGATGAGCTCGCACTCGTGACCCGCGGCACTCAGGGGCTCGAACACCGCCTCGATGAGCAGTGCGGTGTTGCCGCGGCTGCGCGCTGAACCGTTCACTCCCACGACCCGCATTGGTGCCCCCTACTCCTTCGGTGCCCCCAACGACTGCAGTGCCGCGTGCCAGAACACGCGGTCGGCCACGAGCAGGGCGGCCCCGATGCCCAGATAGAGCGCCCCGAGGATGCCGGCGCCGACCACGTCGGGCTTCACGAACGTGTTCCTGATCATGATGCCGCCGCCCATCATCACTCCCACGAAGAGCCACGAGCGCCAGGAGAAGAAGCCGAAGAAGCAGGCGTGGTCGCGGGCACGGATGCGCGCGACCGCCTTGCGCGCCACGCGGTCGAGCACGAACCGCGTCTTCGGCACAGCGATGATGACGGCGAGCGCGGCCCCGAGCACCCAGGCGTGCCATGACCGGTCGTGTACGTAGACCACGCCGCGGGATATCAGTATGCCGGCGCCCACCGCCCAGACGACGGCGGCGGCGAACAGTTGTGTCCGCGCGCTCGCGCGCGGGGTCAGACGATCGATGATCTGCACGCTGCTCCTCCCGCGCGGACCGCATGTCGAGGTGTCAGGGACTCATACTCTAACGCAACACCACGAGCGCCCGCTTACCGGCCCCTGAAGCGGTAGTCCGGTTATCCGGTTCGGCATACACTCTATGCATTCGTCAGCGAGACTTCGACCGAGGAGGAGACAGATGGGTGCCAGACCCGCATCGGGCCGCACGCGCCGCGTCATCGTGATGGGTGCTGCAGGACGCGACTTCCACGACTTCCTCGTCGCACTCCGGGACGACCCGTCCGTGGACGTGGTCGCCTTCACGGCCACGCAGATCCCCGGAATCGACGGGCGCGTTTTCCCGGCCGCGCTCGCGGGTCCGCGCTATCCGGACGGAATCCCCATCACACACGAACGCGAACTCCCTGAGCTCATCGCGTCAGCCGGCGCCGACGAGGTGGTGTTCGCCTACTCGGACATCTCCCACGAGGAGCTCATGCACAAGGCATCGCTCGTGCTCGCCTGCGGCGCCGACTTCCGGATCATCGGCCCGCAGGCAAGCATGATAGCGTCGAGCCGCCCGGTCATCAGCGTCTGCGCCGCGCGCACCGGCGTGGGCAAGTCCGGCATATCGCGGCGAATCTTCGAGCGTCTACGCGCCCATGGCGTCCGCGCTGTCAACATCCGCCACCCCATGCCCTACCGCGACCTGGAGTCCATGGCTGTCGAGCGCTATGCGTCGCTCGACGACCTCGACCGCTTGGGCGTGACCGTCGAAGAGCGCGAGGAGTACGAGCATCTGGTCGAAGCGGGAGCGGTCGTCATGGCGGGGGTCGACTACGCTGCCGTCGTCCGGGCTGCGGAGGCCGAGGCCGACGTAATCGTCTGGGACGGCGGGAACAACGACTGGCCGTTTCTTGCGAGCGACCTTGAGGTCGTCGCGCTCGACCCCCATCGGCCGGGTCACGAGCGCGCTTTCTTCCCCGGAGAGGTGAACTTCCTGCGCGCCGACGTGCTCGTCATCAACAAAGTCAACACCGCAGACGAGGCCGCCGTGGCCGCCCTCGTCTCCTCGGCCGCCAAGCACAATCCCGACGCCCGCGTCGTGCTCACCGCGAGCGAGATCCACGTGTCCGACGAAGCGGCGCTCGCCGGCAAGCGGGTGCTCGCCGTCGAGGACGGCCCCACGGTGACGCACGGCGGCATGCGTTACGGCGCCGCGGCGCTCGCAGCGCGCCGGGCAGGCGCCGCCGATCTCGTCAAAGCCGCACCTCACGCGGTCGGCTCGCTCGCCGACACCTTCGCGGCCTACCCGCACATGGAACACGTGCTGCCGGCGATGGGCTATTCGGAGTCCCAGCTGCGCGACCTCGAAGCGACGATTGCGGCTACACCGTGCGATGTGGTGGCGATAGGCACCCCCATTGACCTGTCCCGGCTCATCTCCATCAACGTCCCGACCGTCCGCGTCACCTACGACGTCGTCGACACCGGCGCTCCGGGCATCGACGACGTCGTCGATGATTTCTGCCGGCGCCACAGCGTATGCGGGTGAGCCGCCCGTCCGCGGCACTGAGACCGGTCGCACCGTGATGCACGTCACGCGGAATGCGTGAGATGCGTCACAGACCCGTGCTCAAGCCGCCCGCAACCGATGCCGATGGTCCCACCACAAAGCGCGCTCCACGACGGCTGAGGTATCGGGCGAGTGCTCAAGGTAACGACAACGCTGCAGCGCGTTCGCGCGCACTACGAAGGGGACACCCGGGAGCTGCTTCGGGTGCTCCTCAACGCGACGTCCGTCGCCGAGGCGAGTTTCGCACTCGACGCGCTCCGCGAGCGCGTTCCGGAGAAGGACCTCGTCGTGGCCCTCAACCTGCGCGAGGTCATCAGGACCCTGCCGAACGCTCCGTTCACCATGCACGTCGACGAGGAGACGCTCGCGCGCACGGCCGGACTCACCCGCGGGATCGCCGCGATGAGCAAGGTGCTCGACGAGCAGACTTCTCTCTACGTGACGACCGCAGGGAACCTCGTGCTCGACATCATCATCGGCATTGGCGAAGAGCGTCACTTCTGGAACCCGATCCCCATCGCGGACGACTATCTCAATAGCGAGGTGGTCGATCACCTTGTCGAGAGTCCGTCACTCCTCGACGAGGTCATCGCACTCACTCACTGCATGGGCGTCGTCTGGAACCCCCGGTTCTACCTGTCGCTCGAAGATTGGCTCCTCGAGTGGGCCGAGGACGCCTACGACGACATCTGCGACCTCTTCTGACGGGTCTCGGCTATCCGCTCATCCCGCTGCTCGAGGTCACCCGGCAGCCGGCCTCCACCATGAGTTCGAGTGCGCGCTGTCCGTCGCCTGGCGAGAGATCGACGGCACGCACCCCGTCCTCGACTACGCACACCGCGAAGTCTTCCGAGCGCGCATCGAGAGCCGTGTACAACACGCAGTAGTCCGTCGCGAGCCCCACAAGCCATATCTCAGTCACTCCGTGTCCGCGCAACAAGGCGGCGAGCCCGGTGTCGATGCGATGCCCGTTGTCGAAGAAGCCGCTGTAGGAGTCGATCGCGGGATCGGTCCCCTTGCGAACCACCGTGTCGATCCACGCGACATCGAGCCCGGAGTGAAACGCGGCTCCGGGGGAGTCCTGCACGCAGTGATCAGGCCAGAGCGTCTGGCGCACGCCCCCGAGCTCGATCACGTCCCCAGGAGCCCTGCCTGAGTGCGTTGATGCGAACGACCCGTGCGCCGCCGGATGCCAGTCTTGCGTCGCGACCACTAACTCGAAGCGTGGTGCAAGAGCGTTCGCGACCGGCACGACTTCGTCGCCTCTTGCCACCGGCAGACGGCCGAACGGCATGAAGTCGTTCTGGACATCGACGAGCACGAGCGCCCTCACCGGCGCCTCACCCCTGCTCGTGACTCGACGCCGCATCGGCCTGCGCGATCGCCTCCGCGCTCGGTGAGGCGTCCTCCGGCGCGATACCGCGCGCTTTGAGCACCAGCGCCCGGCGCAGGTCGTGCAGCCCGCGCTCGAGCCCCACCGGGTAGGTGTGTGGATTGAGGAACCGCCGTACCGTGGGGTCGAGCGAGTCCACGCCGGCGATCGCGCGCGCGCGCGCTTCGTCGAGCGCGGGTGGCGTGTAGACTCGCTTGCCGCCCCTGAATACCGGCACTAGGAGCTCGGTGCAGGCCTGTTCGGCGGTGAAAGTCTTGCGCCGGGTCGAGTCCGCCGGGTCGACCATCGTTGCGCCGTCGCACGCTGGAGGGTGGTCGACGTCGTAGATCATGTCGCCGGCCAGCGATCCGTCGGGGCGCGTGAACCGGCGAACCCCGAGTACGCCGGGCGTCGTCACCTTCGCCGTCTGCTCGGAGAGCTTGACCCTGGGAACCCACGACTCATCGCCCGGCCGCCGGATCGCCGAGAGCTTGTACACGCCGCCGAGCGCGGGCTGGTCCCATGCGGTCACGAGCTTCGTGCCCACTCCCCAAACGTCGATCGCAGCGCCCTGGTCCTTGAGCGAGGCGATAAGGTGTTCGTCGAGTTCGTTGCTCGCGACCACCTTCGCTTCGCCGAAACCCGCCGCGTCGAGTATCTCGCGGGCACGACGCGACAGCCAGGCGAGATCGCCGGAGTCGATCCGCACGCCCAGCAGCCGCCCTCCGCGCGCCTCGAGCCGGCGGCCCACTTCGACCGCCTTTCGCACACCGTCAAGCGTGTCGTACGTGTCGACAAGCAGCGTGACGTTGTTCGGCAGAGCGTCGGCATAGGCTTCGAACGCTTCAATCTCGCTGTCGAAAGCCATAACCCAGGAGTGCGCATGGGTACCCGCGACCGGGATCCCGTAGCGCTGGGCCGCCTTCACGTTCGACGTCGCGCTGCATCCCCCCACGTAGGCCGCGCGACTTGCCATGATGCCGCCGTCAGGGCCCTGGGCGCGCCTGAGCCCGAACTCGATCACCGGATCGCCATCAGCGGCAAGACGGCACCGGGCCGCCTTCGTCGCCACTAGCGTGGGGAAGTTGATGCAGTTCAGAAGCGCCGTCTCTACGAGCTGACACGCCGGCAGCGGGCCTGTGATGCGCAGCAGCGGGACTCGAGGGAACACCACGGTCCCCTCCTCGATGGCACAGACCGACACGTCGAGATCGAGAGCGGTCAGCCACTCGAGGAACTCCGAGTTGAACAGCGGTGTGCCGTCGGCGCCCCTGAGCGTTCCGAGGTAGGCGGCGTCGTTGCCGGTGAAGTCGAACGACTCCAGGAAGTCGATCGCGTGCTCGAGCCCGCACGTCACCGCGAACCCGCCGCCGAACGGGTTATCGCGGAAGAACAGGTGGAAACAGCCGCTGGTGCCGGCTATGCCCGCCGCGAGATACGCCTGCGCCATCGTCAGCTGGTAGAGGTCCGTGAGCATAGGTCCGGCCTGACGCGTCGAGTCCATCGAACGCCCTCTCACTCGTACTCGCCCACAGCGTAGCACCACGCTGCGGAGTCGTGATGAGCCACCTCGAGCACCTCGGCGTTCCGACGGGCGGCGTGGGAAACCCCGCGCCGATGGGTATGATGCGATGCGGTATTTCAGTCGTCACGGTGCGGACGGAGGGCTCGATGGTGGCGCAGGCGGACAGGACCGGGACGGATGACGCGGCCGTGAGAGAGGCGGGGAAGTTCGCGGTGCGAGAGCCAAAGACCGGCGGGGAGCCGGAATCGCCGGTCGACGCGTATGCGGCGTCGGAACTCATCCGGAGGCACGAGCGCACCGAGTCTATGATCCGCCGGGCGCGCGAGCAGTTCGCCTAGCGGCGGGAGCTTCGCCTTGCGTTCAGAAGTCGCTCGTGCCCTCGGCGTCGACCGGCTCGAGGGGCACGATCTGGGGAATCCCGGACAGATCGGGAGAGCTGACGGTCGTGGGCAACTCCGGAATCTCATCAATCTCCGGGACAGCGGGGATGATCTCGAGCTCCGGTTCCTGCGATACCTCAGGGGCTGCGGAAGCGTCCGGCAACATCGAAGCTTCATCGGTACCGCCGGCAGAGAACTCGAAGAAGGAGCTGTCGTCGAGCGCGGGAAGAGCGCCAGGGGTCTGGGGGACGACGTCGGGGATCACAGGAAGCGGCGGGACGGCTTCGGGGGCAGCAAACGGCGCCGGCTCGGCGGGCGGCGCGACGGCCACCTCCGGAAGCGAGTTGGGGTCGAAGACGAACGCGGGCTCGACGGCAGCCGTCGCGGGCGCAGGCTCCACAGGCAAGGTGTCGGGGCTTGGCATCTCCACGGGCGACGGCACCGGCTCGGCGGGCTCGGCGGCAGACTCAAAGGCCGCCTCGTGCGGCGGCAGCGTCTCCGACAACGGAGCCGGGGGCTCGGAGACCGGTGCGGGCGCGGCACCGCGGCGCACGAGCGCGCCGTCTTCGGACACGTACTCCGTACCGGGGTGCGCGGCGGCGTACGCTCGCAGGAGTTCTTCAGCGCCGGTCGGCGCGTGCGCCTCAAGGTCGGCCGGGCGGGCCCGGCCGCTGACGTCCAGAAGAAGCGTGATGAAGCTCTCCACGCGGATGTTGAGATCGGGCACGGCGAACCCCTCTCCTCTGCAGCCTGCTCCCCGTAGTGTATCGGTCGCCGCCCGCGGATGTGAAACACGGACGTTGACGGAGCCTGCCGCTCAGCGCACCGCCACGTCTCACGTCGCGGGCAGGACGGCGACCCCCCACCCGCTGCCAGTGTGTGCGCAGATCACCGAGCCCGCCTCGTAGATAACGAGTTCGTCGACCTCGTAGCGCTCACGGAGAGCATCGGCAAGGCCGCGCGCGCGCTCCAGCCCCATCGCGTGCCCGACCGCGAACGAGCCCCTGCGTGCGGCGCCCATGTGCTGTTCGACCCACGCGAGCGTCCGGTTTATCGCAGCGCGCTCCCCACGATCGCGCCCGACAGGCTGGAACTCACCCTGCTCGTCCACGCAGAGCGTCACCTTGATGTCGAGAACCGAGCCCAGGAATGCCGAGACCCGCCCGATCCGCCCTCCCCGCGCCAGGTTCTCGAGCGAATCGAGCCCGACGATCAGTCCCAGACGCTTCCGGGCGTCAGCGACTCGTGCAGCGATCGCCGCCACGTCGGACCCCGTGCGGGCGGCTCGCGCCGCCTCGACCACTTGGAGCGCGAGTCCCCACGACAGGTTCAGCGAATCGATGACGGTCACACGGTCGCCGAACCGCTCGGCGGCCTGGCGCGCGGACTCTATCGTCCCCGACAAGCGGTTCGAGATGTGGATCGACACGACCGATGAGGCGGTCTCGAGCAGTCGCGCGTACGCCTCCTCGAACGCGCCAGGAGGCGGCTGCGACGTCGTGGGCAGCCGCGGCTCGATCGCCATGCGCGCGAAGAACTGCTCCTGCGTGAGATCGCCGTCGACGAACGTATCTGCGCCGAACGAAACCGCGAGCGGCACGACGGTGATCTCGTTCTCGGCGGCGATCTCGGCGGCGATGTCCGCCGTCGAATCGGTCACTATCGCGACTCCGGATGCCGACATGGCTGTGCTCCTACTCCTTCGGGCGGACGGCGATCATTGTGCGAGACGCCGTTCCAGCACTTCGTTCACGACCTGTGGATTCGCCTGTCCCTGCATCTCGCGCATGACCTGACCGACGAAGAAGCCCATGAGCCCGGTCTTGCCGGCCCGGTAGGCGGCGACCTTGTCGGTATTTGCATCAAGCACCGAGGCTACCACGGTCTCGATCTGAGAGGAGTCCGAGACCTGCCGAAGGCCGCGAAGCTCGACGATCGCGCCGGGCGCATCCCCGGACTCGGCCATCTCGGCGAAGACGTCTTTCGCCTGTTTCGACGATATCGTGCCCTCCTCCACGAGCGAAACGAGCTCGGCGATCATCGCCGGAACGATGCGCGACTCGGTCACCGCGATCGCGTTCGCGTTCAGGTGGGCGGACAAATCGTTGAGCATGACGTTACTGACAGCCTTGGCCCTCTCCTGACCCGCGATCGTGACTGCGGCCTCGAAGAACTCCGCGAGCTCGATGTCGCCGGTCAACACCGAGGCGTCGTACGCCGGAAGGCCCCACGCTTCGACGAACCGCGCCTTCTTGGCGTCCGGCAGCTCGGGCAGCTCAGCCCTTATCCTTTCAATGAGTGCATCGTCGAACACGAAGGGCACCATGTCGGGCTCCGGGAAGTAACGGTAGTCGTGCGCCTCCTCCTTTGAGCGGAGAGCGCTTGTCCGCTTGGCTCCCGCATCCCAATGGCGCGTCTCCTGCATGACGCGCCCCCCGCTCTCGAGCAGCTCGACCTGCCGCACGATCTCGTGGGCCACTCCGTCGTGCAGCGCCTTGAACGAGTTCATGTTCTTGATCTCCGCCTTCACCCCTAACTCCGCGTCACCTCGCTTACGCACCGACACGTTGGCATCGACGCGCATCGAGCCCTCCTCCATGTTGCAGTCGGAGATCCCGAGTGTGAGCCAGATCAGCCGGAGCTTCTGGGCGAACGCGCGCGCCTCCGCTGGCGTGCGGATATCGGGCTCGCTCACGAGCTCGATGAGGGGCGTGCCGGCACGATTGAAGTCCACGAGTGACTTGGTCGCTCCGGAGAGGCGACCTTCGCTCCCACCCATATGGACCATCTTGCCGGTGTCTTCTTCAAGGTGGATGCGCGTGATGCCTATCGTCGTCGCGTACGAGGTCTCCCCGGCTTCGGTGCGGACTCCGGTCCGGTCGAACCTCTGCCGGACGCCCTCTCCCGCGATCTCGACAGCCAGACTGCCTCGCTCGCAGAAGGGCAGGTCGTACTGTGAGATCTGATAGTCCTTGGGCATGTCGGGATAGAAGTACTGCTTTCGGTGGAACTGGGAGCGGCGCGCGATCTCGCAGCACGTCGCGAGGCCCGCGAGCACCGTGAGCTCGATCGCACGCCCGTTGGGCACGGGTAACGCGCCCGGCAAGCCGAGGCATACCGGGCAGACCCGCGTGTTCGCCTCACCCCCGAAAGCGACCGGGCAGCCGCAGAACATCTTCGTGTTCGAGGAGGTCAGCTCGGTGTGGATCTCGAGTCCGATCACCGGCTCCCAGCGCTCGAGTACCTGAAGCAGGCGGTCTGTGGACATGCGGCGGGTCGCCCCTCTCGCCGAACGGCGTGAATCTAGAGATATCTGCAGGATTCTACCCGAGCGCGACCGGCACGTCAGGCGACCTACTGTCCCGGCGCTTTGGCCACCAGACACACCACCGGGTAGCGCAAGGTGTACTCGGTCCCAGGGGCGGGGAACTGAGCGAAGACGGCGCCGGCGGACTTACCTCCCAGAGCGACCGTGACCATGACAGGCCTGAAGCCCGCGTCGGTGATCGCCGTGGTCGCCTCCGTCGACATGGTGCCGACAACGCTTGGAACCGGCCCGGTCCTCGAGTTGCCCTTCGAAACGAGCAGTCCAACCGTGCCGTTAGGCGCAGCGAGACCACCGGCCTGAGGCATCTGCGATATCACTCGTCCCTTCGCGACTGAATCGCTCACGACGCGCACGCCCTTGGCTTCGAGGCCTCGCGCCTTGAGCGCAGCGACGGCCTCCTTGCGCGTCTTGCCCACTACATCAGGAACGGTGAGAGCGCCGGTGACCGCGCCCTGCGACACGAGCACCTGCACGGAGCTGTTCGGCGCGGTGGCGGTACCCGCGAGCGGCGACTGATTGGCGACCTCTCCCACCGTGAGGCTCGCGTCCGGCGTCCTGTAGACGCGCGCGGTCAGGCCCACCGCCTTGAGCAACGTCACCGCGTCGCCCTCCTGCATACCCGTGAGCCGCGGGACCGTCACGCTCGTCGGCGCCGGGCCTTTCGAGACCACCACCGCGACCGCTTCTCCAGGCTGGAGCTCCTGTCCGGCGTCGGGTAGCTGGGCCACCACGAACCCGGCGGCCACTCCCGCGTCGTATGAGGCCACCTCGTACACGCGCAACCTCGCCTCGGCGAGCGTCGCAGCAGCGGCCTCTGCGCTCATCCCTTCGACAGAGGGCACCTTCGACTGCTCGGGCGACGCTGCGAGCACGAACGATAGCTCAGCGTCTGGCTTGAGCGACGTGCCGGCCTCCGGCTTCTGACTGATGATCGTCCCCACCGGGGCTGCGTCCGTGGGTATCTCGCTCACCTCACCCAAGCGCAGTCCCGTGTCATTGACTACCTGCGTCGCTTCGGCCGCCCGCTTGCCCACAACGTCCGGCGCGATGATCTCTCTCGACGTCGACCACCACCATGCGTAGCCGGCGGCGCCTGCGATTATGGCGACGATGAGCGCGACGATGAGCCACACCCACCACCGCCCGCGCCGCGTTGGCGGTCCCATGTCAACCATAGGAACCGCCTCCGCGATGACCGGCAGCACCGACGTGTCCCCCGGAGGCGCTCCATCGGGGACGCCCTGTGCCACGCATTCCCCGCCCTCCGCCGGCGCAGCCGGCTCATCCGGTTCGCGCCACCAGGGGACATCATCAGCCGGTGCGGAGGCCTCTCCCAAGAGCGCCGCTTCGGGCTCCATTTGCGGGACCGGCCTCCAATCGCCGGGAGAAGCACCGGGCTCTCCGACCGAGTCGCTACGGAACTCAGGCTCGTCGCGCAGGGCGTCGATCGCATCCGTCAGCCCCTGGTCAGCGTCGTCGAGCGGCGCGGACTCTCTCAGTTCGTCGTTCTCGCTCATGCGTGCCTCCGCATCGATCTATCGCATCCTACGAAAGAGCCCGAACACTAGGGGGTGTCGTGTCGAAGCTGACCGCCTTCTCGAACGCGGCGGCGGCACGCAGCACCAACGCCTCAGCGAAGTGGGTCCCTATGAACTGCATGCCCACCGGCAGACCCGTGTCGCGTCCGAGACCCGCCGGGACGGAAACGGCACAGTTGCCCGCCAAGTTCACGGGGATTGTGAAGATATCGGAGAGGTACATCGCGAGCGGATCGGCGGACTTCTCGCCGATTCGAAACGCAGTCGTCGGCGACGTCGGCGTGAGCAACACGTCGAACTCCCGGAACGCGCGCTCAAAGTCAGCGCTGATGACCGTGCGGGCTTTCTGCGCCTGACCGTAGTACGCGTCGTAGTACCCTGCGGACAGCGCGTACGTTCCCAGCATGATGCGCCGGATGCTCTCCGGACCGAATCCCTCGGCGCGGGAGCGCATGTAGAGGTCAAGGACGTCGGTCGCGTCAGCGGCACGATGCCCGTAGCGTATGCCGTCGAACCGGGCGAGGTTGGAGGAGGCCTCGGCCGGGCCGATGATGTAGTAGGCGGATAGCCCGTGTTCCGCACTCGGCAGCCGCACGTCGCCGACCTCGGCACCGAGCCCCGCTAGCACGTCGGCGGCCTCGAGCGTGGCCGACCTCACCTCAGCGGCCACCCCGTCCATCGCGAGCATGTCGGAGACGATGCCCACGCGCATTCCCTCGACGCCGCCATCGAGCGACGCTGAGAACTCCTCGAAAGGCCGCTCCACGCTCGTCGCGTCCATGGAGTCCTTGCCGCAGATGACGCTCAGCGCGAGCGCGCAGTCACCTACCGACTTGCCGAAAGGCCCGATCTGGTCGAGTGATGACGCGAACGCAACGCATCCGTAGCGCGACACCCGGCCGTAGGTGGGCTTCAACGCGACGACCCCGCATAGCGCTCCCGGTTGGCGGATAGAGCCGCCCGTGTCGCTGCCTAGCGTGATCGCCGCCATCCCGGCACTCACGGCGGCTGCCGAGCCACCGCTCGAGCCGCCAGGGACTCGATCGAGATCCCAAGGGTTCCTGGTGGGCCCGAACGCCGAGTTCTCCGTCGAAGAACCGAAGGCGAACTCGTCCATGTTGAGCTTGCCCACAGGAATCGCCCCGGCCGCAATCGTGCGCGCTACCGCTGTGCAGTCGTACACACTCTCGTAGGACTCCAGCATGCGCGACGAACACGTGGTCCTCGTACCCACGAGGTTCATGTTGTCCTTGAAGGCGACGGGCACGCCCGCGAGCGGAGGAAGCTTCTCTCCGGACCCGGAGGAGACTGTGGCGTCAACGCGCTCGGCCGCCCGGAACGCGAGGTCGCGGGTCACCTGGTTGAAGGCGTGCACGTCGCCGTCGAGCGCGTCGATCCTGGCGAAGGCGGCCTCGGCGGCCTCGCGTGCGGTCAGGTCCCCCGCCGCGATGGCATCGCGGATATCGCCCGCGGTGAGCGCTGAGAGGTCGAGCGCGCTCACGACCCCTCACCGCCCGGCCCCACGATCTGCGGGATCACGAAGGCGCCGTCCTGGGCCTCGGGCGCGTTGAGGAGCGCGAGTTCACGCGGCAGCCCGGCGCGCACGACGTCCTCGCGCACCTCGTTCACCACCGGCACCGCGTGGGCAGTGGGCTCTACGTCATCGAGATCGAGCCGCTGGATCGCATCGATGTGGCCGAGGATCGAGTTGAGTTCCCCGGCGAGTGTCGCAACCTCGTCATCACTCAGCGCAAGCCGCGCGAGCAGTGCCACATGCCTCACTTCCGACTCTGACAGTGCCATGCGCTGCTGCGTCCTCTCGACCTAGGAACCGTGCGCGACCCCCCGGGCGCCGCGCCGCACTTGCCCGACATGATACCCGAGGCCGCGCAGGCGTCGGCGGTGTGGCGCCGTCTCACCTCGCAAGCCAGTACGCCGCGGCGACCACGACCCCGTTGTACAACGCGTGTAGCGAGATGGCCGCCAAGAGCGACCGGCGGAACCATGCCAAGCAGCCTGCCGCGATCCCGAGCGTGACGAGCGGCAGGAACGTCCACGCTGTGAGGTGGGAGATCGCGAATACGACGGCGGTGGACACGATGCCGGCCCATGCGCCCCAGCGCGCGCCGAGCGCGCCTAGGACGACGCCCCGGAAGCACAACTCTTCAGCGACCGGCCCCAAGACGACGAGCGACACCATCGCGAGCGCGAGACCCAGGCCGCCTCCCCCGAAGAGCGCCGTGAGGGCGGCGCCGTCGGGCGGCGCCCACCCAGCCGCCCGTGCCACAGCCGCCCATGCGTATGCGACTCCCCGCGTCACTATCAAGAGCACGATCACGAACGCCACGGTCGTCGCCACGTACGACATCCGCCGCCTCAGCCGCCGAAGTCCGAACGCGCGCACGAGGCTCGTGCCGCGTAGCCGCGCTAGCGTGGTCACCGTGAGCAACTGGATTGCGAAGAACGCAACGAGCGTCGCAGATCGCAGCAGGGCCCGGGCTTCCGGAACCATCGCCACCACGGCATCCGACGTCATGAGGAGCCGCGTCGCGACGAGCGAGGCGGACATGACCGCGAGCACGACGGCGGCGTCGCGCAGAGTCCATACGACGCGGCCTTCGGCACCGTCCGCCGCTTCCCGCGCCGACGTGATGCTGATCGCCCGCCGCTCGCACGCGTCCGCGCATGCCGAACACGCGTCACACGAACTCGTGTCGACGTAGATGTATCCGCCGCCCACACGCAAGGCGCCCTGGCGGCAGGCGGCCACGCACCGCCCGCACCGGTCGCATCGGTCCGGATCGATCGCGGGGTGTTGCCGCCCGGATCTCACGCTCGGGAGGCGGGCGGCTCACCCGTCGCGACGATACGCTCCAGGTCCGCTTCGTCGAGAACGGCGACCCCGAGCTGGCGCGCCCGGTCGAGCTTTGAGCCGGCGGCGTCGCCCGCGACTACGAACGACGTCTTGCTCGACACACTGCTCGCCACTCGTGCGCCACGCTCCTTGAGCGCCGCCGCCGCCTCGTCACGCGTCATGCGTTCCAGCGCACCCGTGAGCACGAAGGTGAGACCCGTGAGCGTCTGAGGAAGCGCTGGTGTTCCCACCTGCGTCTCGAACACGACACCGGCGGCCTGCAAGCGTTCGAGCACAGCCACGTTGTCGGGGTTGTCGAGAAAGGCGCGCGCACTCGACGCGATCTTGGGCCCGACGCCGTCCACCGAGGCGAGCGCCTCGAGCGATGCGCTCTGAATGGCATCGATACGGGCGAACGCACCGGCCAGTGCCTCGGCGACCGTGACACCCACGTGACGGACGCCCAATCCAAAGAGGAGTCGCGCGAACGGACGCGACCGCGACGCCTCGATGCTCGCGACGATCTTGGCCGCCAGCGTCCCGCCGAGCAGCACCGGCTCGCCGTCCAGCTTGACGCGGCCCGTGTCGAGCGAGGCGAGGTCGGCTTCTTTGAGTGTGTAGAAGTCCGCGACGTCGCGCACCATCCCCGTCTCGACGAGACGGCGCACGAGCTCCTCACCCAGACCCTCGATGTCGGCCGCGCCGCGACTGACCCAGTGCAGCAACCGCTCGATGCGCTGCGCCGGACACGCCACGTTCGTGCAGCGCACAGCGACCTCTCCCGCTTCGCGCCACACCGGTCCGCCGCAGCCCGGGCAAGCCTCGGGCATGCTGAACGCGCGCTCGGAGCCGTCACGCACACCGGGAACCGAAGCGACGACCTCCGGTATCACATCGCCCGCCTTGCGCACGATGATCGTGTCGCCCACGAGCAGGCCCTTACGAGCGATCTCGTCGGCGTTGTGCAGCGTCGCGCGCGCGATCGTAGAACCCGCGACCGTGACGGGATCGAACTCCGCGAGCGGAGTAAGGACGCCGGTGCGGCCCACCTGGACGCGGATCTCGCGTAAGACGGTGGTCACTTCTTCGGGGGGGAACTTGTAGGCGATCGCCCACCGGGGCGCTTTGCTCGTATGACCGAGCTCAGCCTGTAGCGCCACCGAGTCGACCTTGACGACGACACCGTCGATCTCGTACGGCAGCGTGTCCCTGCGGCCGAGCGCGTCCTCACAGTACGCACGCACCGCCCGCGCGTCCGCGCACGCCATCACATCCGGGTTGACGTGGAACCCGGCGCGCCGCAGCAGCGAGAGCGTCTCCGACTGCGACGCTAGCCCGAGCGCCTCGGGCGAAGCGACCGCATACATGAAAGTGGCGAGGTCGCGCGCGGCGGTGACGGCCGGCTCCTTCTGCCTGAGCGAGCCTGCGGCCGCGTTGCGGGGGTTGGCGAACGGCACGGCGCCTGCCTCGTCCTGCTCGGAGTTCAGACGGGCGAAGCTCGCCTTGGGAAGGTAGACCTCGCCGCGCACTTCGACATCGATAGCCTCGATACCGTCCGCAAGCCGAAGCGGCACATCGCGTATCGTCCGGACGTTCGCCGTGACGTCCTCGCCGACTCGCCCGTCGCCTCGTGTCGCCGCGCGCACGAGCGCGCCGTCACGATAGGTGAGCGCTATCGACGAGCCGTCGATCTTGAGCTCGCACACGAACGGACACTCCCTGTCGCCCACCGCATCGGCGATGCGCGCCAGCCATGCGTCCAGCTCGTCCAGGTCCATCGCGTTGTCGAGTGAGTACATGCGCGTCGCGTGCGCGACCGGGGCGAACAACTCGCCCGGCGGCGCACCCACGCGCTGCGAAGGTGAATCCGACGTCACCAGGTCGGGGTGCGCGGCTTCGATCGCCTCGAGCTCGCGCATGAGCGAGTCGTACGCCGCGTCACTGATCTCAGGCGCGTCGAGTGCGTAGTAGAGGCGCGCGTGACGCTCGATCTCGCGCCGGAGTTCCCGGGCGCGGGCCTGCGCCGCACCGCGCTCTCGCGGCACGTCGGCCATCCGCCCTACTCCTCGTCGCCGCGCAGTCGCTGGACGTGCACCGGACCCACCTCGTAGATGACCACCTCGGGCACGAAGCGCTGTGGGCGTTCGGCCTCGTAGATCCACGCGTCCGTGAGCGTCACCTTGAAGAAGACGCCGCCTGGCCCCTGGACCGGCTCCACGTCGACCTCGTTGCTCAGGTAGGCGCGCAGCTCGGTCTCGACGTAGAACGCGAACACGCGGATCGCGTCACGGTACTCGTTGTATAAGGCGAGGCGCTTCTCGGCCTCGTATATGTCGAGCTCGTCGATGCTGTCCACGAGCAACCCCCTCGTCGTCGTATGCTCTCACGCTCGCCTTTGCCGTCTCGTATTGTATCGCCGCGGCGCCGCCGAAGTCGTGGAATCGGGGAGTTCTGTCACTCACTTCGAAGCGGACCCCAAGGGAACTAACTCGACGGCTCCCCATGCGGCGACCGCTCCGTCGACAACGGCGACGATGCCATCCACGCCATCGATCGCCCGGCCCGCGGCGAGCGCACCATCAAGGTCTGCGGCGACACGGATGCGGTTACCGACCGCGCTCGCCGCTGCGTCGGCGAGCGCTCCGCTGACAGCGATGCAAGTCGCCGCGTTAGCACGGCCGTAGCTCACGGAGGGACCGATCGTGCCACTGGACGTCGCCACGGCGCACGGCAGTCGCTCGGGTCCTACGCGCAGTCCGATGTACGGCGCATCGGGCCCTGCCCACAGCGCCACGACGCGCTCTACCGAACCCATCAGGTAGATATCGCCGCCGTTCTCGACGATCACCTCCGCTGAGAGCGGCTCGATCTCGCGCGCGACGGCCTCGGCGAAGGCGCCGGCCACGCCGGCCATCGGCCCGACACCCGCGGACGCAGCTGCGCGTGCGAGGTCGCGCGCGATTCCCGGGGCACCCGCTTCTACCGGCACCGGGACGTGCGCCTCGCCGAAGCGCGGATGGCTCGCGAGGTAGGACTCTAGCTCACGGCGGAGCCGCATCACAACACACGCGCTGGCCTCGGCCACGTCACACGCCGCGTGGATCAGGAGGTCCGTCTCGGCAGCGATCACACGGAACGCATCGAGTCCAAAGGGGCGGGTTGCCGCCCGGTATGTGCGAGGCTCCCATGCCACAGACGCCTCCTCGGGCTGACGCGCGGATGCGGCAGCGAGGAGTATAGCCGCACGTTCCGACGCAGGCACCCCGTGATCCCGCGAGGGGTTGACGGCGTCACAGGGGAATAACGCCCATAGGGACCACCGCATCGGGAAGGGGCACATCGTGCGCGAGATCCTCGAGCGCTGCGTGGAGTTGGACCGAACCGCTCACGAGGCATACCAGGTCATGGCCAAGTCGTGCGACAGCGAGGAGTTGTCTACCGTCTTCGCGCAGCTGGCGAAGGAGGAGCTGCGCCACGTCGAGTGGTGGTCGGACCTCCTCGAGGCATGGGAGACCGGACTCGTCCCCGATATCGTTGACGAACACGAGCTCCTCGACGAACTCGATGAGGTCAAGTCCACCATCGGCACCATCATGCCTAGCGATCTCGCCGCACTCGACTGCGATCAGATGCTCGATCTCGCCGCCCGCCTCGAGTTCTTCATGCTGAATCCCATCTTCGGCGAGCTCGCCGACGTGATGGGTCCCGGCGGTCAACCCGACCGGCGCGACTCCTACGCGCGCCACGTCGCCCGCCTTGCGAAGGCCATCGAGCAGCACCACTCAACTGACGGCTCCGCGGTCTTCCTAGCCCGCATGCTGCTGCGGGCGAACCGCGATCTTCAGCGCTTCGTCGACCTCTCCGTCAAAGACCAGCTCACCGGGTTGTACAACCGGCGCGGCGTGCTCGCTCACCTCAGCCAGTGGCTCGCATGGTCGACAAGGTACGTCCGCCCGGTGGGCGTCGTGCTCATCGACGTCGACGACTTCAAGACGGTCAACGACAGGTACGGCCACGTGACCGGCGACGAGGTGCTGCGCGTCGTCGCGGCGTCACTCAGGCGAGGCGCGCGGGGCTCAGACATCATCGGGCGCTTCGGCGGTGACGAGTTCCTGCTGCTCGCACCTGAGACCGGTGGACCGGAGTTGATCCAGGTGATGGAGCGTCTGCTGGAGCGTGTGCGCGAGACGCCGGTCACGGTCGATGACACCATCGTCCGCCTCAGCGTGAGCATCGGCGGCGCATGGGTGGGCGGCGGCAGCTCGATAGAGGCCGAGACAGTCATCGCTGCGGCCGACCGCTCCCTCTACGACGCGAAGGAGGCGGGACGCGACCGCGCGAGCGAGCCGCGCCAGGCGTTCGCACCCGTCACGTAGGCCGCCTCGGCGTTCGCACCCGTCACGTAGGCCGCCGCGACCTCGTGTCCGCGGTGTAGCTCAGACGCGAGCGGCTAGGTCCGCCGCATGGTAGCTCGACCGCACGTACGGCGCACTAGCCACAGCGGTGAAGCCGAGGCGGTACGCCTCTTCGGCGAGCGCCTCGAAGCGCTCCGGCTCAACGAAGGCCGCGACCGGCAGGTGCGCGGCACTCGGGCGCAGGTACTGCCCAAGCGTCAGCATCGTGACGCCAGCCGCCCGCAGATCCGCCATGACATCGATGATCTCGTCGTACTCCTCGCCGAGTCCGAGCATGAGCCCGGACTTCACGGGAACATCAGGCTCGATGCGACCGGCGTGTTCAAGCACGGCGATGCTTCGCTCGTAGTCAGCGCCCGAGCGCACGTCCGCGTAGAGGCGCGGCACCGTCTCGACGTTGTGGTTGAAGACGTCCGGGCGCGCGCGCACGACAGTGGCGACCGCCCCAAGGTCGCCGCCGAAGTCGCTCGTAAGGACCTCGACGCTCGCATCCCGGTGAGTCGCACGCACCGCTTCGATGACGGCGACGACGTGAGATGCGCCACCGTCGGGCAGATCGTCGCGTGTCACCATCGTGACGACAACGTGCGCCAGGCCGAGCCGCACCGCGGCATCGGCGACCCTCCCGGGTTCGCCGGGATCGGGCGGCTCTGGGCTTCGCGCCTCTATCGCGCAGAACCGGCAGTCGCGCGTGCACGCGTCCCCCAGGATGAGGAACGTCGCCGTGCTGTCGCCGAAACACTCGCCCCGGTTGGGACATCGGGCTGATTCGCAGACGGTGTGCAGCTCGAGTTCGTCGAGCAGGCCGTCGACGCGAACGGCGCCGGTATGCGCGAGCGGGCGCCGCAGCCACGGTGGCTTGCGGTGCGCGCCGGTCTGGGACGGGAGGTGAGGCACGGCGCTTCAGACCTTGGTCGAGGCGTCAAGAGCGGCGAACCGGACGACCTCACTCACAGAGGGGTGGGCATGGACCGTTTCGGCGAGTTCGCCCACCGTGACCCCGTGACGCATCGCAACGGCGACCTCGTGGATTATCTCGACCGCATGGGGTCCGACGATCTGACAGCCCACGATGCGTCCGGTGCCCTTCTCGGCAACGATCTGGACGAACCCGTCGCCCTCGCCCTCGCCGAGAGCCTTGCCGTTGGCGGCGAACTTGGCCACCGCCTGGACCGCGTCGACCCCGCGCTCCTTGGCGCTCTCGCGGCTCGATCCGACGACCGCGACCTCCGGGAAGGTGTAGACGCACGCCGGGACGCAGTCGAGGCACACCGTCTCGGCGGCCTCAGAGCCCGACAGCTCGGCGACGGCGTTGCGTGCCGCGGCGACGCCCTCCTCCTCGGCTACGTGCGCGAGCATCAGGCCGCCGATGAGGTCACCGATCGCCCACACGCCCCCCACGCTCGTCCGGAAGTGCTCGTCGACCTTCACGGCACGCCGGTCGAACTCGACGCCTGCTTCCTCGAACCCGAGACCCGCTGAGTTCGGCACGCGACCAACCGCGCTCATGACGACATCGGCCTCGAAGATGCCTCCTGAACGCAGCGTCGCACGCATGCGGCCGCCCTCCAGCCGTTCGACGCTCTCGACTGCGTCGCCCAGGTGGAACTCGACGCCCATCTCCTCGAGCTTGGATTGTACGAGCCGCACCACACGCTTGTCGTTGCCGGGCAGCACCTGCTCCATGAGCTCGATGACGGCGACGCGGGAACCGAACGCGGCGTACGCACAGGCGAACTCGAGCCCGATCACGCCGCCGCCGATGATGATGATCTCGTGCGGGATGTCGGCGAGCCCTACGGCGTCGTCGCTAGTCCAAACACCGTCGAGTTCGTGATCGATGTTCGGCAGACGGAAGACGATCGAGCCGGTGGCAAGGATGATCGCGTCGGCCTCGACGGTCCGCACGCTGCCGTCATCGAGTGTGACCTCAAGGCTGCGAGGGGATGCGAGACGGCCGTGCCCGTAGACTACGTCGACCTTGAGCCGCTTCGCGGTGCTCTCGACCTGACCGACCAGCTCGTCGACGACCCACTCCTTGCGCGCCCGCAGCGCGTCGATACCGACGCTCGCGACCGCCGCAGTGAGGCCGAACTCACGGGCGTGGCGCGTGTCGGCGACGATGTGCGCGGAGCGCAGGATCGTCTTGGTGGGGATGCACCCCCAGTTAAGACACGTGCCGCCCAGGCGGTCGCGCTCGACGAGCACGACGTCGGCCCCGAGCCGTGCCGCCTCGAAGGCGGCCGCGTAGCCGCCCGGTCCGCCGCCGAGCACCGCGATACGCATGAGATTTCTCCTAACCATCGAACCGGCCGTCTAGACGAGTCCGGCGCCCTCGACTACTCGAACGAAGGCCTCGTCGTTGCCGAGCGGCATGATGTGCACGCCGTCGACGGCGCCCCTGAGCGACTCAACCTGCTCGGTCGCGAGCACGATCGCCTCCTCGAGCGGATCGACCGCGTCCTCGATGCGCCGCGCGATCGCCTCCGGCACCATGAGCCCCGCGAGCCGCTCGTTGATGAAGCGGATGACACGCGGGCTCTTGAGCAGCAGCACACCAGCGATCACCTTCGCCCCCGCCTCCCGAAGCTCAGTCGCATGCTCCGTGAAGACATCGACGTCCATTACCGCCTGCGTCTGGAAGAACACGGCGCCCGCCGCGATCTTCTGCAGCGCACGCTCGCGGGCGACGTCCCACGGCTCGGCCTCGGGGAAGGCCGCGGCGCCGATGAAGAGGTTGGTGCTCCCGTCGATCGGCGTCCCGTTCATGTCCACCCCGTCGTTCAAGCCGGACGCCACGGCGAGGAGCTGCGTCGAGTCGATGTCGAAGACTCCCTTCGCCTTCGGGTGGTCACCACAGCGCGGATCGTCGCCGGTCACGATCAGCACGTTCTCGAGCCCAAGGGTCGAGGCCGCAAGCAGGTCGCTCTGCAGCGCGAGGCGGTTTCGATCCCGGCACGTCTGCTGGAGGATCGGCTCGGAGCCGACGTCGAGCACCGCTCGGGACGCCGCAAGCGAGCTCACATGCAGCGTCGCCCCCTGGTTGTCCGTGACGTTGATGGCGTGGCAGTACGGGGCGAGCCGCTCCACGCTTGCGAGCATCGCGGACAGGTCGGTCCCGTGCGGCGGGCCGACCTCGCCCGTGATGACGAACTCACCGAGATTGAGCGCGTCCGCAAGCTTGCTCACGCGCGGCCCCGTGCTTTCTCGCGCAGATCAAGCGCACCCGGCTTGAGCTTGGCCGAATAGTCCTTCGGCGGCACCGCTCCGGGAACGGGACGGCCCTGCTTGGCAAGGCGACGCCGTATCCGGACGTGTGTACACTCGCGGTCAGCAAGAACTTCGCACTTCCCGTCCCACATGCCGCCACACGGGCCGTTCAGAAGCCCCTTCGGACACGTCGTCACGGGGCAGATGCCGGCCGACAGGTCGAGCACGCACTCGCCGCACGTCTGGCATCGCTCCTCGAAGATGCCGGCGCGGATGACGTTTCCCAGAAACGCGCTCTCAAGCCCGGGGAAGACGGGCTTGTCGACGCTGTCTGCAACGGTTTGGACGCCCGCCCCGCACGACAGCACGACGAGCGCGTCTGCCGCCTCGATCTCTCCTACGCGCTTGCGCGCTTCGAGCTTGGTGCCACCGAGATGGCATGCGACTTCGCCCACCGCCCAGCCGGTGACCGCGTAGCCGTCCTCCTCAAGCCGTGCCGCGGCTTCGATGAGCTCACGTTCGCCACCGGTCTTGGCGACCGTCGCGCACTGCCCGCATCCCACAAGAAAGACACGCCTGGCCGAGATAGACTCCAGGTTCGCCCGGATTCTCGCCCAGTCGCGTGGCTTCGTGATGATCATCGATCATGCCTCCGAGTACTTCGGCCGCACGCTCCGCGCGCGAGGTCTCGCCACGATACCTGTTCCCGAAGCCACGCGGCAAACCACGGAGACGGACGTCAAGCGACGCATGCGGGCGCTCGGAAACCCTACCCGCCGAGTACTGCCCGGACCGCCTCGACACAACCCGGAGCGTCCGCGGCGTACCCGGCCCCCACCTGCGCGGCCCACTCGCCGGTGACGACAGCACCGCCAACGAAGACAGGTACGTCCGAACGGGCCTCGCGCAACGCATGGACGGTATCGCGCATCGCGGGCAGCGTGGTGGTCATGAGCGCGGACAGGCACACGGCGTCAGCCGGCTCACTCGCCGCGACCACGACACCCGGCTCGACGTCCACCCCTAGGTCGTCCACGTCGAATCCCTGGCTCTCCAGAAGCGAGACGCATATGTCCTTGCCTATCGAGTGTATGTCGCCCTTCACGGTGGCGAACACGACCCGGCCCGCCGAAACCGACGCGTCATCGGGCAGGTGCTCGCGCACCCGCGCCACAGCGGCCTTCATCGCGTCGGCCGCGACCATCAGCTGCGGCAGGAAGACCTCGCCGCGACCGTATGCGTCACCGAGGCGCTGGATCGCCGGCGTAAGCACGGCACCGATCACGTCCTCGGGCCGCACCCCGGCGGCGATGACCGCGTCCGCGAGCGCGGGCGCGGTCTCGGCGTCTCCGCGCAGGACGGCGGCTTCGAGCGCGTCGCGCGGGTCGGCCTGCGCGGAGGCGCCGTCCGGCGTGCCGTCGGCACCACTCTCGGCGACGTCTGTGCCCGCCGCGGCACGCCGCATCGCCGCCTCGTACGCCGTCTGCCACGCGGGCCACGCCACACCGTGCGCATCGGCATCCACGCCAGCAGAGCGCACCTGGTTGGCGAGACGCACCGCCTCCATCACCACGTGGTCGTTCGGGTTCGCGATAGCGGCGTCCAGACCGGCTGCGGCCCCTGCCCCGAGGAACGCGGCGTTGAGCAGAGGCCGGTCCGGGAGTCCGTGGCTCACGTTGCTCACGCCGAGGACCGTCGTCAGGCCGGCCTCGCGCGCGCGACGGGTGACCTCGATCGTCGTCGCCGGAGCGTTCTCGTCAGTCGCGGCGGTCATGACGAGCGCGTCTACCACGAGGTCGCGCTCGTGAACGCCCGCCGCCCGCGCAGCGTCGCGTATGCGCCCGACGATCGCCATGCGCCCCTCCGCGTCGTGCGGGATGCCGTCGTCGTCGAGCGCGAGCGCGACGACCGCCGCACCGTACCGGGCGACGAGCGGCAGCACGCCCGCAAGCGACTCGTTCCCTCCGTTCACGCTGTTGACAAGCGCCTTGCCGGGATAGGTCCTCAGCGCCTCCTCGAGCGCGCGAGTATCGGTGGTGTCAAAGACGAGCGGCAGATCGGTCGTGGCAGTAGCCGCTCGCACCGCCGCCGGCAGAACCTCGGACGCATCGACACCCGCCGCTCCCACGTTGACGTCGAGCAGGTCAGCGCCGGCTGCGGCCTGTTCGGCGGCGTAGGCGCGCACAACGCTCATCGAGCCTGCGAGCAGAGAGGCTTTGAGCTCCGGCTTGCCGGTGGGGTTGATGCGCTCGCCGATGACCCGCAACGGCGCACGGCGGCCGAGTGTCACGTACCCGCGCGGACCGGCGACGACCGTAGCGCCCGCGAAGCCGCGTCCGGTGACCTCGACGCAGTCGCGCTCAGAGATCGCGTCAGCGATCGCACCCGTGAACGAAGGTGACGAGCCGCAGCAGGACCCTACGGCTGCGGCGCCCGCCCGCATCGCGGCCTCGGCGAACGCGCCCATCTCGTCCGGCGTGCCCGGAAAGACCGTGCGACCCTCGCCGTCGAGCGTGGGCATCCCGGCGTTGGGCTGCACGATCACCGGCAGCGTCGTCGCCGAGACCATGCGCTCGACGAGCGGCAGCATCTGCTCGGGGCCAAGTCCGCAGTTCAGCCCCACCGCGTCGGCGCCGGCCGCCTCGAGGACGATAGCCGCCGTCTCAGGATCGGTGCCGGACAGGTCCATGCACCCGGAGAGCCCGAAGGTCACGCTCGCGAACACCGGCAGATCCGTCACGCTCTTCGCGGCCAGCACGCCGCAGCGCACCTCCGAGATGTCGGTGAACGTCTCGAAGAACAGCGCGTCGGGTCCCTCGGCGGCGAGAGCCGCGGCCTGTTCGGCGAAGGCGGCGAACACCTCGTCGAAGGTCGCAGCACCCAGCGGCTCCATGACGAGCCCGGTGGGACCGAGGTCGCCAAGCACGTGAGCGGCACCGTGACGCTTCGCGCTGCCAACGGCGGCCCGGTTCAGCTCCTCGACGCGGTCGGCGAGCCCGAACTCGGCGAGCTTGGGGGCGGTACCGCCGAATGTGTTCGTGATGGCGCAGTCGGAGCCGGCGAGCTTGTAGTAGTTGAGCACCTGCTCCACCATCTCCTGCGCCTGCACGTTCAGGAGCTCTGGGCTCGTCCCTGGCATCATCCCGGCCCGTTGCAGCATCGTGCCCATAGCGCCGTCGAGCACGAGCATCCGGCGCCCGAGCCGTCGCATGATGTCAGGCATCGCTGCCGCCCGCCTTCCCTTCGTCGCCTTGCGCACGTCCGTCGGCGGCAATCTCGTCGCCCCTGGCCCGGCCCACGGAGTAACTCGTAGCCATGATCCACATCGCCACGACCCACATGAAGCCCAGCACGCCCATCTCCACAAGCGGACCGGCACCGTACGCGTCGGTGAACGCCCCCCACTCGCCGGTCGCGACCCCATAGGCGACGCATGCCCCAAGCGCGACCGCGAACGCGAGCGAACAGCCCCGCGTGTACTTGAGCGCCGCCCGCCCCCCGCGGCGCGCTCCAACGACGAACGCACCGGTGAAAGCGAGCCCACCGAGCATCGTCACGACGAAGCCGAGTTGCACGAACGCGAACGTCCACATACGTTCGTAGCCGAAGTGCACGCGTCCTTCCTCTCTCGCGATGCCCGGGGCGTCTTCAGAACTCCAGCGCGACCGCGCGCCGCGGACAGGCCACGACGCACGCCTCGCAGTAGACGCAGCGGTCCTTGTCGAACACGAGCGTCTCCCCCGACATCGACAGCGCACGCGGGCCGCACACAGCGGTGCAGAGTCCGCACGTCACGCACGCCTCTTCGTCAAGATGGATGTCGCTCGCCGCCTCATGCACCACGAGTCCCTGCGATTCGAGGAACAGCATGGCGTCGCGCAGCGCGTCCTTGCCGCCGCTCACTTCGACGAGCATGCGCCCCTCCTGGCCCGGTTGAATCTGCGCGCGCAGGATGTTCGGCACGATGTCGAAGTCCTTGACGAGGTGGTAGACGACCGGCTTGAGGGACTGCCGCGGGGGAAACGTGAGATCGAGCCGCTTCCTGGCCACGTCAGATCTCCTCCCTCGTGCGCACCTCGAGCGGCTTCGTGGTCTGGTCACCGGGTTGCGGCAGCAACTGCAGCGGTGCGTTGAGCGTGAATCCACGCTCGGCGACCCAGGTCTTGAGCTCGGCCGCGATGCGGCGCGCCACGTCGAGCGAGGAGACGGGGCCTGCGGGCACCTTCTTTCCCTCTACCTCGATCTGACCGCTCCGGAGCTCGGCGTACGTGACGCTCCCGAGCGCGGGGCGCGCGCGGCGCGCGACACCGTAGTCGAAGACGGTCGCTGAGATGTCGGCGTCCGTGAGCGCGAGCGTAGCAGCGAGGTCATCGTCGAGCACCGGGATCGGGACGCCGATGCCCATGAAGCTCGAGACACCGTAGTTGGTCATCGTCGCTGCGGCATAGTACTCGCGCCGCGCCTGCTTCAGGTCCGCGATGACCGCGATCGTGCCAGCGGGCTTCACCGGGACTCCGTACTCGTCGCGCTCCTGGTTCGGATTGTGCTGCGTACCCTCCCAGGCGACGAATCCAGGAGCGCCCGCGACGAAACAGCGGGTCCCGACACCGATCGTCCGATACGTTGGGTCGTTCAGCAGCGGCGATAGCGCTCCCCCTGAGCAGAACGTCGCGTTGCCGAGACGTGCGTGCAGCGGACCGAGGTAGGTGAAGAGCGTCCGGTCGCTCGAGTTCACAGCCACCGCGTAGTTCTGGTAGGCGTTGCGCGGGTTGAAGAAGTAAGCCTGGTTGATGTCCTCGAGCGTGACCCACGTGTCGATCTCCGTGCGCGGGTAGCAGTCCGTGCCCGGTCCGGCAGCCTTGAGCCGGACGGCGTGGCCGCGGATGAGGTCCTCGATGACGTGCGCGCCACCGTACTCGATGCCGCGCGTCCGCGACGGCTCGGTCACGCCCAGGTAGGTGTCGACGGCCGCCAACCCGCCGCTTGCGGGCACGTCGTTCAGCGTGATCTCCCCCATCTTGATGGGCGGGTCGCTGTGGCCGAAGTTCAACATGACACCGCTCGAGCACATCGGTCCGAACGTCCCCGTGGTAACGACATCGACGGTCTTGGCCGCCTTCTTGACGCCGACGTCGGCCGCCAGCTCGCCGAACTCCTCGGCAGTGAGCACCACGGCTTCGCCGCTCACGATGCGCGCGTTGATCTCTTCGTAGGTCTTCGCCATACCCGACCCTCCTGAAAGCGGCGAATGGGACGCGCCCCTTCACAGGGATCCGTCTGCCGTCGTCGCCGCGCTCCCTACAGGCAGTGCAGTCGCCACAGCGCTGCGGCGACCATCTCGCTGTGGTCGAACGCGAGCGGTTCGGGCAGCTTGTCCGCGAAGAACCACCGCGCCTCCGCGGCGTCATCGCCCGGCACGACAAGCGCTCGATCGAGCCCGAGGTCCGCCAGATACGCCGCTGAGACCGTCCAGCCTCGCGGGTCGCGTCCGGGATCGGCAAAGGCACCGATTGGGACCATCGGACCCTCCCATATGACGCCTGTTTCCTCGGCGAGCTCGCGACGCGCGGCCTCCACGGGTCGCTCGCCCTCGTCCACGAAGCCGCCAGGGAGGGCCCAGCACCCCTTGAACGGCTCGCTCCCTCGCCGCACGAGCAGGACCTTGCGCGCATCGGCCGGGCCACAGCACACAACGGTGTCACAGCACAGCGACGGGCGCGGATAGTCGTAGACGTACTCCATGCGGACAGTGTAGCCCACGCGCCGCTGAGCGAGCAGTCCCCGCGCGCCTGGCGCAAGGGCGGCGCCAGCACCGCGGCGTGCGTTAGGGACGCGCGCCCACGAGGATGAAGACGTAGCGATCCGCGGTCACCATGGTGCCTGGTGACGGCGATTGCTGGTACACACGACCCACACTCGACTGCATCGGCTGGTACATGACGCGCGGCTCGAGTCCTGACGCGCGAATGCGCCTCATCGCCTCTTCCCTGGTCAGGCCGTCAACGTCGGGCACGCGAATGCTAGCGGGCCGCGTGCGACCTTTGGAGACCACGATTCCCACCGCGTCTCCTCGCTTGGCCGCAGTGCCTCCGGCCGGCGTCTGGTCAACCACGCTCCCGGCGGGCACGCTTCCCGAGTAGACTTCCGAGACCGACACGGCGAACCCGTCGGCCTCGAGAAGTGCAAGCGCCTCCGCAAGTGTGTCCCCCACGACGCTGGGCACGCGCAAGGCGTTATCAGCCTCGTCCTCTGCGCGGAGGACGAGATCCGGCCTGACCGACACCGTGATCAGTACTGTGGATCCCGCCGCCACGCGCGACCCCTCGCCGGGATCCTGCGACACGACCGTGTCCGGTGCCGCAACAACGTCGAGTGACGTCTCACGCTCGACCTGCAGGCCCGCCGCGGTCAGCACCTTCACGGCCTGACGATTTCTGAGACCGACCACGTCCGGCACGGTCACCTGCGTGACGCGGACACGCGCGTCGTCCACGTCAGGCGCAGATCCGAGGCCGGCGTAGCGCCAGATGAGCCATGCGACGAGGAGCAGCACCACGAGCAGCGTTATCCACGGGAGCCATGCGGCCCGTCGGCGCTCCTCTTCGTCTTCCTGATCCTCGTGACCGACGATGCCGTCGGTCACGTGCTCGCCATCGTCCGGCATTCGCATCCTCCACGCCCGCTCAATGACAGCATACCCTGCCTGCCGCGCGCTTCCATACCATCTCCACCCCCGCGACACGGCAGCTTCGCGCGAGAAGGGCACACTGGTCTACATCGGCAGACCCGACGCCACGGGTGAGCCGGACGAACGCAGAGAGGTCGCACCAATGGAGCTGATCGTCGCGCTGGCCGTTGCGGGTATCGCAGGCGTCTTCGTGGCCGTCAACGGCCGCCGCGCACCAGTCTGCACCACGCGCCGCGTCCCGTCTTCGCCTACTGACGAAGCCGAGCGCATCCTGGCAAGCCGCTACGCGCGCGGCCGCATCACGGCCGAAGAGTACGACCGCATGGCAGCAGTGCTCAGGCGCTGAGATCCCCTCGCAGGGCACCCCGCGGCCTCCCTCTTCTCCCTCACGCGGAACGGCCAGGCGTCGCCGCCGGGCCGTTCCGCGTCACGAGACACCACTCGGGTAGAATCCCCTCGCGGCCGTCCCGGGCCGTGTTCAACCGGTCGCGACCGTGAGGCAACACCGATCCGAGGGCACAGGTACGCCAGTGTCGATGTCGCTCGTTCGAGCCCTGCGCTTCATGCGCTCATACGCCGGGTGGGCCGCCCTCGGCGTTCTCACCGTACTCGCTTCGTCCCTCGCCGACCTCCTGAGCCCGCAGGTCCTGCGCCGCCTCATCGATGTTGGCATCGCTGGACAAGACCGTACCGTGATCCTCTCAAGCGCTCTGATGCTCGTGGGACTCGCCGTGACCGGCGGCGTCGCGAGCTTCCTCCAAGGCTACTTCTCCGCGCGGGCGAGCCACGGCGCGGCGTTCGAGATGCGAAACGCGATCTTCGACAAGCTGCAGCGACTCTCGTTCTCCTACCACGACAAGGCGCAGGCCGGACAGCTCATCACGCGCGTCACGAGCGACGTGGACCTTGTGCGCGACTTCGTGGGTGGCGGCCTCGTGCAGACAGTGTCCGCCCTGATCCTGCTCATCGGCGCGGTCACTTTCCTGCTCCGGCTCGATCCGACCCTCGCCACGGCCGCGCTCGTTGTGATCCCGGCGACCGCGGTGGTGTTGCTGCTGTTCGTCCGTCGTCTTGGACCCATGTTCAAGGAGTTTCAGGTGCGGCTCGCTGCGCTCAACACGATCCTTCAGGAGAACGTCGCGGGCGCGCGTGTCGTACGCGCCTTCGCGCGCGAGGATCTCGAAACCGATCGCTACGACACAGCGAACAGCACCCTCCTGGCCCAGGGTCTCGAGGTGCGACGAGTCGTCGCCAACGCGTTCCCGCTGCTCTTCGGCGTAGGGACCATCGGCGTTGCGATCGTGACCTGGGCGGGAGCTGTGCGAATCGTCGCCGGAACACTGACCGTGGGTGAACTGGTCGCCTTCACCGCCTACCTCTTCCTGCTGCTTCAGCCGCTGTTCATCATCGGGTTCGGCGCCCAGGCGATCGCCCGCGCTGGCGCGAGCGCAGAACGGCTCTTCGAGGTTCTCGACACACCGGAGGACGTGTCCGAGAAGCCCGGCGCCGTCGAACTCGGGGCGCTCAGCGGACGCGTCACGCTGCGCGACGTGCACTTCCGGTACCCCGGTGCCGAGCGCGAGATACTCGAGGGCGTCGACTTGGACGTCGAGCCGAACACGACCGTAGCAGTCGTTGGAGGTACGGGCTCGGGCAAGACCACGCTCGTCAACCTGATACCACGCTTCTACGACGTCAGCTCGGGCGCGGTGCTTCTCGACGGCGTCGACGTGCGCGACGCTACCCTCGCCTCGATACGCGGGCAGATCGGCTTCGTGATGCAGGACTCCGTACTGTTCAGCGGCACGATCCGGGAGAACATCGCGTACGGGCGGCCGGACGCGACTCTCAGCGAGATCGAGCTGGCGGCGCGCTCAGCGCAGGCCCACGATTTCATCGCGGCGTTCCCGGAAGGTTACGAGACGCGCGTCGGCGAACGCGGCGTCAAGCTCTCCGGTGGCCAGCGGCAGCGCATCGCGATCGCCCGGGCCGTACTCATCGACCCGCGCGTGCTCGTCATGGACGACTCCACGTCTGCGGTCGACTCGGAGACAGAGGCCGCCATCCGTGCGCAACTCGACGAGCTCATGCGCGGCCGTACCGCCTTCATAGTGGCGCAACGGCTCTCCACTGCCCGAGAGGCCGACCTCGTCGTCGTGCTTCACGAGGGGCGGATCGCCGACAGCGGCACACATGAGGAGCTTCTCGAACGCTCGTGTCTCTACGCGGAGATAGCCGCGAGCCAGCTCGTGCTCGACACCGGCGACACCCTCGACACCGGAGCGTGCGGCATCGGCGAAGGTGGTGGCGCTTGATGCACGGGCCGGGACCGTCGCTCAAGCAGCTCGCGAAGAACGAACGCCCGGCGTCCTCGTGGGCGGTCGCATCACGGCTGATCGCCTACCTGCGCCCTCACGTCGGCCAGGTCGTCGTGGGTCTGGCGTGGCTCGTCGTGTCGTCCGGATGCATCGCCGCCGCCCCGGCACTGACGGGCCGGCTCATCGACATCGCACTCGAGAACGCGGGCACTGGTGACTGGCGAGTGCTGACCCCAGCGTCCGTGCTGCTCGTGGGCGTCGCGCTCGCGGGCTGGTTCGCCCAGCGGATGCAGATACTGACGCTGGGCGCGGCGGGACAGGAGGCTCTCTACGCGATCCGCTCAGACGTCTTCCACCGCATCGTGACCCTCGACGTGGGCTACTTCGAGGGGGTGGAGTCGGGCGACCTCATGAGCCGCCTCATCAACGACATCGAGCAGGTCAACTCGTTCCTGTCGCAGGGCCTCAGGAGGTTGCTCTCCTCGGGCCTCGGCCTGACCGCCACCCTCGTGTTCATGCTCGTCGTCGAGTGGCGCTTGGCCGTGGCGACCCTGCTCGCCGTCCCGCTCATGTTCCTTGTCACGCGCGCGTTCGGCGCGCTCGCCCGCGTTGCGTTCCGACGTCGCCAAGAGTCGATCGGCGAGGTGTCGGCGACATTGGCCGAGGAGCTGGGTGGGATCCGCGTATCGCAGGCGTTCAACCGCACCGAACGCAACCGCGCCGAGTTCATGGGCCGCAACGCGATGAACCGCGACGCGAATATCAGCGCGGCGACCGTGTCGTCAGCCTTCTCGCCGGTGCTGTCGGTGATCTCGACGAGCGCCACCGCGCTCGTGGCCGCTGTAGGCGGCTGGTCCGCGGCCCAAAACATCATCACCGTAGGCGTTGTCGTCGCGTTCGTGAACTACGCGCGGCAGTTCTTCAACGCCGTCACGCAGCTCTCGTCGCTGTACTCCGAGACCCAATCCGCACTGGCGGGCGGAGAGCGCGTGTTCGCGTTGCTCGACACGGCGACCGCGGTGCGCGAACCGGATGAGCCGCTGCGGTTCGCGCGCCCAAGGGGCGCCATCGAGCTGCGCGACGTACGCTTCTCGTATCGCACCGGCCTCGAGGTCCTCCACGGCATCGACCTCACCGTAGCCGCCGGCGAGACACTCGCGATCGTGGGCGCGACCGGGGCCGGCAAGACCACGCTCGTGAACCTGGTTCCTCGCTTCTACGACCCGACGTCGGGCGCGGTCCTCCTCGACGGTGTCGACGTGCGCGAGATCGGCCTTGGCGACCTTCGACGCGCTTTCGGCATCGTGCTGCAGGACCCCTTCCTGTTCTCCGGCTCGATCGCGGCGAACATCCGCTACGGAGATCCCGACGCTACTGATGAGGAACTCAGGCGGGCGGCGTCGATCTCAGGAGCGCTCGAGTTCATCGAGCGTCTGCCCGACGGTTTCGATACTCTCGTCACCGAGCGCGGCGCGTCGCTGTCGACGGGCGAGAGGCAGCTCGTCGCGTTCGCACGTGCGATCGTCGCGGACCCGGCGATCCTCATCCTCGACGAGGCGACTTCGTCAGTGGACACCCGCACCGAACAGCTCATCCAGCGGGGACTCAGGGCGATGCTCACGGAACGTACCGCGCTCGTCATCGCGCACCGGCTCTCGACGATCCGCGACGCCGACCGCATCGTCGTTCTGGACGAGGGCCGCATCGTCGAGGAAGGCGCCTACCGCGACCTTCTCGCGACCGGCGGTGCCTTCGCCGCACTCCACCACGCCCAGTTCGGGGAGTAGGCGTGGGGCGACAGGAGGCGTGGGCGCACGGAGCGGAGGGTCCGCCGCGAGTTCCGCAACTAAGAGGGGCGGCCCGTCGGCCGCCCCTCTGAAGTGAGGACTGTCTGAGCGCCGGACCCTCCGCTCCGTGCAGCCCGCCTAACCCTCGATGATCCGCATCGCCTCTTCGCGATACGCATCAGTCACGAACGGGATGCCTGATATCTCGGAAGCCTCTCGCGTGAGGGCCATGAGATCCGCGCGCGCGATCGTGTTCAGGCGCATGTTGCGCGATCCGCTCATGAGCTGCTGCAGCCCTACCTTGATCTTGTCCGAGTATGTGTACACGGCTATCGCGCCAAGCGGGAACTTGTCGACCTCGTCGCCGTACTTCGCTTTGAGGGTCTCGTACGTGACGAAGATCTCTTCCTTGGTCCCGCCGAACGCCGCGACGGACTTCGGCAGATCCTGCTCCTTCATCCAGACCTCGATGTTCTTGCCTACGAATCCCGGGATCATGAGCGCGCGGCCCATACAGACCGCCTTTGTGTGCGGCGCTCCAAGCGCCAGCACCTTGAAGACGTGATCCTCGGTCGAGAACCCGCCCGCAATTGCGATGTCGGGCACGTAGGCACCCTGCGACGCCAACTTCTCGAGCAGCTCGTTCGCCATGCACTGGAGGTAGAACGTCGGGACACCCCACTCCTCCATCATGCGCCACGGGCTCATGCCGGTACCACCGGGGGCCCCGTCGATAGTCAGAAGGTCGATCTTGGCGTTCGAGGCCCACTTGATTGCCATCGCCAGCTCGCGCATGGGGTAGGCGCCCGTCTTGAGGGTGACGCGCTTCACGCCCAGGTCTCGCAACCTCTGCACCTCGGCGTAGAACGCTTCCTCCTCCACGAAGCCGAGGCGGCTGTGGCGCTCGAACTGGCGAATGGCGCCGTCCTTGAAGGCCGCCTGTATGGCCGGGTCGGAGGGGTCCGGCGTGACGAGGTAGCCGCGGTTCTGCAGTTCCAGCGCCCGCTCGAGTGTGTTGACCTTGATCTCGCCGCCAATACACTTCGCGCCCTGGCCCCACTTGAGCTCCATGGTCGTCACGCCCAACTTCTCGACCACATACTCGGCGACGCCGAGGCGCGTGTCCTCGACGTTCATCTGAACGAGGATGTCGCCGTATCCTTCCTCCTGGTAGCGGCGGAAGAGCTCGACGCGGCGCTCCATATCAGGCGCCTTCGTCACCTTGCCGTGTCCGTCACGCTCGAGCGCCGGGTCGATACCGCACACGTTCTCGCCACACACGATCGAGATGCCCGAGATCGCGGCACCGATGGCGAACTGCTCCCAGTTCTTGCGAGCGATCTCGGTCGAGCCCAGGGCGCCGGTGAAGATCGGCACCTTCATCTTTACCTTGTTGGTGACACCGAACTCGGTCTCCGTGTCTACCATCGGGAAGAGCGTGTTGTCGGGATCGCCCACGACTCCCTCAGGCAGCCCCTTGGCACCGAGCGCGTAGCCCTGGATATTGAGGTGGGAGTAGTCGATGGGGTAGTCTTTGTCGCCGCCGGCTGTCACCTCGCCGAACGGGCCGGGGTAGATGACCTCTCTGCCACGGAAGGACGCCTTGAAAACCTCGCAGTTGCCGCGGCATCCGTCGATGCAGCGGGCGCACAGACCGGAGCCCGGCACGACATCTTTCGAACGGTTAGCTGTCTGCGTCACATCGTTACCGCGTGGACATTGCAGATTCACTGCCCTCTCCCCTCGCACTCTTCGTTCGGACCCGCGCTGGGACCCTCGCGCTCTGTAAGTGCCACGCATAGTAGCGCGTTTCGAAAAGTGTTAGAAACACAGACGGCTCTTATAAGCACTGCGTCGTGCACACCGCCCTACCCCGAACGGGAGGACTGATGACACTGGAGAATCGTGAACAAGCCATCCGCACCATCACCGATCAGGGTGTGGACTTCATCCACCTGTGGTTCACCGACGTGCTTGGATTCCTGAAGACCTTCGTCATCACGATCGATGAGCTCGAGCTCGCCATGACCGAGGGCATGGGATTCGACGGCTCATCGATCCAGGGCTTCGCGCGCATCCAGGAGTCGGACATGGTGGCACTTCCGGATCCCGGCACGCTGCAGATCCTGCCCTGGCGCCAAGGGGACCACCTCGTCGCGACGATGTTCTGCGACGTCGTTCGCCCAGACGGCTCGCCGTACCCGGGAGACCCCCGCAACGTGTTGCGCCGCAACGTGGAACGAGCAAGGTCGATGGGGTTCGAGTTCTTCGTCGGCCCGGAACTCGAGTACTACTACCTCAAGAACGACCAGGGTACCGAATTGCTCGACCACGGCGGCTACTTCGACATGACGACGCGCGACCTCGCGGTCGACCTGCGCACGGAGACGGTCCGCGCGCTGAAGAACTTCGGCATCCAGGTCGAGTACAGCCACCACGAAGTGGGCCCGAGCCAGCACGAGATCGACCTGCGCTACGACGAGGCCCTCCGGATGGCCGACAAGGTCATGACCTACCGCCTGGTCGTGAAGGAGATAGCGCAGCTCAACGGCGTCTACGCCACGTTCATGCCGAAGCCCATGTACGGCGAGGCCGGTAGCGGCATGCACGTGCACCAGTCGCTCTTCCGCGACGGGCGGAATGCCTTCTACGACGCGGCGGACGAGTTCCACCTCTCCGAGGTCGCCAAGTCCTACGTCGCCGGACTGCTCCACCACGCGCGCGCGATATGCGCCGTCACGAACCAGTGGGTCAACTCGTACAAGCGCCTCGTCTCGGGCTACGAGGCGCCGGTCCATATCTGCTGGGCGCACCGCAACCGCTCGGCACTAGTGCGGGTGCCTATGTACAAACCCGGCAAGGAGAACGCGACCCGTGTCGAGCTGCGCTCCCCGGACCCCGCATGCAACCCCTACCTCGCGTTCGCGGTCATGCTGGCGGCGGGTCTCGACGGCATCGAGCGCGGACTCGAACTGCCGGCTGACGTCACCGACAACATCTACGAGATGGAAGACCTGGAGCGTACGAAGCTCGGAATCGCGCAGCTCCCCGAAAGTCTCAACGAGGCGGTCAACGAGATGGAGCGAAGTGAGTTGATCCGCGAAGCGCTCGGCGAGCAGGTCTTCCAGTGGTTCATCCGCAACAAGCGTATCGAGTGGCATGACTACCGCACGCGCGTCACCTCGTGGGAGCGCGATTCGTACCTCGCGATCCTCTAGTAGTCACTCCGACATCCCAAGCTCCCCTGAGAGCCGCCCACCGGGCGGCTCTCTCCTTTTCTGTCTTCGTACCAGTATCCCAAGATGAAGCCTCGACTTTGAGTTGCGGGTAATACATAGCCTCCGAACAGCAGATATGTTTCAAGACTCAAGTTTCACTTGAGTCTTGCATCAATATATCTGTGTCGTCTATTATATGTCCTGTCTCCTATTGTTCAGAGGGTGACCGAATGTCCCTGGACTATGCGTTGCTGGGCCTGCTTGCGGAACACCCGCGCTCCGGGTATGACATGAAGACCCGCGTCTTCGACGGGCCGCTGTCGCCCTTCTGGTCAGCCGATCAGGCCCAGATCTACCGGACGCTGGACCGCCTTGAGAAGGAGCGTCTGTGCCGATCCCGCAGACGACGGCAGGCGGGACGCCCTGACCGCCGCATCTACGAGATCACGCATGCCGGGGTCGAGGCCCTCGGCGAATGGCTCCTCGAACCTGAGCCTCTTCCTCCCACCCGAGATCCGTTGATGCTCCGTATGCACTTCGCTGCGACCCTCTCTGACGCCTCACTGATCGCGCTGCTGGAAGCTCGGCGCACACAGCACCAAGGACGTCTGGACAGCGCACGTGACCACGCGCGGGGGCTCGCGAACGCACCGACGCAGTCCCTCCGGGCGCTGACCCTTCGCGAGGCGGCACTTGAGGGAACGGCGGCTCGCGAACGCGCGATCATCGACTGGCTTGATGACTGCATCGATGCGATTCGCGACGGAGCGCTTCCGGGCTCCGAGAGCACAGAAATCGGTCAACGACACCTGTTCGGGACGTAGGTCGGCGTATACTGTTGCCGACCCTTCGAAAGGGGTTGCGCGTGAGGATCATCGCGATCGACGCGAGTCGCGGGCGCGGAGTGGTGAGCAGATCGGTCGAAGTGGCCGCCCGGGCGGCCGAGGCGGCCGGGGCCGAAGTCGAGCGGATACGACTCGGCGACCACGACGTCCGCTACTGCACCGGCTGCAAGATGTGCCGCGTCACCGGTGTCTGCAAGATCGAGGACGACCTCCCTGAGCTCGCGGAGCTCATCTCCTTGAGCGACGGCGTGATTTTCGGCGTGCCCTCCTACTTCCGAAAGGCCGACCGCCCCCTGCAAGCCGTGATGGATCGCCTCTCCGGCTACTTCTCACACGACGGGCAGATGCGTCTGCCGGGCTTTTCCGAGCGTGAAGTACCATCGGCGCCGCATGCAAAGGCGGCGAAGCGGGCGGTGATCATAACCGCCACGTCGGCGCCGGAGCCCATCGCCACCTTCTTCGGCTACAACACCGGTCCTATCCGCGAGTTGCGGCGCTCGCTCGCAACCGGTGGAATAAAGACGATCGGCTCCCTCGCCGTCTCGGGGACTTGGTCGGGTCCTGCCGAGCTCGACGCCGTCGAATCCGAGAAAGCCTCTTCGCTCGGGCGCGTACTCGCGGGGAAGATCTGAGACGCGCTTCGCCCGCCTGCCTCAGCCCAGTAGCAGGTCCATGACGCCGCGACCAGGGTCCACCATGACCCCCGTCGCAGTTGCCGCGCGCTCGCTGTAGCCGGTCGCCCGGTTCTGAGCGACACCCGGCCCCCACAACACGAAGGGCACCGCATCGCCGAGGTGCGTCTTGAGCGCGACCGGCGTGGGATGGTCGGGCATCGCGAGGATACGGATCTCCTCAGTGCACGCACGCACCCGCGAGATGACCTCCCGGTCTATCGCCTCGATCGCCCGGACCTTGCCGGCGGCGTCGCCCGCGTGGCCTTCCTCGTCAGGCGACTCCACGTGGATGACGACGAGATCATGGTCAACGAGCGCGGACAGTGCGCCGTCTGCCTGGCCCGCGTAGTCGTTGTCGGAGCCTCCGGTCACGCCTGCGATCTCGAGACGATCAATACCGGCGAGCACCGCGAGACCGTTCAGCAGGTCCACCCCGCTCGTCATTGCAGCGGAGACACCACGGAGCTCGCTGAAGGCCACGAGGCCCGCCGGCCGCACGCCGGGCCAGAACGGCCAGACATCGGTGACGGCAAGGCCGCCGGTGTCGGCGCGGCATGCGTTCACGGCGATGTTGGGAAGGATCGCCTTCGCCCGAGCCATGTAGTCGAGCAACATCTCCGCGCCGGGGCCATTCGGGAGGTGACCCGCCACGGGACGGCCGGAAATGTCGTGAGGGGGCGTGTATGCGCACTCCAGCAGCTCAGGGTGGCCCTTGACCACGAGGATGTGGCGGTACGCTACCCCGGGATACAGGCGATAGGTGTCGTCGTCGAGCGCGGCTGCCAGGTCGTTGATGATCGCCGTCGACTCGCCGGTCGAGATGTGGCCTGCCGCGTAGCTCGTCATGACGCCGTCAGTGATGGTCACGGTGTTCAGGCGCAGTGCGATCTCGTCCTCAGCCAGATCGATACCCATGCTCGCCGCTTCGATGGCGCCACGTCCCACGTAGTCTGCGACGGGATCGTAGCCGAGTATCGAAGTGCAAGCCGCCGACGAGGACGGCTCCGACCCGGGCGGCACCGTCTGCGCGAGTCCCACAAGCCCCCCGCGCGCGAGGGCATCGAGGTTCGGTGTCCGCGCGGCCTCGAGCGTCGTTGCGCCCCCGAGCTCCTCGAGCGGAAGCCCAGCGGCGCCGTCGAGAATCACGATCACATGCTTCATCGGCCCCCCCGTTGGGTACGAGTGACCCGAGTAGGGTACCACCTCCTGGGAGGAGCCTCGTGGCCACAGTGTCGCCTCTGCCGATGCTCATGCGCGACGGCGTGACGGTGCGCCCGCCGCGCGGAAACGAACTCAAGGACCTCGCCAGAGAACTCTCGGAAGACCCCGAGTCGAGCCGGTGGCTCGGCAACGACATCGCCGCGACCGAGCGCTGGTTCTACTCAGAAGGCGTCGGCGCCTTCATCATCGAGTGCGACGGGCGTCCGGCGGGGGTCATCACCTTCGAGGAGCAACCCGACCCGGACTACCGGCACGCCAGCATCGACATCGGGCTTCTGGGGTGGTGCGTGAACCGCGGCGTGGGAACCGCGGCGCTACGCGCGCTCATCCGCTGGCTCATCGACGTGCGCGGTCACCACCGTGTCACCATCGATCCGGCCACAGACAATGCGCGTGCGATACGCGCCTACACCAAGGTAGGATTCAGGCCGGTCGGCGTCATGCGCAAGAGCGAGCGCGGCTCCGATGGCACATGGCACGACAACCTGCTGATGGATCTGCTCTCACATGAACTCGACTACTGAACCGCGCCGGGTGTGTTGACCAAGACCAGCGCGGAGACCAGCGCGGCCGCATCCTTGGGGGTGCGCCTGCAGGTCCTCGGGTATCATGCCTCCATGACCTCTCCTATGCGCTACACCGATACCCGCGGCCTGAGCGACGGCTCACCGCTGTTCACCGACGTCGTCGTCAAGGGCATCGCGCCGGGTGGCGGCCTGTTCGTTCCGGAGACGCTCCCGACGATCTCAGTCGAAGAGGTGCTCTCCTTCGCTCACCTGCGCTACGACGAGCGCGCCGCGCGGATCTTCGACGCCTTCGGGGTCGACCTGCCCGCCGAGCGCGTGCGAGCGCTCACGCGCCTTGCGTACGGGCCGCAGTGGGACGATCCTCGCATCGCGCCGGTTGAAGAGGTCTTCGCCGGGATGCACGTACTCGAACTCTGGCACGGGCCTACGAGCGCGTTCAAGGATCTCGCGCTGCAGTGCATGCCGCTCTTCTTCAGCGAAGGCGTCGCGGCGCAGCAGGCATCGGGAGCATTGGACGATGACTTCCTCGTGCTCGTCGCCACGAGCGGAGACACCGGCAAGGCGGCTCTCGAGGGATTCGCCGACCGCGAACACACCTCGATCGTCGTCTTCTTCCCCGCCGAAGGGGTCTCTGACGTCCAGCGCAAGCAGATGGTCACGCAGCGCGGTGACAACGTGGGCGTCTTCGGCGTGCGCGGCAACTTCGACGACTGCCAGAACGCGGTCAAGGCGGCATTCGCCGACGCGGCGTTCAACGAGTGGCTACACACTCACAGGCGCCTTCGGCTGTCTAGCGCGAACTCGATCAACTGGGGCAGGTTGCTGCCGCAGGTCGTCTACTACGCGAGCGCGTACTCCGACATGGTCGCGTCGGGAGGCGTCAAGCCGGGAGCGCCGCTCGACGTATGCGTGCCCACCGGCAACTTCGGAAACATCCTCGGCGCCTACTACGCCAAGCGCATGGGAGTGCCCATCGGGCGCCTGATCTGCGCGTCGAACGAGAACAGCGTGCTCGCCGACTTCATCGGCACGGGCGTCTACGACATCTCGAACCGCGACTTCGTGAAGACTCCATCACCGTCGATGGACATCCTCATCTCCTCGAACCTCGAACGGCTACTCTACCACCTTGCGGGACCCGACGCGGTCCGCGATTGGATGACCGAGCTCGCGAGCACGCGGCGCTTCCGCATCGACCAGAACACCTTCCGTACCGTACGTGAGTTGCTCGTGGGTGACTACGTGACGAACGACGAGTCTCTGACCACGATCCGCCGGGTCTTCGACGAGACCGGCTACCTGCTCGACCCCCACACGGCGGTCGCGTGGGAAGTGGCCGAACGGATGCGCGGTGATGATCCAGTCCTCGTAGTGTCCACCGCACACTGGGCGAAGTTCGGCGCTGACGTGCTCGCGGCGCTCGAGGGTCTTTCGTACGGGGCGCCCTTGCCCGAGCGTTACGCCGGGCTGAGCGGCGTCGAGCTTCTGGGGCGCGTCGCGGAGCTCGCGCCCTCAGCGGGCGCGGTGCCGTCAGCGTTGGCAGTGCTCGACGACGCCGTGCCGCGCTTCAACAGCGTCGTCGAAGCAGGCCGCGACGGGGTCGAGGAAGCGGTCATAACCTGGCTCTCTCGCTAGGCGGAGTCCTTAGACGATGCACGCACTGTGTACTCAGCTCGACTGTCCCTCACCTGAGCACGAGTTCCATCACGACGACGTCCAGCCATCGGTCGAACTTCCTGCCCACCTCATGCAGCGTTCCGACCGTTCGAAAGCCCGCTCGCCGGGCGCTCTTCAGGCTCGGCTCGTTCTCCGACACGATCTGGCTCACGAGCACGTGGTGGCCTAGGCGGCGCGCTTCGTCGATCAGGTGCTCGAGCACACGCGCGCCGATACCACGGCCGGTCAGACTGGGATGCACGTATGCGCCAACCTCAGCGGTGCGGGACCACGCGGGTCGCGTACCATACGGCGAGAGCGAGCCCCATGCGACGACACGGGCGGCGGCGTCGACCGCGACGATGACTGGGTGAGCGGCATCGCGCTTCGTGATCCACTCCGGGTTCTCGCGCTTGACGCCCCGATCCGTGTCAAAGGTCACCGTCGTGCGACAGACGTAGTGGTCGTAGATCTCAGAGATCGCGTCCAGGTCTTCGGGCTGCGCAGGCCGCACGATGATGGACAGAGAGTCCGATTCCACGTCTTCATCTCCTCCTGCCAGCAGTATGCAGTATCGGACCGGAATCATACCTCCCGGCAGGTCAATTGGCACACCCGTTGCACTATGTCTCGCGAGAGCTGGGCGACCCGCCTCCCCCTCCCCCTCGGGCGGGGAACGCCCCTCGCAACAGACAGGACGCGCCTCCCCCCTCAGGCGCGTCCTGGCATTTCCGGATGTCTTCTGACCCGCAGGATCAGCCGAAGCGACCGGTGATGTAAGCCTCCGTGCGCTTGTCCGCAGGGTTCGTGAACATCGTGCGTGTCTCGTCGACCTCGATGAGACGCGCTGGTTCGTCCATCGACTCGCGCAACATGAATGCAGTGCGATCGGAGATGCGGGCGGCCTGCTGCATGTTGTGAGTCACGATCACGATGGTGACGGAGCTCTTGAGCTGATCGATCGTGTCCTCGATCTGTTGCGTCGAGATCGGGTCGAGCGCGGAAGCGGGCTCGTCCATCAGCAGAACCTCAGGCGTGGTCGCAAGCGCACGTGCGATACACAGACGCTGCTGCTGTCCTCCCGACAGCTCGAACGCATGCTTCTTCAGCAGTTTTTTGACCTCGTCCCACAGCGCGGCCCGCTTGAGTGAGTCCTCGACGATCTCGTCGAGCTCGCTGCGGCGCCGTGTGCCGTGAGTCCGGGGTCCGTAGGCCACGTTGTCGTAGATGGACATCGGGAACGGGTTGGGCTTCTGAAAGACCTGACCCACGCGAATGCGCAGCTCGACGGGATCCACCGCGCGATCGTTGATGTCGACGCCGTCGAGCAGGATGCGCCCGCCCACGGTCACGTTGCCGATCTCGTCGTTCATGCGGTTCAGGCAGCGCAGCAGCGTCGACTTGCCGCATCCCGACGGGCCGATAAGCGCGGTCACCGACGACGGCTCGATCCCCATAGTGACGCCCGCGACCACGGTATCGGTACCGTAGGTCACGGAGACGTCCGTGAGATCGAACGATCCTATGACGGGCGCTACCATCTGATCTTCCTCCTCTGCCGCGACCGCCAAGTCGCGGCCGCGACGTTGATGATGCTTACGCCCGCAACCAGCACGAGCGCCGTGCCCCACACGACGTCGGGTGCGGGCTTCACGGCTTGCGTGGCCATGATGTATAGGTGGTATGGCAGCGCCATGGTCTCGTCGAGTAAGGTTCGCGGAACGGGCGCGTAGAACGCGACGGCCGTCACGAGTATCGGCGCTGTCTCCCCCGCGGCCCTTGAGAGGCCGAGTATCGAGCCGGTCACGATGCCGGGAGCGGCGGCGGGAATCACGATGCGCCACGTCGTGCGCAGCCGCGTGGCGCCAAGCGCGAGCGACGCCTGCCTCAGGTCGCGCGGTATCTGGCGCAACGCCTCCTCGGTCGCCGTGATGACAACCGGCAACGTCAAGCAGCCAAGCGTGAGCGCCCCGGCGAGGACCGAACGTCCGAGTCCCATAGTCAACACGAAGAGAGCGAGGCCGAAGAGTCCGTACACGATTGAAGGGACGCCCGCCATGTTCGCGATCGAGAGCCTGACTACGCGGTTGAGCACGCCCTGCGGAGCGAACTCGGAAAGGTAGACGCCTGCGGTGATGCCTATGGGCAGCGCGAACGCCGCGGTCCACAAGGTGAGCAACACGGTGCCCCAGATGGCCGGCCAGATGCCGCCCTGCGTCATCGACATCCGCGGCGGCTGCGTGAGGAACTCCCACGAGATCGACGCAGCGCCCATCCACAAGATGTATCCCACGACAGACGCGACCGCGCCCACGACACCCAGCACCGCCACGCCGGTCACGATCTTGGCGATCCGCTCTGCCGCACGCGCGCGCTGTACGCGCTGCTTCGCCGTGCTCATCGCCGCCATATCCTGCGCTGACGTTCCAGCACGACGTCAGCCACGAGGTTGATGACGAAGGTGATCACGAACAGCACGAGCCCCATGGCGAACAGTGCCGAGTAGTGCAAGCCGCCTTGGACCACCTCCGCCATCTCGCCCGCGATCGTGCCAGGCATCGTGCGCGCGGACATGAATGGGTGCGGCGGGATCACGCCGGAGTTCCCGGCGAGCATGAGCACCACCATGGTCTCGCCGATCGCGCGCCCCAGACCGAGCATGACCGCGGCGAAGATGCCGCTTGACGCGGCGGGCAACACTACCTTGTACGTAGTCTGCCATCGCGTGTTCCCCAGAGCGTAGGAACCGGTCCTCAAGTCGGCCGGGACGGCGTGCATGGCGTCTTCTGCGATCGAGATCACCGTGGGCATGACCATGAGTCCTACGACGAGACCGCCGGTGAACGCCGTGAGTCCCGTATCGAGGTCGAGCACCGTGCGGACGCGCGGCACGAGCAGGAAGATGCCGAGCAAGCCGAGCACGACCGACGGGACAGCAGCCATGAACTCGATGAACGACTTCAGCAGCTCCTTGACGCGCCGCCCCGCGAACTCCGAGATGAAGATCGCAGCCGCGATGCCAATAGGCATAGCAAGCACGAGCGCGACGACGGTGACCCAGAACGACCCCGCCTCGGCGGGAAGGAAGCCGAACGCGGCGTTGTCGCTCGTGGGGAACCAGTCGGCGCCCCCGATCATCGCCAACAGGCCCACTTCGCGAATCGCCCGCATCGAGTTGATGACCAGGAAGACGGTGATTGCGGCGAGGATCGCGATGGCGGCGAAGCCGCAGAGCGCGATCACCCACCGCACGACGCCTTCGGCCGCCCGTCGGAATGTCGGGCGGCCTGCGAGGCCTCGCATCTTGTCAGAATATCTCGTCAACTGCACCCCAGGCTACTGGCTCAACGGCACAAAGCCCTGGTCTGTAACCACGGCCTGGCCCTCGGCGCTCAGGACCCAGTCGACGAACGCCTTCGCCACGTCGGTCAGCGCACCGTTGCTGTACATGTACAGGCCACGCGAGAGCACATAGCTGCCGTTCAGTATCGCATCGATCGACGCCGTTGTCCCGTCGATCTCGAGCACCTTGACCTCGGGGGTGACGTAGCCGATACCCACATAGCCGATCGCGTTGGGGTTTGCCTTCGTCTCGGCGATGATCGCCTGAGTGGATGGAAGGAGCTTCGCCTCTTTGGCGTACTCGCTCTCCTTGCCTACAACCGCCTCCTTGAAGAACTCGTACGTGCCCGAAGCGCTATCGCGCGAAAGCAGCACGATCCTCGCGTCGGCGCCGCCAACGTCCTTCCAGTTCGTGATCTCGCCGCGGTAGATCTTGCCCAGATCGTCCATCGACAGCCCGCTCACGGCGCTGCCCGGGTGCACGACGACGGCGATGCCGTCCTTGGCGACTTCGGTCTCGACGGGCGAGATGCCCTTCTCCTGTGCCGTCGTGACCTCTTCGTCCTTGATCTCTCGAGAGGCCGAAGCCAAATCAACGGTGCCGTTGATGAGCGCCGCGATACCCGTGCCGGAGCCGCCGCCCTTCACCGAGATCATCACACCGGGATTGCCGGTCTGGAACTGCTCCGCCCACCCCTGAACGAGGTTGACCATCGTGTCCGAGCCCTCGATATTGATGGACCCGGTGAGCTCTCCGCCGGTCTCGCCGCCGGTCGCCGTCTCGTCCGATGTGCCGCCACATCCAACGAGCCCGACGGCAAGAACCGTCGCGAGCAGCAGCGCGATCCACTTCTTCGCCTTCACAGTCACTCCCTTTCGTCGTCAGACACCGCGGTGACGGTCATGGAAACCGTCATCGAGAATGCTATGAAGGCGGCGTTGTTCTGTGGTTGCACCGGTGTAAACTCGCTGTACATTAACGTGAAATGTCTGTAAAACGTCTCGCATCACGTTGCGACCGCTGGCATGCTGTGCGAAAGCGGTGCCGCACCCAGGAGGCGCATGTGTCTCGAATACTCGTCGTCGAAGACGATCCAATCATCCGGCAGACCGTGGAATACGCGCTGCGACGCACCGGTCTCGAGGTGCGCTCGGCTGCCGACGGCCTCGATGCGCTTGAAATAGCATCATCGTTCGATCCCGACCTCGTGCTCCTGGACATCATGTTGCCAGGAATCGACGGCTACGAGGTGGCGGAGCGCCTTCGCGGCGCCCACAGCGAGACTGCGATCATCATGGTCACAGCTCTCGACAGTGCTGCGGACAAGGTGCGGGGGCTCGACACCGGCGCCGACGACTACATCACCAAGCCCTTCTCGATCGAGGAGCTGCTCGCCCGCGTCCGCGCCAACCTCAGGCGGGTCAGGGAGCGCGAGGCGCTCTCCAGCGACGAGCCGCTCGCCACCGGGGACCTCGTGATCGAGCCCGCCGCTTTCCGGGCGACCGTGGCCGGCAGAGCCGCCAAGCTCAGGCTGAAGGAGTTCCAGCTGCTAATGGCGCTCGCGAATCGCGAGGGTCGCCTCTGCACGCGACAGCTCCTCGCCGAAGAGGTCTGGGGCTACGAGCACCTCGCGTCGTCACGCACGATCGACGTTCATGTGCGCCGTCTGCGTCAGGCGATCGAGGAGTCATCCGAGTACATCTACATCCACACCGTGCACGGGATGGGCTACCGGTTCGAGCCCATCCCAAAGGACACGGCGAGTCCCGCAGCATGACGCGGGCGAGCCGTTTCACGAGGACGCTGCTCGCACGGCTGCTCGCCGGATATGTTGCGGTCGCGCTCGTGCTCGCCGCCGCGTGGACATGGTCGCTGTTCGGGCCGCTCACGAACGCGGCCGTACGCCAGCAGGTGTCGCACCTAACGGCGGTCGCCCAGAGCGCGGCGTTGCTGACCGCGGTGTCAGACACGACCCCCGCAGAGGTCGCTCGCAGACTCGTCGCACGCACGGACCTGCGCGTGACGATCGTGGCTGCCGATGGCACAGTGATCGCGGACTCGGACTTCGAACCGGCGAAGATGGAGAACCACGCCGCCCGGCCTGAGGTGCGTGCAGCACTCGCTGGCGATGTGGGCACGGACCGTCGGCACTCCAGCGCCGAGGGTGTCGAAGCCCTCCACGTCGCGGTGCCGGGTTCGCTAGACGGGGAGCGCGTCGCCATCCGGGTGTCGGAGCCGATGACTGAGATCGAGGTCATCGCCGCGCGATCGCGGCGCTTCGGACTCGCGCTCTTGGGGCTGGCGTTGGGTATAGCCGGACTCGTCGCGCTCTGGGCGGCCCGCAGCACCGCCCGCCCCGTTCGTGAGTTGTCGCAGGCCGCCGAGCGAATGGCCGGCGGCGATCTCCACACACCCATACCCGAGACCCCGTCCGACCTGACAGGCCTAGCCAATGCGCTCGGGATGTTGCGCGACGAGGTAACCTCGCGCATCGGCGCCCTTCACGCGGAACGCTCGACGTTGTCAGCCACCCTCGACGGGCTCGAAGAGGCCGTTCTGCTTGTGGAGTCGGGGCGCGTACGCTTCGCGAACCGCCACTACCACCGGATGTTCGGCGTGACACCCGAGCGGCTCGTCGACACACCGCTGGCCGACGCCGGAATGCCCGCTGCGCTGCTCGAAGCCATCACGTCACATACGCAGGAGTCCAGCCCGTCGGCAACCGAACTCGACCCTGATCCGCTCGGACGGACGTATCGGATCGCGGTCACGTCGCTCATGGGCCCAGGGAACGTCCAGCGCGACGTCGTCGTCATCTCCGACGTCACCGAGCGTGCGCGCGTCGACCGCGTGCGCCGCGACTTCGTTGCGAACGCCAGCCACGAACTGAAGACTCCGGTGTCCGGGATCCGGCTGCTCGCGGACAACGCCGCAGCCGCCGCATCAGACGGCGACACCGAGACCGCACTCGAGTTCACGCGCCGGATCGCGACCGAGGCGCAGCGTCTGCAACACTTGGTGAGCGACCTGCTCGACCTCTCGCGCCTCGAGTTGACACCTTCTCCGTCCGCGCTGACGAACGTGCGCACGGCCGTGGACCGCGCCGTCACCTCACACCGGCCGCACGCGAACGCGAAGGGTCTCGCGCTCGACGTCGACCTGGGTGCCGTCGCCGGAAGCGACGTGTTCGTCGCCTCCGACGCGACCGACGTCGCCATCGCCCTCGACAACCTCGTCGACAACGCTGTCGCCTATACGCCCGAGGGCGGCGTGACGATACACGTCAAAGCGACGGACAACACGGTATCGATCGCCGTGATGGATACCGGTCCAGGCATCGCGGTCGAGCACAGGGAGCGAGTCTTCGAGCGCTTCTACCGTGTCGACACCGGCCGCTCACGCGAGGCCGGCGGCACAGGCCTCGGTCTCGCACTCGTACGCCATGTCGTTGACCGGATCGGGGGCAGGGTCACCCTCGAGTCTGAGCCGGGTGTTGGCTCCACGTTCACGCTCTGGTTGCCGCGCGCGCGCTGACTCCGCGCTCGCCGCGACGCCGATCCAGATACAGCACGAGCGCGCACCACACGAGCCCGATGACCCACGCGCCGAGCACATCGCTCGGCCAGTGCACGCCAAGGTAGACGCGGGAGAAGCCGACCCCCACGGCGTTGGCACCCGTGAGCGCAGCCACCCACGCGCGCGCCGACGCTCGCCACCGCAGCCCGCGGACGATGGCTACGCATGCAACCGCAAGGCACAGCGTCGCGAGCGCATGTCCCGATGGAAAGCTCGACATCGGCGCCATCGGGACGAGCGCGGTCTCGATGGGAGGCCGCAGGCGGTCTAACAGCATCTTGGTGACAGTGGATACCAGCGCCCCTCCCCCCACCACCGTGTACATCAGGACCGCGAGTGCCGCCCTGTGCTGCAGCAGAAGCACGCCCGATATTGAGATGACGATCGCGGTCACCACGAGGGTGTCACCGAGGTGCGTCCAGGCGCTCATGAGCGCGGTGGATGTCGGCGTGCGCAGCGCGAAGACGGCCTGTATGACGGCTTCGTCGAAAGCCGTTACCGCACTCACAACGTCGCCGCACCCGCAAGCAGCGCGGCGACCTGCTTCTTGCGCGACAGCACGCCCTGCATCCACGCGCTTCGGTCCCCGAGCGTGACGCCCAGCGCACGCTCAGCCATCCGCACCCTGCCCACCGCGAAGATCTCCGAGCCCTCGCGAACGACGTCGGTCGCCATTAGGAGCACGAGGTCGTATGAGCGCGACTCCCTGAGCGCCTCCATGGCCGCGCGCACCGCATGCGCCTTCTCCATGAGCTCGGTGAGGTCGACCGCCTCGTACTGCGCGATTGCGACGGTCGCTTCGCCGAGGCGGTACTCCTTCACGTCGGCGCGCACCACTTCGTCGGCGCTGAAGGGATGTGCCGCCGCGCGTGCCCTGAAGAGCTCCATGCCGAACTCGAGGGGCTCAAGGGCCGCGGCAGCCGAAAGACGCTCGACACAGGCGCGATCGACGTCACTTGTAGTAGGCGACTTGAGGAGCACCGTGTCGGTGAGTATGGCCGCGAGCAGCACACCGGCGATGGAGACAGGCATCTCGATGCCGAGCGTACGGTAGCGCTCGGCGACGATCGTCGCTGTGGATCCCACCGGCAGGTTCAAGAAGAGGATGGGGCCGGCGGTCTGCACGTCGCCGATCCTATGGTGATCTACGATCTCGACGACGGCGGCGTCCTCGATGCCGGATGCGGACTGGGCGGCCTCGTTGTGGTCAACCAGCACGACCCGGCGTCTCATGCCGCGGGCGATGTCGGTGCGCGTGAGCATCCCGACGACCCGGCGCTCGTCGTCGACGACCACGGCCTCGCGGTGCACGCTGGCGAGCAGATCCTCGGACGCCTCGGAAAGCAGCGTGTCCGGCTCCACCATCAGCAGGTCCGTATCCATCAGATCGCCCACCGCCTGCGCGAGCGAGACGAGGCGCGCGGCCGTGTACGTGTCGTGCGACGTGGAGATCACCGCCGCCCGCTTCGCGCGCGCCAGTTCGATGACGGCGTCCGCAGGGCGCGCCCCCGTCGTGACGATGAGGCACGCCGCCCCAGCCTCAAGCGCCATGGGTTGCGAGCGCACCCGGTCTCCCAGGATCACGACGTCACCCGGCGTGATGCGCGCGACGAGCGTTTCCGGCTCCGCTGCACCTATGAGTACGCTGCCCGCTACCTGCACGCCCTCGTCACCGGCCAGCAGCTCGCCTTCGAGCACCCGCACCAGCCGCTCGACCGTCACCGGCATCTCGGCAAAGCCGGTCACTCCGGTGTCCTCGACGTAGCGCTCGGCGAGCATGCGCTGGCTCACGAGACCCACCACCGCACCCCCGGGAGCGACCACCGGGATCGCGCGCACGTCGCGCTCTCGCATAAGACGCCCAGCCGCGAGCATGGGCTCGCTCGGCGAAATCGTCACGGCACCCTCAGTCATCACGTCACGCACCCGTGTGTGCACGTGCGCGATCTCTTCGGGAATCTCGAGTCCGAACCGCTCGAAGACCCATGACGTCTCAGCGGGGACGGGCCCAAGGCGCGCTGGCACATAGACATTGTCGACGTCGGTCATGTTCTTGAGGTGCGCGTACGCCACCGCCGAGCAGATTGAATCGTTGTCGGGGTTGCGGTGGCCGAACACAAGGATGGGACCCACGATGCCTCTCTCTCACGCCACGCTTCGGCGGTCGGCTACGACGTCACCTTCACAATGGGAGCGTACCCGACGAGCAGCTTCTTGGTCTCGCCACTACGGGCGAACCTGATGACGAGCTGGTCGCCGTTGACCTCCGTCACGAGACCACGCCCGAACACCTTGTGGTCGACGGTGTCGCCCGCAGCGAACGACTCAGCCGGCACCGCCGGACTCCGTGACGCGCGCACACCGCCGCCTCCAGCCGATCCGCCTACACCGGCGCGGGGACTTCCGCCGCCGAACACCCTGCCCTCACGGCGGTCGCCGGCTCCGTGACCGAACACACCGCGCCTGTCGCCGCGTTTCTCCCACCCCGTGCCGCCAAATCCACCGGATCCCAACCCGGACGCCACGACATGTTCGGACGGGATCTCGCCGATGAAGCGGCTCGGCGGGTTGTGCTGTGTCGCTCCGTAGATCGACCGTGAGTGCGCGTGCGTCAGATAGAGGCGCT
>JBBIJX010000002.1:0-79516 GCA_037445775.1 Actinomycetota bacterium
CTCGCAGACGACAGCGGCCTGAGCCTCACCGAGCTCATCGTCGTCACGGCGTTGATGGGGCTCGTGCTCGGGACCGTCTACATGGCGCAGGCGTTCGCCTACCGTGCCCGGGAGGTCTCTGCTGCGCAGGCGCAGTTCGCTGAAGACATCGCGTTTCCCATCCGCGTGATGGACGAGTCGTTCTCACAGAGCATCACGCCTCCGTTCGGCACGGTGAATCAGCCGAACCGCGTCGTGCTGCGAATGCCCGTCGACTACTTGCCGGGACAGGTTATCGAGCACGAGTACGAGGTCAGCGGAACGCGCATCCTGCAGCGCATCTTCCGCATCACCGGCGTGACCAGGACGCTTGTCCGCCAGACCAATCTGACCGTGACCAACGCCAATCTGGCGGCAGGTGTTCCCCTGCTCACGTACTACCGCGGATCCACGGTTGCGACCGACGTCATCACGGCCAACAGCGTGGTCATCGACGTCGTGAGCGACTATCGCGGACAACGGCTTCGGGACCGGCGTCGCATCGCCTTTAGGAACAGGTGACGGAGGCTCTCATGGCGGGTCGGGTGTGCAGGCAGGACGACGGGTTCGCGATGGTCTTCGTGATGGGGGCGATCGCCGTCGTGACAGCGATCGCGTTCGGCGGCTATGCGCTCGCTTCGCAGAGCCTCCACTCGTCGGTGCGCAACACCTCAGAACATCGTGCATACCAGGCGGCGAGCACCGGGCTCGACCAGGAACTCTCGTGGTTCCGGCCCGAGGATCTCTCTCGGTATCCCACTGCTCCCCAGCAACTCGGTACAGAAGGCGACACTTACGTCGCGCGCGTCGAAGAGAAAGGCGGCGGCATATACGAGCTGCAGTGCGAGGGCAGGTCGCAGGGCGCGAGTGAGACGGTCGTCGTGCGCTTCAAGTATATGAACCTTTGGGACATGAACGTCTCGGGCGGCGAGGGCTCCGGAGTGGGAACGAAGAGCGGCTTCAACGGCTCGAGCTGGGTGTGGGGATCGCTGTACGTCAACGGCAACGTCGATTGGACGTCCAATGGCCGCCTCTACGAGGGTCCCCTCTTCCTGAAGAACGGCACGTGGAACGCGTCCGGTAACGGCCAAGTGGGGACCGCGCTCAGACGCGTCGACGCCTACGGACCGGTCCCGACCGGCGGCAACTACTTCACGACCCTGCGCGGCTCGGCACCCGATCTCGAGATCCCGAAGATCTCGGACAAGAACATGGCCGACTGGCTCGTGATGGCCAAACACACCGCGAAGTTTCCGCGCGTCGGCACGAGGCATGCGAATGCTCACGCGGTCGACTACACCGTCTGGACGGGCGCGAGCACTATAGGCAACGTCGACTTCGGCAACATCAACGTCGACCCCATCGCGTATCGCCGTGTCTCCGCGAATCAGGGGGTCGTCTACCTCAACCAGGTGGACACCGACCGCGACGGTGACAAGGACACGGACCCGGTCATCGTCTGCGACAACATCATCACCTTCAATGCCAACGTGACGCATTACAAGGGCCGGGGCATCATCGTGGCCAAGAACGGTTTCGTGATCGACGGCGGACTCATCCCGCTATCCGGTCTCACCGAGCAGATCGGACCAGCGACCGACCGGAAGACGGTGCCCGTGATGACGGGGCAGGACTGCCTCGGGTTGCTCTCGCAGGGCGACATCAACGCAACAACAAAGACGGGCAAGTTCCCCGCATCGGGCATCTGCGCGGCCGTCTTCGTGAACGGGAGGTTCATCGTCCCCACGAGCGGCAACCTCGACTTCCGCGGTTCGCTCATCTGCAACAGCCTCGAGGTTCGGACGACCAACGCCATCCTGGCCACGCAGCCAGGTCTCTACAAGTCCCTCCCGAAGGGCATGCCCGAGCTCTCCGGATTCACGGCGCGCGGGGACTGGGTGAGACGGTAGCGCGAGCGGTTGTTGACATCATCCGCTCTTGGTATCATCTCCGCGGGACCATCGCAGCAGCACGAGACGAAGCACACACCGTAGCAGTAGAGGGAGGAAGCGTTGGCTCCTGTCGGGCTCGGCTCAACACAGCCCCCGATCGGTCTGGACATCGGCACTGACTACGTCCGGGCCGCCCGCGTCCGCCCATCAAGCGGCGGTTTTGCGCTCTCCGCCTACGACAAGATGCCGCTGCCGTTCGGCTCCGTGGTCGAGGGCGAGATAGTCGACCCGCAGGCGGCCGCTTCGGCCATCTCACAACTCTGGAAGCACGGCGGCTTCAAGCACAAGGACGTGGCCGTCGGCGTCGCGAACCAGAAGGTCGTCGTGCGTCTCATCGACCTGCCGTACATGGAGAAAGCCGAGCTCGCAGGTGCAATCCAGTATCAGGCACAGGACTACATCCCTATCCCTGTCGAGGAGGCGATCCTCAGTCACGAAGTCATCGGTGACTATATGACTCCTGCCGACGAGCACATGATGGAGGTGCTGCTCGTCGCCGCTGCCCGCGACATGATCGGCGGTGTCGTCGACACCGTGGAGGCTGCTGGGCTCCGGCTTGAGCGCATCGACCTCACGGCGTTCGCTCTCGTGCGCGCGCTGCTCGGTGTCGACAGCGACGTGCTGCCAGACGAGGACGCCGGAGGCGCTACGGGCCTCATCCACATCACCTCCGGTCTCACCAACATCGTCGTCGTCGAACGCGGTGTGCCGCGTTTCACGCGCGTCTCCAGCATTGCAGGCAAGCAGTTCACCCAGGCGATCGCGAACGTCATGAATCTCACCTACGACGAGGCAGAAGAGCTCAAGATCAAGGTGGGCCTGCCGCGTATCGATGGCGAACCGTCGCTGCTCGCAGGCGTCGAGAGCGAGGTCGCCGAGGTCGCGCATCAGGCGCTCGAGCGTGAGGCGAACCGATTCATCGGTGAGGTGCGCCGCTCGATAGACTACTACCTCACGCAGGCGACGCAGGTGCGCACCATCCGGCGCATCGTGCTGACCGGGTCCGGGGCTATGCTGAAGAACCTCTCGAACTACCTGGAGAAGGGGCTTCAGACGCCGGTGCTCCTTGGCGACCCGCTGGCCCGCGTTCAGACACTGGGCGATAGCGAACAGAGCGTTCTCGACGACCGGCTGGGGAGCGCGACCGCCATTGGTCTTGCGCTTGGCGGGGTGACGTAGATGATCCGCATCAACCTGCTGCCTCCCGAGATCGTTGAGAAGCGCAAGTATGAGCGGTTCTACCCCTTCGTCCTCATCGTCGCGGGACTGCTCGTGGGCATCGTGCTGGTTGTGTGGGTCGGGCTCACACTCGCCGTGGGGGCGAGCGAGTCAGAGCTGCAGCAGATAGAGCAGAGCGCCGCCGACGTCATGGCCCAAGCGGAGCGTCTCCGCGTCTTCGAGCTGCGCGAACAGGAGCTTGCCGCGCGTCAGCAGGTCGCCGCCAAGGCGGTTGCTGGGCGCATCGACATGGGACGCCTGGCGGAGGAACTCTCCCTCGTCTTGCCTGAAGAGGTCTGGGCAGCCACGCTTTCATGCGACGAATCAGACGGGCTGCGTACGACGATGTTCGCGCCCGAGCCGCTCGGAAACGCCGCGGCCGAGGGCTACAAGGCAGTTGCCTCGACGCTGGTCAGACTGGCGTCGCTCGAGACCGTCTACGATGTCTGGCTGGGTCAGGCCGCAGTCAGCTCCTTCAACCTGTATCAGGGCATCGAGCAGCAAGGCTCGGAGGCACCTGCCGCACAGGTCGTCTCATTCGACGTGACGGCCAAGATCCGTTCTGACGCGTCCGCCTTGGGAACGGGCGAGTAGGGGGCCGCGTGAAGCTGTCACCCCGAAACAAGCTGCTCTTGGTGATCGGCATCGCAGTGCTGGTTGTCGTCGTGCTCGCCGCAGCGCTGATTCCGGGGCAGCTCAGCAGGCTCGCGCAGACGCGCCTCGACATAGAGGACGCCATGAGCCGCTCCGACGCGGCGAACGCGCTGCTTGAGCAGCGCCAGCAGATCCGCAACCAGGCAGCCGTCACCGACGCCGCGCTTCTTCAGCTCGGCGTCGCGGTGCCCGAGAACCCGGAGCTGCCGACGCTCATCATCGACCTCCAGGACGCCGCGCGTGAAGCGGGTGTCGTTGTCATGAGCGTGACGCCCGCAGACCCGGTCACGACCGAGGGCGAGACCTACATCGGTATCCCTGTGAAGGTGGAGGTCTGGGGCACGTGGGCAGACACCGTCGACTACCTGCAGCGGCTGGCGCGGCTCGAGCGCGAGCTGCGCACGAAGGGCTACGTCGTCGAAGTGCTTCCGGAGCCTGAAGGTGACAGCGAGAGTGCTGCCGAGCTGACGTATCCGCCCTACTACCAGACGCGGACGCAGATCGACGTGATCGCCTACGTCATTCCGCCGTCGCAGCCCGCACCGTCGGCCGACGCCACGCCGGCGGCAGAGTAGGAGGGCGCAGTGGTCGGGCCTGTCACACCCAACGAGCCGTTCGGCACCGAACCGGTCGCCGACATCGAGCCGCGACGCGGCGTGGCGGGCTTCCTCTCTACGACGATCGGCAAGATCGTCGCCGGAGGCTTGGTCGTATTCGTGATAGTCGGCATCCTCGGGGCGATCGGCTTCTTCTTCTTCACCTCACGGCTCACGGAGCAGATCGAGGTCGTGGTCACGCAGACGCCGTCGGCCGCGACGTCGACCACGGAGACAGCCGCTCCGCAGCAGCGACCGTCGCCCAAGCTCGAGAACGCGTTCACGTTCCGCAACATCTTCAGCCCCTCCGTCAAGCCGGCCGTGCCCGCGTCGCCGACGGCGGATACGACAGGCACGGCGGGCGGTGTCGACGTCCCCCCGAACACGCTGTACCTGCAGGACGTGATCACGGTGGATGGCGAGGAGGTTGCCGTCCTTGCCTGGAACGGGCAGACGTACCAGGCCGGAGATGGCGACAGGCTCGGCGACACGCCGTGGCAGGTGCTCTCCATCGACGGCGACACGGTCGTCATGCTCTACGGAGACAGCCGCGTCACGCTGACCGTCGGGCAGGCCGTAGGTAAGTAGGGAGCGCGCCGCGGCTCTGGTAGAATCTGCGCACGCCGTCGCCGTCTTGGAGGCCGTGCATGCGCTATGTCACCGCAGGTGAGTCCCATGGCCGGGCACTCTCGGCGATCGTCACCGGCGTCCCGGCCGGCATCCCGCTGGATGCTGCCGCAATCGACGCGGACCTCGCGCGTCGGCAGCGGGGGTATGGTCGCGGTGGCAGGCAGGCCATCGAGGCCGATCGCGTCGCCATTCTCTCGGGGGTTCGTTTCGGCGTGACCATAGGAAGCCCCGTGTCGCTTGCGGTGGCGAACCGCGACTGGGATAACTGGCTCGACGTCATGGCGGTCTCCGGAGAAAAGCCCGACGGGATCCGCGAGACACATCCCCGGCCCGGCCACGCCGACCTCGCCGGTGCGCTGAGGACCGGTTCCGACGACGTGCGCGACGTGCTCGAGCGTGCGAGCGCACGCGAGACTGCGGCGAGGGTGGCCGCGGGCGGCGTGGCACGCGCGTTCCTCGCCGCAGTGGGCGTGACAGTCCGCTCGTTCGTCGACTCGATCGGCGGGGTCGTCTGCACATGGGATGGGGATCCGGGCAGCGTCGATGGTGAAGCCGTCGAAGCGAGCGACGTGCGCTGTCCCGACGCGGTCGCAGCCGATGCGATGAAGGCGGCGATCGATGACGCGCGGGCTGCGGGCGAGTCGCTCGGCGGGACCTTCGTGGTGCTGGCTGAGGGACTTGTACCGGGACTCGGATCCTACGCCGAGGCCGATCGGCGCCTCGACGCAGCGCTGGCGGCGGCGGCCGTCTCGATTCCCGCCATCAAGGGCGTGGAGTTCGGGGACGGGTTTGCCGCAGCGGCGCGGCGCGGTAGCGGCGTGCACGATCCTATCGTGTGGCGTGACGGCCGGGGCTACGCGCGCACTTCCAACCACGCTGGGGGTCTGGAAGGCGGCATGACGAACGGCGAGACGCTCGTCGTCCGAGCGGCGATGAAGCCGATTCCCACGCTCATGTGCCCGCTCGCCAGCGTGGACCTCGACACGCACGAGCCCGTCGACGCGAGCAAGGAGCGCAGCGACGTCTGTGCCGTGCCTGCGGCAGCGGTGGTCGCCGAGGCCGAAGTAGCATTCGTGCTTGCGCGGGCGTATCTCGAGATGTTCGGGGGCTCGTGCCTTGATGACCTGCTCTCGGGACTCGCTCGGTACCGGGAGCGCATCGCCCGATGAGCTCAGGACACCTGTTCATCGTGGGCTTCATGGGTGCCGGCAAGTCGACGGTCGCGCGGCTCGTTGCCGACGCGCTCGGAATGCCCTGCATGGATCTGGATACCGAGATAGAACGGGCGGCGGGGCGCGGTATCGCCGAGATCTTCGAGTCCGGCGGCGAAGAGACCTTCCGCGACCTCGAAGAGGCCGCACTCAACGCGCTCGAGGGGCGTGAACCCCATGTAGTCGCATGTGGCGGCGGCATCGTCGTGAGGCCGGCGAATCGTGTCACGCTCAAGCGGCTCGGCACCGTCGCGTACCTGACGGTGACCGCGAGCGAGGCGCTCGCTCGCGTGGGAGACGCACATACGCGGCCGCTCCTGTCAGGACCCTCGGGCTCGATGGCCGCGACAGCGCTGCTCGAGGCGCGTGAGACCCTCTACGGTTCGGTAGCCGACATCGAGATCGACACGGTCGCGCGCACTGCCGAAGAGGTCGCCGCCGCGCTGTTCGAGGTCTTGGAAGGTGGGCGAACGTGAGCGTGCGGCGTGTGGCTGTCGACGTTGCCGGAGTCTCGTACGAGGTGCTAATAGGCCCCGGACTCCTGGCCGAAGCCGGGAGGTTCGTCAAGGAAGCAAGCGGCGCGGCCGCTGCTGGTCTGATCACCGACGAAGTGGTGGCGAACCACTATGGCATATCCGCCGATGCGTCACTGGCGCGCGCCGGGATGCGGGTCGTATCGCGCACCGTGCCTGCCGGCGAACCCTCGAAGAGCTGGACCGTGGCTGGGCTCGTGCTCGAGGAGCTCGCGGCGGCGCGCCTCGACCGTACGGACGTCGTGGTCGCGCTCGGCGGAGGCGTGGTGGGTGATCTGGCCGGATTCTGCGCCGGGGTGTACCTGCGCGGCATCTCGTTCGTGCAGGCGCCCACGACGCTGCTCGCGATGGTCGACTCGTCGGTGGGCGGCAAGACCGGTGTCGACCTGGCTGCCGGCAAGAACCTCGCGGGCGTGTTCAAGCAGCCGCTGCTCGTGATCGCGGACACGGACACGCTGGCGACGGTGCCCGAGGTCGAGTGGCGCAGCGGGCTCGCGGAGGTCGCAAAGACTGCGGTGCTCTCAGGTGAGGAGTTCGTCGCGTGGATGGAGACGCGCGCCGACGCTCTCACTGCGCGGGAGACCGAGGCGGTCTCCGAGGCGATCGAGCGGTGCGTGCGGTTCAAGGCCGGCGTCGTGGCCCGAGACGAGCGTGAGGAAGGCCCGCGCGAGTGCTTGAACTACGGGCACACTCTCGGTCACGCGCTGGAGCGTACGCTCGGCTACGGGAGAGTGCCGCATGGCATCGCGGTCGCCGAGGGGATGCGGTTCGCCGCCCGGGTCGCCATAGAGGTCGGGGAGGCAGACGCGGCGTTCGCCAAACGGCAGGACCGGCTGCTCGACGCGCTCGGGCTCGACGCGCTCGGGCTAGACGCGGCAGCGCCGGGTGCCCGTCCGGCGTTACTGCTCGACGCCATGAAGGGCGATAAGAAGGCGAGGAGCGGCACGGTGAGGATGGTGCTCGCCACGGCGCCAGGCCAGTGGAGCTGCAAGCCGGTGGCGGATGCTACGATGCTCGCACACCTTGAGGCGTGGGCGCAGACGAAGCAGGGGGAGTGATCGCATGCGACGGGTGCTCGTCTTGAACGGTCCCAACCTGAACCTGCTCGGGACGCGCGAGCCCGACGTCTACGGGCGTGCGACGCTCGCCGACATCGAGGCGGCGATGGCCCAGCTCGCCGAAGAGCTGGGCGTGACGCTTGTGTTCACGCAGAGCAATCACGAAGGCGTGCTGATCGACGCGCTGCACGGCGCGCGAGGCACCTGTGAGGCGGTCGTGTTCAACCCCGGGGCGCTCACCCACACCTCCTTCGCTATCAGGGACGCGGTGGTGGCCGCACAACTTCCTGTGGTCGAGGTGCATCTCTCGAACGTCCACGCTCGTGAGGAGTTCCGTTCGCTGAGCGTGATAGCGCCCGTCTGCGCGGGAACGATCGCGGGCTTCGGCGTGACGAGCTACCTGCTGGGGCTAAGGGCGGCCGTGGGTGCAACCGGAGCGCCTGAGTGAACGCCGAGCGCCGTCTCACACTCCTGAGGTCGCGCTTCGACGAGGAAAGCCCCGTCGCGTTCGTTTTCAGCGATCCGACCAACATCGCCTATCTCACGGGGTTCGAGGGGGTGTTCGACGGCGAAGATGCGCACGCGGCCGTCGTGACGCGAGAAGCTGCGTGGCTCTTCACCGACAGCAGGTACGGCGAGGCGCTGACGAATGCCGCCAAGGGTACCGAGTGGCACGTGCGCGTCGTGCGCGAGAACCTCTACATCACTATGTGTGGCGAGCTCACGGGGATGGGTGTCGACTCGATCGCTCTTGAGTCCTCGGCGCCGCACGGGCGTTTCAGGTTCGTCTCGCGCGAGTTCCAGGGCAACGTCGAGGCCGTCGATCAGATGGTTGAGGAGATGCGTCAGGTCAAGGAGTCCGATGAGATCGAGCGCATCACGCGGGCGCAGGAGTTCGCGGACGCCGCGTTCGAGCACGCGCTCGCAATCCTGAGGCCGGGCGTCAGTGAGCTCGATGCAGCGCTCGACATCGAGTTTTACATGCGGCGGGCCGGCAGTGACGGCGTCGCGTTCAGCCCGATCGTGGCGAGCGGTCCCAACTCCTCACTGCCGCACGCGCGAGCGTCGCATCGTGTGATCGAATCCGGCGACTTCGTGACGGTCGATCTGGGCGCGCGCGTTGGCGGTTACTGCAGCGACATGACCCGTACTGTGGTGGTGGGACAGGCGAGTGAGCGCCATCGCGAGATCTATGAGGTGGTGCGCGCTGCCAACGAGGCGGGGCTTTCGGCGGTCCGGCCTGGGCTGCAGGGAAGCTCCATCGACCGCGCGGCGCGTGCCGTCATCGAGGACGCGGGCTTCGGGGAGTACTTCGGGCATGGGCTCGGCCACGGAGTGGGCATGGACGTCCACGAGCTGCCGTCGATCAGCCCGCGGGGCACCAAGAGCGTGCGTGAGGGCGCGGTCATCACCATCGAGCCGGGCGTCTACGTGCCGGGTTTCGGCGGTGTTAGAATCGAGGATCTCGTGTGTGTGGGCGCCGACGGTGCGCAGGTGCTGTCGCGCTCGCCGAAGGACCTGATCGAGCTATAGAGACGTCAGCGCGCGCGGCGACGTGAAGCGCGACAGATGAGGAGCAGGCGTGCCAGTCACTACCGCGCAGTTCAAGAACGGCATGTGCATCGTCCACGAGGGCAAGCGCTGGGTTATCGTCGAGTTCCAGCACGTCAAGCCCGGCAAGGGCGGCGCGTTCGTTCGCACGAAGCTCAAGGAGCTCGAGAGCGGGCGTGTCGTGGACTACACCTTCCGCGCCGGCGAGAAGTTCGATGATGTGCGGGTCGAGACCAAGAAGATGCAGTACCTCTACAACGACGGTACGTCCTTTCACTTCATGGACAACGCTACCTACGAGCAGATCGAGCTCGACTCGGACTTCGTGGGTGATGCGGCGAAGTGGCTCAAGGAGAGCGACGAGGTCGAGGTGCTCACCGCTGACGGCGAGTACATGGGTGTCGAGGCGCCCATGTTCGTCGAGCTCGACGTCGTCGAGACCGACCCGGGCTTCAAGGGCGACACGGTGCAGGGCGGGACGAAGCCTGCCACGCTCGAGACCGGCGCCGTCGTTCAGGTCCCGATGTTTGTGAACGTGGGCGACAAGCTCAAGGTCGACACGCGCGACGGGCGCTACATCACGCGCGTCTGAGAGCGGGTCGCCGCATGCTGCGCGGCGTCGTATATAATCTTCGGACTACGCCGCGCGCCGGTGCGCGCTGGGGCAGTTCGCCCGCACCACATGAGGGAGTCGCCGATGCGACCTGTGCATGTCATGGATACGACGCTTCGGGACGCGCACCAGTCCCTGTGGGCGACGCGCATGGAGATCGGCGACATGCTGCCGATCCTGCACAAGATGGACGCCGTTGGCTACTGGTCGCTCGAGGTCTGGGGCGGTGCCACGTTCGACGCGTCACTGAGGTTCCTTGACGAGAACCCGTGGGACCGGCTGCGCATCATCAAGCAGCACTGTCCGAAGACGCCGCTGCAGATGTTGCTTCGCGGGCAGAACCTCGTGGGCTACCGGCACTACTCCGACGAGATCGTCGAGCGCTTCGTCCACGCGTCCAAGCGAAACGGCATCGACGTCTTCAGGGTCTTCGACGCCCTGAACGACATCCGCAACGTCGAGGTCGCCGGGCGCGCCGTCAAGGAAGCTGGCGGTCTGTTCGAAGGCGCGATCAGCTACACGATCTCCCCCGTACACACGCTTGACGCCTACATCGAATTCGCGCAGCAGCTCAAGGAGATCGGCGCGGATACGATCGCGATCAAGGATATGGCCGGAATGCTCACGCCGTACCGGACCGAACGCATGGTCCGTGCGCTCATCGACGAGGTCGGACTTCCGGTTCACGTGCACTGCCACTACATCGGCGGCATGGCGCCGATGAACTACCTGAAAGCCGCTGAAGCCGGTGCCGATATCATCGACACCGCAGTGGTCGCGCTCGCTTTCGGCAACAGCCAGCCGGCCGTCGAGATGATCGTGGCGGCTCTCAAGGAGAGCCCCTACGACACCGGGCTCGATCTCGACCTGCTTTTCGAGATCGCGGAGTTCTGGGAGGACGTGCGCGCCAAGAAGGGCCTGAAGCGAGGCATCACGACGCTGCTCTCGATGGAGGTCTTCAGCCATCAAGTGCCCGGCGGCATGATGTCGAATCTCGTGAGCCAGCTCGAGCAGCAAAAGGCGAGCGACCGGTTGCCCGATGTCCTGCGCGAGATCCCGCGCGTGCGCGCTGAGGTCGGCTTCCCTCCGCTGGTGACGCCGCTCTCGCAGATCGTCGGCACGCAGGCGGTCATCAACGTGCTCACCGGGAAGCGATGGGCGATCGTGCCTCAAGAGATGAAGGACTACATCAAGGGGCTCTACGGCAAGGCACCCGGGCAGATGGACCCCGAGGTCGTCGCGAAGGTGCTCGCGGGTGACGAGCCGCTCGACCCCGACGTGCGACCGGGCTCACTGGCCCGTGGGAGCTACGCCGAGGCCGAGGCGGAGATCGGCGGGCTCGCCCGGAGCGAGGAAGACGTGCTCATGTACGCGCTCTTCCCGAACGAGGCAAGAACTTACCTGACCGCTCATCAAGAAGGCGCCGCCGAGAACGTCTTCCTCATGAGTGGTGACATCAGAACCGTCAGAGAGGGTGACCAGGTGGACGTCAACCAGATCCGCGAGCTCATCAAGGTCCTCGAAGAGTCCGATGTCGCTGAGGTCGTGATCGAAGAGGGCGACTCGAAGGTCTCTATTCGCAAGGCCGGCGCGGTTGCCGCACAGCCGCAAGCTGTGACTGCCGCAACACCCGTCGCCGCACCATCGCCTGCCGCCGAAGCCGTGCCTACGACGGGAGAGGCCGATCGGCCGGTTACGTGGAAGACGGTCGTCGCGCCCATGGTCGGGACGTTCTATGAGTCGCCGTCGCCGAGTTCGCCTGCGTTCGTCGCAGTGGGCGATACCGTTGTCGAGGGCCAAGCGCTCTGCATCGTCGAGGCGATGAAGCTCATGAACGAGATCACCGCCGAGGAGCCGGGCGTCATCCGCGAGGTGGCCGTCGCCAACGGCGACCCCGTAGAGTACGGTACCGTGCTCTTCTACTACGAGCCGGCGTAGGGCGCGGACGTGTTCGAGCGTATCCTGATCGCCAACCGGGGCGAGATCGCCCTGAGGATCATCCGCGCAGCTCGGGAGATGGGGATAGAGACCGTTTCCGTGTACAGCGAGGCTGATCGCGACAGCTTGCCCGCACGGATGGCGGACCTGTCGGTCTGCATCGGCCCGGCGCAATCCACGCAGTCTTACCTGAACATGGCCAACATCATATCGGCGGCTTTGACCAACGGGTGCCAAGCCATCCATCCCGGATACGGCTTCCTCGCAGAGAACGCTGCGTTCGCCCGGGCATGCGTGGACTCCGGGCTCGTGTTCATCGGGCCGGGCGCCGAGGCCATCGAGCGCATGGGTGACAAGGCCCAGGCGCGGCAGACCGCCATGGCCGTCGGCGTGCCTTGCGTCCCTGGCTCGGACGGCGCGGTCGAGCGCGTCGAGGACGCTCTCGCCTTCGCCGAGCGCGTGGGCTATCCGGTGCTGATCAAAGCGAGCGCCGGCGGCGGCGGCAAGGGTATGCGCGTGGTGCGCGACTCCGGCGAGCTCGAGGCGAACTTCACCGCCGCCAAGACCGAGGCGGCCGCGGCGTTCGGCAACGACGTCGTCTATCTCGAGAAGTACCTTGCCCGGCCGCGGCACGTTGAGATCCAGGTACTTGCGGACACGCACGGCAACGCGGTCTACCTCTTCGAGCGCGACTGCTCGATCCAGCGCCGGCATCAGAAACTCGTCGAAGAGGCGCCGAGCCCCGCGCTCGACCCCGAGACGCGGGCGGCGATGGGCGAAGCGGCCATCATGCTCGTGCGAGCCGTCGACTACGTGAACGCCGGCACGATCGAGTTCCTCTACGACGTGGACGGCAACTTCTACTTCATGGAGATGAACACACGTGTCCAGGTGGAGCATCCTGTGACCGAACAGATCACCGGCGTAGATATCATCAAGGAACAGATCCGCATCGCAGCGGGGTTGCCGATGAAGCACGCGCGCCAAGAGGACTTGGGCTTGAGGGGTCACGCTATCGAGTTTCGCATCAACGCCGAGGACCCGGAGCATGACTTTCGTCCGCATCCAGGTGTCGTGAACGTGTTCAATCCTCCGGGCGGTTTCGGGGTACGTGTCGACAGTCACGTGTATTCGGGCTATCGCGTCCCGCCGACGTATGACTCGCTGCTCGGGAAGCTGATCGTCTGGGGCGAGACGCGCGACGAGGCCATCGCGCGCGCACGCCGTGCGCTCGACGAGTTCATCGTGACGGGGATCCCGACGACGATCCCGTTCCATCTCCGCGTGCTCGAGGTGCCCGCGTTCACGCGTGGTGAGGTCTATACTGACTTCATCGAGACCGAGATGCACGCGGGGTAGGTCAGGGTAGGAGAGCTGATGTCTGACGAGATTCGACTCGAGGGGCTTGGCGTTGCGCCGGCGGTCCTCGACACCATCGTGACCGTCGCGACCGAGGCAGTGGAGGGAGTGGCCTCCGTGGGCGCGCCGGGAATCGCTGGACTCGTGCAAAAAGGGGCGCGTAAGGGCGCCGCGCGTGCTGTCGACGTGAGCGTGTCAGACGACGGCAGCCTCAAGGTCAGCGTGCACGTCCAAGTGGTCTACGGTCAGCGGCTGCATGAGGTCGGCGCGGCCATCCAGGCGGCGGTGTCGGAGGCGCTGACGAGTCAGGTAGGCGTGCCGGTGACGGCCGTCGACGTGTTTGTCGACGGACTGGTATTCACCGAGTAGGCGATGACGCGACCCGAGCGCCACAGGGCGCGCGTGCAGGCGCTTCAGCTGCTGTACCAGCGTGAAGTCACTGGAGTGAGCGTCTCTCGCATTCTGAGCGAGGGTGGCTACTCTACCGAGGACGGGCAACCGAGTGAGTTCTGCAGGGAGCTTGCGCTCGGCGTGGAGCAGCGGATCGAGGAGATCGACTCCGTTGTCGGGGATACCTCGGAACACTGGACCGTGATGCGGATGCCGTTCGTGGACCGTAACATACTCCGCATCGCGACCTACGAGTTGCTCCACGAACCCGATGTGCCACCGAGCGTCGCCATCAACGAGGCGGTCGAGCTGGCGAAGGTCTACGGCGGAGACGACTCGTCGAAGTTCGTGAACGGTGTCTTGGGCAAGATCGCCGAGCGGTATCGTTCGACAGGAGGCTCGGATGGCTGACGAGACCGGAAGCTTCGCCGCGACACGCGCACGGCTTGACGACATCGTCGCGCAGGTACGCAAGAAGGACACCTCGCTCGAGGCCAGTCTGGACCTGCTCGAGGAGGGCGTAAGGCTCGCCAATCAATGCACCGACCTCATCGATCGAGCCGACTGGGACGCGGGCGAGACGGTCGTGGCCGAGGCCGGGACGGACGACGCTGATGCCACGCCTGAGGCGGATGCGCCGGAAGCAGGAGACTGAAGCGCGCGTGGACGGCGAGCGCATACTCGACGCGATCGAGGCGCCATGCGACGTTCGTGAGCTGCGCCCGGAGCAACTCGAGCAGCTTGCCGCCGAGCTTCGTTTGGAGCTCATCGAGACCGTCGCGAAGACCGGCGGACACCTCGCGCCGAACCTCGGGGTCGTCGAGCTGACGCTGGGGATCCATCGCGCGCTGGACTGCCCGAAGGATCGCGTGCTGTTCGACGTCGGGCACCAGAGCTACGTCCACAAGCTGCTGACGGGCCGTCGTGCGGAGTTTTCCACGCTCCGGCAGTACGGGGGCTTGTGCGGCTTCCCGAAGCGCGCCGAGTCGCCGTTCGATTCGTTTGACGCGGGGCATGCGTCTGACTCTCTGTCGGTGGCCCTCGGCATGTCCCTCGCGCGCGACGCGCGCGGAGGTGACGAGACGGTGCTCGTGGTGATCGGCGACGGTTCGATGACCGGGGGTATGGCGTTCGAGGCGCTGAACCACATCGGTCACCTAGGTGCTCGGCTCGTGATCGTCCTGAACGACAACGAGATGTCGATCTCTGAGAACGTTGGCGCGCTCGCGAGCTACCTGGCCCGCGTGCGGCTCGACGAGCGCTACGTTCGCCTGCGCGACGGCGTCGAGTCGCGGCTTGCGACGCATCCCCTCGGCAAGGCGATGGTCGACGCGGGCGAGGCCGTCAAGGAGTCGGTCAAGCAGCTCCTCGTGCCGGGCATGCTCTTCGAGGAGCTCGGCCTCAAGTACGTCGGACCCATAGACGGACATGATATCGCCCAAGTGGAGAGCGCGGTTCGTGTTGCCGCGAAGGCCGATGGCCCGGTGATCGTACACGCGGCCACACGCAAGGGCGCCGGCTACGAGTACGCTGAGGAGCAACCCGACGCCTTCCACGGTATCGGACCGTTCTCGGTCTGTACCGGCGAAGTGAACGGCAGTGCGGGAGCGATGAGCTACACAGAGGCGTTCGGACGTTCGCTCGTGCGCGAGGCGGAGCGCAACGACTCGATCGTCGCCATCACCGCGGCGATGACCGCCGGGACGGGTCTCGACCGCTTCGCCGACCGCTTCGCCGACCGCTTCTTCGACGTCGGGATCGCCGAGGAGCACGCGGTGGGACTCGCCGCAGGTCTCGCACTCGGGGGCAGGACTCCCGTGGTCGCCATCTACTCCACATTCCTGCAGCGCGCCTACGACCAGCTCATGATGGACGTCGCACTGCAGGGGCTGCACGTGGTCTTCTGCCTCGACCGCGCCGGCGTGGTGGGGGAGGACGGTCCTACGCACCATGGCGTGTTCGATCTGACGTACCTGCGCTCGATACCTTCGATGTCGATCATCGCACCGGCGAACGAGCACGAACTGGCTGACGCGCTTCACACGGCGCTCGCACTCGAAGGGCCAGTCGCGATCCGCTACCCGCGGGGCTCCGGCACAGGCGTCGGCCTGCCGGACGAGCCTGTGCGCTGGCCGGTTGGCGTCGCGGAGGTTCGCCGCCGGGGCGCGCAAGTGGCGTTCCTCGCGGTAGGACGTATGGTGGGCGTGGCAGAAGGCGCGGCCGATGCACTGGAGCGTAAGGGAATCTCAGCGACACTGGTGAACGCGCGCTGGATCAAGCCGCTCGACCGCGACGTCATCACCGCTTGCGCCCTTGAGCATCGCCTCATCGTCACCGTCGAGGAGAACACCGAGTGCGGGGGGTTCGGCGCGGCCGTGCTCGAGCTCCTAGCGGACGAGCGCATCCGTGTCGAGGTGCTCAGGTTCGCGGTGCCGGACTGCTTCGTGCAGCACGGGCCGATCCCTGTGCTGCTCGACGAGGTGGGTCTGAGTTGCGAGCACATAGCGCGTACGGTCATGGAGCGCCTCGAGTCCGGCGCGGGCGAGGGCGACCGCTTCGACACCGGAGCGTGACGCGGCCGTGTGCGCGCGGATACGGGTCGACGCGCTGCTCTTGGAGCGCGGGCTCTTCACATCGCGGGAGCGAGCGCGGGCTGCGCTCCTCGCGGGCGAGGTGAGTGTGGACGGCGTTCCCGTCGAGAAACCCGGGCAGCAAGTACGCGATGACGCCGTCGTCGAGGTAGCCGAGCGAAGACGCTTCGTCTCCCGGGGCGGCGAGAAGCTCGCAGGCGCGCTCGCGACCTTCGCTGTGGAGGTGGCCGGGCGGCGCGCGCTCGACGTGGGCGCATCCACCGGGGGGTTCACCGACTGCCTTCTTCAGCAGGGCGTCTCGCACGTCGTCGCTGTCGACGTCGGGTACGGGCAGCTCGCCTGGTCGCTTCGCACCGACCCAAGGGTGACGCTTCACGAGCGCACCAACATTCGCGCCGCGACGCGCGGGTCCCTCGGAGGGCCGTTCGGTTTGATCGTCGTCGACGTCTCGTTCATCTCGCTCAAGACCGTCCTCCCGGCGCTGCTGGAGTTGCTGGACGGTGAGGGAGATCTGCTCGCGCTGGTAAAGCCTCAGTTCGAAGCTGGTAAGGCCCGTGTGGGAAAACGCGGGGTGGTGCGTGACCCCCGTGTGCACGAGGACGTGCTCGCCTCTGTCGCGGCCTCTGTCGAAGAAGCGGGCCTCGTGGTGCGCGGGTTCACGTTCTCGCCCATCACCGGTCCGCACGGTAACATCGAGTTCTGGGTATGGGCAGCACAAAAGGGTGTCGCGACCACGACGGTCCCGGCTGAAGTGGTCGCCAAGGCGCATGCCGAGTTGGGAGGATGACGTGCGGGTTCTCGTCGTGCCGAACACCGCCAACAGCGCCGCCGTCGGATCAGCCGCGGAGCTCGCTGCGTGGTGCGTCGGCGCCGGGTTGCAGCCGGTGTTCGCCGCCACCGACGCGGACGCCTGCGACCTGGGCGGGTTCGGAGTGGAGCCGAGCGATATCGGCCGTCCCGAGCTGGCTGTCGCCTTGGGCGGAGACGGCACCATACTCAAGGCGGTTCACCTTCTGGGCGAGGCTGACACGCCGGTCCTAGGCGTGAAGTTCGGCAGACTCGGCTTTCTGTCCGGGGTGCGGCCTGAACGTCTCCGGGAGGGTGTCGAGGCCGCACTGGCTGGCGAGGCACGTATCGAGCGCCGGACCACGCTCCGGGCCGAGGTGCTCATGGACGGGCGCAGCGTGGGTACGTACCGGGCGCTCAACGAGGTCGTCGTGTCCCGCGCCGGGTCCGGCCGGATAGTCTCATTCGAGCTCACGGTGGGAGGTCATGCCCTGCAGCGCATGAGTGCCGACGGTGTCGTGGTCGCGACGGCTACAGGTTCGACGGCGTACGCGCTCTCGGCCGGAGGACCGATCGTCGCGCCCGGGTTCGGTGGCATGGTCGTCGTTCCGGTGGCCCCGCACACCCTGATGGCGCGCGCACTCGTGACCGAGGTCCACGATACCGTCGAGGTTGCGCTCGATGATCCCTCGCGTGCTGATGCGTGTGTGCTCGTCGACGGTGTGACGACTCCGTGCAGGCGGATGCTCGAGCGGGTCGTCGTCTCGCGCGGCGAGCACGACGTCGCCCTCGTGAAGCTTGAAGGGCGCGACTTCTACGAGACCGTCGCATCCGAGTTCTTCGAGGGCAGCTGATGCTCAGAGAGCTTCGCGCCCGCGATCTCGCACTCATCGAGGACGCCTGGATGGAGTTTGGTCCAGGCATGACGGTCCTGTCCGGCGAGACGGGCGCAGGCAAGACGGTCCTTGTCGGGGCGCTCAAGTTGCTCCTTGGCGAGCGCGCGGACAGCGGCGCCGTCCGGAGCGGCGCCGGGCGTGCGATCGTCGAAGGCGTGTTCGAAGCGACCGGCACCGAGCTGGTGGTCGCCCGCCGTGTCGGCGTCGACGGGCGCAGTAGGTGTCAGATCGACGGGGACCTGGTGACGGTGGGGGCGCTCGCCGACCGTGTCGGACCCTTGGTGGACCTGCATGGCCAGCACGAGCATCAGGCGCTGCTCGCCTCTTCGACGCACGTGGGCTACCTCGACCGCTGGATCGGACCGTCCGCCGCGTCCGCGCTCGAAGCGTATCGCGATGCGCGTGTTCGTCACGGTGAGGCCGTCGATGCGGTGGCCGAGCTCGAGAGGCGCGTTGAGCAGGCGAACCGGGAAGCGGAGCACCTGCGCTTTGTGGTCGCCGAGATAGGTCGCGTGGACCCGCGCCGGGGTGAGGATGCCGAGATCGACGCACGCCTGCCCGCCCTCGCGCACGCCGAGCGGCTCAGCGCGGCGGCCTCGGAGGTGGTCGCGGCGCTACGCGCCGACGGCGCCGCCCTCGACTCCGTCTCCGAAGCGGTAGCGGCGCTCGCGCGCGTCGAAGGCATAGACCCGGCGCTCGACGAGATGGGCAAGCGCTTGGCCGAGATCCACACGCTCGTCGATGACGTGGGCGCCGCCGCTAGGGTGTACCGCGATGCGGTCGAACACGACCCCGGCGCGATCGACCGGCTCGAGGCCCGACGGCGCGAACTCGTCGGCCTCATGCGCCGTTTCGGCCCCACCCTCGATGATGTTCTGACCGTGCGCGACGAGGCTGAGGCCGCACTGGCGTGCGCCGAATCCGGGGACGTGGCGCTCACCGGTGCGCGAGCCGCCGCCGCGGCGTCTCGCGAGCGTCTGGAGCATGCCGCGCTCGTTCTCACGCGGCTGCGCGCGGAGGCGGCGCCGGCGTTTTGTGAGTCGCTCGCCAGCGCGGCGCGTGACCTCGCGATGGGGGGAACGCGCTTCGAGGTGGCCTTCACGGACCTTGAGTTCGAGTCGTGGACCGCTGATGGCTCTGAGCGCGTCGAGTTCCTCTACGCGGCGGCGGCCGCGCAGCCCGCTCGTCCGCTCGCACGTATCGCATCAGGCGGTGAGCTGTCGCGCGTCATGCTCGCGTTGAAGAGCGTGTTCGGCAGTGCGGACGAGGTCGCCACCCTCATCTTCGACGAGGTAGATGCCGGCATCGGCGGAGCGACGGCGAGCGCGGTCGGGCGGAGGCTCTCAGAACTCTCGCGCACCCACCAAGTGATCGTCGTGACTCACCTCGCCCAGGTCGCGGCGTTCGCCGACGCGCACTTCGTGGTCAGGAAGCTTCTGTCCGGCGACTCGGCGACGACCACGGTGGTGCCGGTCGAGGGCGACGACCGCATCGCCGAACTCGCGAGGATGCTGTCGGGGACGGTGACCGAGACGAGCCGGGCCCATGCACTTGAGCTGGTGAGCTCCGCGGAGGCAGGCGTGCGGTCTGCGTGACCGGCGGGCGCTCGCTGCGAAGCGATGGGCGGGCGGTCCGCGTGATAGGATACGCCGGCGAAGACGGTTCTCACCACTACACCGCCATGGCGGGCAGTCTCGGCGCGGGAGCGGCATGCGGCATCAGGGTATCGCGAAGCTCGACAAACGCACGAAGGACCTCGTGAAGCGGCTGGGGCCCGAAGATGTCGCCATCATCGACCACGTCGATATGGACCGGGTCAGCGCCGAGTCGCTCCTAGGGACCGGCGTGGAAGTCGTCGTCAACGCCGCTTCGTCCATCTCGGGCGCCTATCCGAACGTGGGTCCGCTTCTCCTGACGCGCGGAGGCATCACGCTCATCGATGCTGTGGGCGACGAGATATTCGAGCGACTGAACGAAGGCGACCAGGTCGAAGTCGTCGGCGATGAAGTGCGGTGCGGCGAAGTGACCGTGGCCAGTGGAACGCGCCTGTCGGTCAGCGCTGTCGAGGAGCGCATGGAGGCCGCGAAGGCGAACCTCGGAGATCAGCTCGACCGCTTCGCTCGCAACACCATCGAGTATCTCGAACGCGAGAAGGCGATCATCACGGACGAGACGCTCGTGCCGCGGCTTCGCACCGAGCTTCACGGGCGTCACGTGCTCGTGGTCGTGCGCGGCTACGACTTCAGAGAGGATATAGAGACGCTCAGGTCCTACATCCGGGAGATGCGTCCGGTACTCGTGGGTGTCGATGGCGGCGCGGACGCGCTGATCGAGGCGGGGTTCAAGCCGGCGGTCATCGTGGGCGACATGGACTCAGTCACCGACGCGGCGCTCAAGAGCGGGGCGGAACTCATCGTGCACGCCTACGAGGACGGTCGCGCGCCCGGCATGGAGCGGCTCGCTGGACTCGGGCTCGCGAATGAGGCGCATGTCTGGCCGCTCGCGGCGACGAGTGAGGACCTCGCGCTGCTGCTCGCGTGGGAGTCCGGGGCCGACCTCATCGTGGCGGTGGGGACGCATGCGAACCTCGTGGAGTACCTGGACAAGGGGCGCAAGGGCATGGCGTCGACCTTCCTAGTGCGGCTTAAGGTCGGCCCGAAACTAGTTGACGCCAAGGGCGTGAACAAGCTCTACCGCAGCGCCGTCGGGCCGAGTCACCTGGTCATGCTCGTTGTGGCGGCGCTCGCCGTCTTCACTGCGGTCATTCTGATCTCGTCGGAGGTGCGGGCGTTTCTCGACCTCGCGATCCTGCGGATGCGCGTCTTCATACGCTAGAAGGGCGGAGGGTGTCTGATGTACAACCTGCGGTATCACATCGCCTCGCTCGTGGGTGTCTTCTTGGCGCTCGCCCTCGGGCTGGTCCTGGGCGGCCTCGTCGTGCAGCGAGGAGCGGTCGATCGCCAGCAGGTGGCGCTCGTTGAGGGGCTGCGCCGCGAATTCACTGACCTCAGGGACGAGAATCGCGTGCTCGCCGATGAGAACCGGCTGCTCGGAGCGTATGCTGGCCGGGTGACCGACGAGTGGGCGAGCGGTCGGCTCGAGGACCGAGTGGTGCTCATCGTGACGAATGCCGAGCGTGAGGCCGCGGCGCGCCATGCGATGGACGCCGTGTCGGGCGCCGGAGCCGAAGCTGCAACGGTCGTGGTTCTGAAGTCCTCGTTCGGCCTCGAGAATGATGAGCTGGCGGCGCAGGTGACTTCGCTCGCCGGCGACGCGGAGGCGCCGCTCGAGAGTATCGCGGAGTCTCTTGTTGCCGAGTGGACGAACCCCTCAGGCGCGCGGCCGGTCACAGATGCCCTCGTCGATGCGGACGTCCTGCGAATCGACGGCCTCCACAAGGGTGTGCTCGTTGTGGGACTTGTGGACGTGGCGCGAAACGGCGACGGGTTCGATCCTGCGGGCATCGCGCTCGCGCGTGCCTTCGCCGCGCCGGGTCCGAGCATCGTGGGCCAGACACCGGGAGCCGAATCAGGGGTGTTCGAGGCCGCTCGCGAGGCGAAGGTCTCCGGATTCGACACGCTGGGCACGCCGGTAGGGCGCTACACGCTCATCTCGCTTCTGACAGGGGCCGCACCCGGCCTCTACGGAACGGGTGACGGTGCGGACGCTCCGTTCCCGGCTCCCTGACGCCAGACAGCCGTCAACGGCGTCGGCCCTCGCCCTCGAAGGCCAGCCGCGCGAGCGCCAGCGCGACGTGGATGAACTGTCGCCCACGGTGGATGAATCCTGCGAGGTCGCGGCCGGTAGCCGCGTGTGACATCGTCGTTGGCACCTCTACGACCCGAAGCCCGGCGCGAAGCGCCCTCACCGTGAGGCCCACTTCGGCGCCGTACCCGGACAGAAACGGGCGCACCGCGGCGAGGCACTCGCCGGTGAGCGCCCGTTGGCCCGAGAGGGGCGCCGAAGCGACGAACCCCCCGCCCATGTGAGCGATGCCCCGCGCCGCGAGGCGCTTCACCAGACCGAACCCCGCTTTTCCGGTGGGCCGCGGGAACGTGGCCACGACCATGTCCGCTTCGCCGTCGATCACGGGACCGAGCAGCGCGGCCGCCTCGGATGCGGTGTCCGCCAGGTCGCCATCGAGCAGCAAGATGACGTCGGCGTTCTCGACCCGGGCCGCGCCCATCTCGAGCGCCGCGCCCTTGCCCACGTTGTGCGAGAGACGAACGACCTTCGCTCCGGCGGCCTCGGCGAGCGCGGCGGTGTCATCGCTCGACGCGTCGTCGACGACGACACACCGGCCTACCTGAGGGATAGCGAGCGCGGCGCGTACCGTGCGTCCGATCCGCCCGGCTTCGTCGTGCGCGGGGATGAGGACCGCGACGTCCATCAGCGCCCGTCACCTCCAGGGCGGAGGCGGCGCGTGAGTCTACCAGCTCCCGCCGCCAAGTCTCGTGCCTCGGGGAGTCTCAACAAACGAGCCGCAACGAACGTGAGTGTGAGCCCTGCGGCCGCAGCGACCGAGAGTTGGAGAAGTGTGCCTGCGACGCTCGGCGAGCCGGACGCGAGCGCGCCGCTGACGCCCCATGCCGCCGTCCCTCCAAGGAGTGACGCGGCGAGCATTCGCAGGACCGCGCCTGAGAATCCCCTCAGGCCGAACGCGCCGATCTTGCGACGCAGCAGCAGCGCGAGCACGCCGAACTGCAGGGCGTAGAAGATGTCATCGGCCAGAGGGACCCCGTTGATGCCCAGACCGGACCAGCGTCCGATGCCGGTCGTCAGCACAAGGTAGCCGCCTACATGGACGATCGTGGTGCACGCGTTCACGAGCATCGGGGTGCGCGTGTCCTTGAGCGCGTAGAACGCCCGGAGCGAGAACATCATGCACGAGAAGAAGACGAGTCCCGCCGCCCACCAGCGAAGTGCCGCAGCTACCGCAGGGATGTCGGCTGCGTCGAAGCGCCCGATCAGGTAGAGCGAGGCAAGAGGCTCGGCAAGAGCGATGAGCAGCGCCGAAGCGGGCAGGATCAACAGCGCGGTCGCCCGCAAGCCGCGGGAGAACGTCGCGCGGAACCGGTCTGAGTCTTGCGCGCCAGCCGCTTCTGACATCTCAGTGAAGATCGCCGTGGCGAGCGCGACGGCGAGGATGCCGTAGGGGAGCTGATAGAAGACCCACGCGTAGGCGAGTACGGCGGGGCCGTTGTCGCTCACGGAGAGCGCAGTCGCGTTGCGGAACGAGACCGCGACGAGGTTCGTGGTGACGTAGATGATCGTGGGCACCGCGAGCACGAGCATCCGCTTCACGTACGGGTCTCTCAGTCCGAGCGATGCGCTGTAGCGCACGCCGCATCTGAGGAGCGAGGGCACCATGACGGCGAACATCGTGATCACGCCAAGCGTGGTTCCGGCCGCGAGCACCGTCATGCTCGCCGAATCGAGCGGCATGGTCGCAACGAACAGCATCGTGGCGATCACGACGAGGTTGTTGAAGACGGGCCCCAGCGCCGTCCAGAGGTAGCGCCGGTGCGCGTTGAGGACCCCTTGCATGACCATGCCGCCGCCGTAGGCGACGATCTGAATCGCGAAGAAGCGGAAGAAGAACTCGGCTTGGGCACGGACCTGTTCGGTGGACGCGCCCGAAGTGCGGAACGTCTGCGTCCAGATGAAGGGCTCGGGGAAGAGCGTGCCCACGACGGCGATCACGCCTAGCGACAGCACGACGAGGTTGAAGACGTGGCTCGCGAACCGCCACGCCTCCTTCTCGCCGCGTTCCGCTTTGACCTGCAGATAGGTGGGGATGAAGAGAGCCGAGAGGATGCCTCCGGCCACGAGCTCGAAGATCATGTTCGGGATGTTGTTGGCGATGTTGTAGGCGCTGGTGAGCCCGCTCGCAGCGATGGCAGCGGCCATCGCCCACATCCTTACGAATCCGGTGACGCGCGACAGCGTCGTCGCGACCGACATCGTCGCGGTGGAACGCGCGATCGAGGGGTTCGAGCTGATGGCTGCCTCCGGGGACGAAGGGGTGGTCACGGCGGTGCGGCTAACCGGGCCCAGTGTACCCGAGGCGCTGGGGGCCAGAGTCCTATGGCGGGTCAGGGCGTCATCAAGCCGTCACGGCCGTGCGTCCGGGGGTTCGGCTATCATGGGAGCGGATGAGACGCCTTCTGTCGACATTCGTCGTGGTGTCCGCGCTCGTAGCGGCGTCCTTGTCCACCTCCGCGGCGGTCGCGCAGCCTGTCAACAACCAAGTCGTCGTAGTGCTCGCGCCGTACCTGATGTGGCAGGACCTGACGCCCACGTCCACGCCGACGCTGTGGTCTCTTGCTGAAAGGGGCGCGCTTGGGGCGATCAACGCGCGCAGCAGGGCCCGGGAGCCCGGTGAACCGTCGTCGCCGCTCGAAGGCGCGCTGACGATCTCCGCCGGTGCGTGGGCTGTTCCGTCGTACCCCGCCGCCGCCGCGCTTCGCACAGACGAGCGCCACGAGGTCGGCACTGCGGCCGAGGCGTTTCGCAGGACGACCGGCTTCCAGGTGGGTACGAACCGCATCGTTTTCCTTGGCATGCCCGTGACGCAGCGCGTGAACGCCGAGAGGTCGTTTCGGGTGGTGCTGGGTACGCTGGGCCAGTCGGTCGAGGACGCCGGCGGCACTACGGCCGCGGTGGGCAACTCCGACGTCGGCTACGTTACGGGCGAGCAGCGCCGCGTGAGACCGGCGGCGCTCGCCGCGATGAACGGTGAAGGGCTCGTGGCGCTCGGCGATGTCTCGACTCGCCTGCTGCGCGAGGACCCAAACGCGCCGTTCGGCATCGAAACCGATCCTGAGGCCTTCGACACAGCGCTGCGTGACGTCGTTGAGGCTTCTTCGAATACGAGCGGGCCGGTGCTCGTCGTACTCGATGCGGGCGATGCCTACCGGGCGAAGAAGTTCGAGCCTCAGGTGACGGAAGAGATCGCGCGCCAGCACCGAAGCAGAGCGGTCGCCGCGCTCGACGACGTCGTGCGTTCGGCGCGTGAGCGTTTCCCCGGCGCGGTCATCATCGTCGCCTCGCAATCGACCGGAGATGTGCTCGCCGGACAGATGGAGGGGCTCGGTCCACTGATCATCTCGGGCGGGGGCTGGTCGGGCATCTTGACGTCCAACTCGACGCAGCGAGACGGTGTCGTCACGAACCTCGACCTTACGGCCACGGTGCTCGACATATTGGGACTCGAGCGGCCGGTACAGGTGTTGGGCAACGAGATGCGCCTGATTCCGGCTGCGGGTTCGGTCGAGGAGCGGGTCGAGACGCTCAGCGGGCTCGACGCGACGGCCGTCGCGATCGACTCGGCCAAAGTGGGCGTCGTAAACACGTTCGTAATCTTCACAGTCGTTGTGCTGGCACTCTCAGCCGTTGTCATCGCGCGGCATCGGCACTGGTCGAGCCGCATGATCCGCTGGTTCGTGGCTTCGCTCGAGGCGGCGCTCCTGCTCGCGCTCGCGGTCCCGCTCGCGAGTTGGCTCATGTTCGCGTGGGCACGCTGGCCTGCGGACCGTGCACAGGTGAGCAGCGCTCTCATCATCACGACGCTCGGCGTCTGGCTCGCGGGCCTCGCCCTTCGGTACCTGACCCCGATGCGGGTGCCGGTTGCGGCCATGTCGCTCGCGACGTGCGTCGTGCTGCTCGTCGACCAGTGGCTCGGCGCGCCATTCTCGTTCACGAACTTCTTCGGCTACTCGCCGCTCAGGGCGGCTCGCTTCTACGGCATCGGTAACGAGGCGTCCGCGATGCTGTTCGGCGCCTCGATAGTGGGTCTTGCACTGCTTTCGGACGAGTGGCCAGAGTCGCGATGGGTGGCGTTGCTCAAGCGCTACGGAGTTCCGGTCATAGGCTTCGTGGTCGTGGTCACGTCTGCGGCACCGTTCTGGGGAGCGAACGTCGGCGTCGCCATCTGGGGCACTGCGGGATTCGCGATCGCCTGGTTGCTCATGAACGGGCACCGAGTGTCGCTGAAGACGGTCACGTACACGGCGCTTCTCATGATTACGACGATCGGGGTGTTCGCGCTCATCGATCTGTTCGGACCCGGCTCACAGACGCACCTTGGCCGCGCTCTGGTATCCGCGGATACCGGCGGCCTTGTTGAACTCTGGAAGATCGTTGCCCGGAAGGCCGAGACGAACATGCGGGTACTCACGCACACGAACTGGGCCTACATCCTCATCGCGGTCGTTGCGTTCTTGGCCTTCATGCGGTGGAGGCCCCAGGGCGACTTCGCCGACACGCTTGCACGCAACCCCGGCTTCGCCGACGCGATCACCGTATCGCTCGTCGCAGGCCTGGTCGCGTACTTCACCGAGGATTCTGGCATCGTGATCCCTGCGCTCGAGGTGTTCTACGTGGGCGTCGCTATCGCGTGGCTCATGCTCGCCCGGGTTCGTGGGACCTTGGATCGCGGCGACTCGCCGTGAACGGGGCCGTGATCATCGTCGCGGCGTTCGTGCTCGGCGTCGCCGCGCCCTGGCTCGCTATGCGAGCACTGGCGCCTTCGCTAGCGTCGTCGGAGGGTGCCGGGGCCGTCAACTTTCGTGGGGCTCAGGTCTTCTACGGGCTAGGCACCGTCTGGCTCGTTTGGGCTCCCTGCGTGGTTGGCCTGTGGTTCTGGATCGCACCGGGCGGCTCGTCTTCTGGACTCGTGCCGGTTTTCGTCGCCGCCACCGTCGCGCTGCTCGTCTTCGGCTTCGGCCTAGTCGACGACGCGTACGGCACTTCCTCGGATCGCGGCTTCCGCGGGCATCTCGGAGCGCTCGCGCGGGGTCGGCTCACGACCGGCGGCCTGAAGGTACTCGGCATAGGACTCGTGTCGCTCGTAGCCGGGTTTTACCTGGCTGGGACGTCGCCTTGGGGTGCGGGCGCGGCACGGCTTTGGGCAGCACCTGTCGCGGGAGCGGCCATCGCACTGACGGCGAACCTGCTTAACCTGCTCGACCTGAGACCGGGGCGCGCGCTCAAAGCCTACGCGGTGCTCGGCGTGGCCGGATGGGCGCTCGTGACCTTTTCCTGGGTCGACTACGCGGCGTCCGGTCTCGGCCCGAGTGCGGCTGAGCGCATCATGGACGCGTGCGCGCTCGCGCTTCTTGTCGCTGGTCCCGCGCTCGCGGTGGCGCGGTGGGATTTCGGCGGCGTAGGCATGCTCGGCGATGCCGGCGCGAATCCCTTGGGAGCGGTCGCTGCGGTCCTCGTCGTTATCGCCGTCCCGCTCTGGGGGCTGTTCGTCTACACCGCGTTCGTTTTCGCCCTGAACCTTGCGAGCGAGCGAGTCAGCTTCTCGAAGGTGATCGAGTCATCCGCGCTTCTCAGGCGCATCGATGACTGGGGAAGGCCGCCCGAGGCGCGGTCGATGCACGCCGGCGAGTTCACCGCCCACCCAAGGCCGGACGGACAGTAGAATCACCACGTGGCCGGGAAGGGCCGCGCGCGAACGAGGGAGAGACGGGAGCACATGACCAAGCACATCTTCGTGACCGGAGGCGTCGTGAGTTCGCTCGGCAAGGGCATCACGGCGGCGAGCCTCGGCAGGCTGCTGAAATCGCGCGGCCTCAAGGTGACCATCCAGAAGCTCGACCCATACCTCAACGTCGACCCCGGCACGATGAGTCCCTTTCAGCACGGCGAGGTCTTTGTCACCGACGACGGAGGGGAGACCGACCTCGACCTCGGCCATTACGAGAGGTTCGTGGACGAGTCGCTGTCGCGCGACTGCAACGTCACCGCTGGTTCGGTCTACCAGAACCTCATAGGCAAGGAGCGGCGCGGGGACTTCCTGGGTGGCACCGTACAGGTCATCCCGCACGTGACCAATGAGATCAAGGAGCGCGTGAACCGTCTTGCCGAACAGACCGGTCCCGACGTCATCATCACCGAGGTCGGCGGCACGGTGGGCGACATCGAGTCGCTGCCGTTCCTTGAAGCGATCCGTCAGATGCGCAAGGACAAGGGGCGCGACAACGTCTGCTACATCCACGTCTCGCTCGTGCCGTGGATCGACGCGTCGAGCGAGCTCAAGACGAAGCCCACGCAGCACTCCGTCAAGGAGCTTCGGAGCATCGGTATCCAGCCCGACTTCATCGTCTGCCGCAGCGACCGCCCGATCGACGTTGGCATCCGCCGCAAGATCGCACTCTTCTGTGACGTCGAGCCCGAGGCCGTCGTGTCCGCTCAGGACGCGCGCAGCATCTACGAGGTGCCCATGCGCCTTCGGGAACAGAAGCTCGACACCATGGTGATGGAGCGCCTCGCGCTCGACGCCGGCGAGCCCGACATGGCCGAATGGGAGGCGTTCGTCTCGCACTCCGCCGCGCTGCCCTACGAGGTGAGGATCGCCCTGGTGGGCAAGTACGTCGCGCTGCCTGACGCGTATCTGTCGGTGACCGAAGCGCTCGACCACGCCGGCATCCACCACGACCACAAGGTCAGGGTCGAGTGGGTCGACGCCGAATCACTGACCCCGGAGGAGATAATCACGACGTTCGCCGATTTCGACGGCGTGCTCGTGCCCGGAGGCTTCGGCATCCGCGGCGTCGAGGGCAAGATCCGCGCTGCTCGATACGCGCGCGAGAACAACGTGCCGTACTTCGGCATCTGCCTGGGGATGCAGGTCGCCGTCGCGGAGTTCGCGCGGCACGTTGCCGGCCTCGACGGTGCGAACTCGAGCGAGTTCGACCCCGTTACTGAACATCCCGTCATCGACCTCATGCACGACCAGCACGACGTCGCCGACATGGGCGGGACGATGCGCCTCGGCGCATACCCGTGCCGCGTGACACCGGGGACGAAGGGTTGGGACGCGTACGGCGAAGAGGTCATCTACGAACGGCACCGGCACCGCTATGAGGTCAACAACGCCTATCGCGACCGGCTGGTGGACGCTGGGCTCGTGGTGAGCGGGGTGAGTCCCGATGGCCGGCTCGTCGAGATGGTCGAGCTGCCCGGCCACCCCTGGTTCTTGGGCAACCAAGGCCATCCGGAGTTCAAGAGCCGTCCTACGCGGCCGGCGCCGCTCTTCCGCGACTTCATAGGCGCTGCGGTCGCGTTCAAGCGCTCCCGGGGCGCGTAGGTGATGAGTGATTCGGGCGGCATCTCCACAGAGCGGCTGGTGGCGACCCTGGTCGAACTGGCGCGCATCTACAGCCCGGCGGGCAGCGAGGCGGCGTGCGCCGCATACTGCGCCGAAGCGCTGACCGCCGCGGGATGCGAAGTGCGCTTCGATGACAGCGCCGCGCTGACCGGCTCGGACACGGGCAACCTCATCGCCGAGCTTGCCGGCACGCGTCCGGGCACGCTCGTGCTCTCCGCGCACCTCGACTGCGTCGAGCCTTGCCGCGACGTCGACCCGGTCGTGACCGACGGGATCGTGCATTCGCGTGGTGAGACGGTGCTCGGCGCTGACGACAAGGCCGGGCTCGCCGCTGCCATCGAGTGCGTGAGGGTGTTGTCAGAGCGCACGTCGCGTCCCACGGTGCGGTGCGTGTTCACGGTCCAAGAGGAGGTCGGCCTGCGCGGGGCGAAGGAACTTCGCGCCGTTGACGTCGCCGGCGACGTATGTCTTGTGCTCGACGCCGACGGTGCACCGGGCGGCATCGTGCGGGCCGCGCCGACGCATTACACGTTCGCCGCGGAGTTCATCGGACGCGCGGCCCATGCCGGCGTCGCACCCGAGCTCGGCGTCTCGGCCATGACGATGGCGGCTCGCGCCATCACCGCGCTTCCGGCCGGGCGGCTCGACGAGAAGACCACAGCGAACGTCGGGACGATCCTGGGCGGTTCGGCCACCAACGTCGTGGCGGCGCGCGTCGACGTCACCGGCGAGTGCCGTTCGCTCGACCGCTCCCGCGCCGACGCTCTCAAGGTCGAGATGGACGACACGATGCGCCGGGTCGCCGAGGAGTGCGGAGGCGAGATCAAGATCGCTTGGACGCTCGAGTACGAGGGGTTCGAGGTCTCAGACGACGAGCCGGTCGTCGAGCTCGTGCGTGCCGCGTGCGCGTCTGCGGGCCTCGAGCCGCACCTGTTCGCCACGGGCGGCGGCAGCGACGCCAACGCCCTCGCTGCGCTCGGGGTGCCCACCGTCGCGCTGTCTTGCGGGATGTCTGGCGTGCACGGCGTCGACGAGCAGATCGCCGTCGTCGACCTTGTTGCGCTGGCCCGGGTATGCGTGGCGGCCGCCGAGCAGCTTGCCGTCCAAGGGGCGTGAGGGGATGCGGCTGGTCTGGGCGACTGTAGGGCACGTCGACGGCGAGACCGGCGACGTTCAGCAACTGCGGGTGGCCCTCGACGACGGCGCGTCCGGTCTCGCGGTGAACTACCGCGCCACGTGTCCCGCGTGCGCGCCCGGCGACCGGGTGCTTCTCAACACGACCGCGGTCGATCTCGCGCTTGGGACCGGTGGGCGCCATTTCGTCGTCGCTCGCGCCGGAGACGGTGAGGGGGTGGTGCTCGACGCCCAGGCTGGCGGCCACATCATGAAGCTCCGTTACACGCCGCTGCAGCTCGATGTCCTCGCGGTCGAGTCCCAGGAGTCCCCGTACCACCCCATAATGCGCGACGCGCGCGACCTCTACGGCATGCCCGTGGTCTGCTGCGGACTGCACAGCCAGGTCCCGCTCGTCGCCGCTGCCGTGAAGCACGCGGACCCGTCGCTCTCTGTCGCGTATTGCATGACAGACGAGGCTGCTCTGGTCCTCGCGGTATCGGATCTCGTCCGAGCGAGCGTGAACGCGGGACTCGTCGACACGACCGTCACCTGCGGGCAGGCGTTCGGAGGAGACCTCGAAGCAGTGAACCTATACTCGGGGCTGCTCGCCGCGCGTCACGTCGCCCACGCCGACGTAGCGGTGGTCGCGATCGGTCCCGGGGTAGTCGGGACGGCGACAGCGTTCGGACACGGCGGTGTCTGCCAGGGTCAAGCCGTCAACGCCGTCTCGGCGCTGCGCGGAGTACCAGTCGCGTGCCTTCGCGTCTCATTCGCTGACGAAAGGACGCGACACCGTGCCGTGAGCCATCACACACTCGCGGCGCTCACTGATGTCGCGCTCGCTCCGGCCCGGGTGCCGGTGCCCGCCCTGCCTGAGGAGTATGCGCGTGCAGTCGACGAGTCGCTCGATGATGCCGGCGTCTGGAAACACCATGTCCGCGCGGACGCAGAATCGGGACGCATGGCTCCGCCGTCGATGAGGGGTGTCACTGTGCGCACGATGGGGCGCGGTCTGAGTGAGGACCCGGCGTTCTTCGCAGCCGCATTTGCGGCCGGCGAGATTGCATCGCGAATCGCGCACGACGCCTGACAGACCGCGGTCCTATGCAACAGCCGGTTTCATGGATGCAGCGCGCGCCGTTGCGCGGCGTTTCCACAACGCTACACTGGACACGGTTCGGCGTCTGAGCCGGCGCCATTCGCCGCCTGGACGGTGCAGCGTTCTCGATTCGACAGGGAGGTTCACCCGTGATCGTCGGAGTACCCAAGGAGATCAAGAACAACGAGTTCCGCGTGGGCATGACGCCGGGTGGCGCCGCCGAGTTCGTGGCACATGGCCACACGGTGCTCATCGAGCGGTCCGCGGGAGAGGGTTCCTCGTTCGCGGACTCGGAGTACGTGCGCGCGGGCGCCGAGATCGTCGACGGCGCCGAGGAGGTTTTCGCCCGGGCCGAAATGATCGTCAAGGTCAAGGAGCCGCAGGCGGTGGAGATCGCCCGCCTTCGCGAGGGCCAGATCCTCTACACGTACCTGCACCTCGCACCGGACCTTCCGCAGACAGAGGGTCTCGTCGGCTCAGGTGCCGTTTGCATCGCCTACGAGACGGTCGAGCTGCCGAACCGCGCACTGCCCCTGCTTGCGCCGATGTCCGAGGTCGCCGGCCGCATGGCCGCCCAAGTCGGCGCCGCGTACCTCCAGAAGCCAAACGGCGGAAGAGGCGTCCTCATGGGAGGGGTGCCGGGCGTCCTGCCCGCTAAGGTCGTCGTGCTCGGCGCAGGCGTGGTGGGCATCAACGCCGCCTACATCGCCTGTGGCATGGGTGCCGAAGTGACCGTCGTGGATATCAACCTGGATCGGCTGCGCTACATCGATGAGCTCTGGGGCAACCGCATGCGAACGCTCTACAGCAACCGGCACAACATCGAGGACGCCGTCTACTCGGCTGACCTTGTCATCGGGTCAGTGCTCCTGCCGGGCGCGCGGACTCCGTGGCTTATCACCCGCGAGATGCTGCCTGAGATGAAGCGAGGGTCGGTTGTCGTCGACGTCTCGGTCGACCAAGGCGGCTGTATCGAGACGACGAAGGCCACTACGCATGCCGACCCGACGTACGTCGTCGACGGCGTGTTGCACTATGGCGTCGCCAACATGCCAGGCGCGGTGCCGAACACCTCGACGCTCGCACTGACGAACGCGACGCTGCGATACGGGCTCGCAATAGCGGACAAAGGCTGGCGCCAGGCGGTCTCCGACGACGCGGCGCTCGCGAAGGGTGTGAACGTGCTCGACGGCACGATCGTCTACGAACCCGTCGCCGAGGCACACGGCATGGCGTATCGCCCGCTCGATGAGCTGCTCGCGTAAACACGCGCCGATCTCCGGCCGACGGACTGGGGCCGCCTCGCATCGCGCGTGGCGGCCCTCGGCTATCATCGACACATGGAGACGCTGGCGAACGAGTACCTCGCGTACCTTTCGGTCGAGCGGGGCGCAAGTCATCACACGGTTGCGGCATACCGGCGGGACCTGGGTGAGTACGCGGCGTTCCTCGAGGAGCGCGGCATCACCAGCGTCGAGCATGTTCGCCGTGACGACATAACGGCGTTCATTGGTTCTCTCCGCGCGCGGGGGCTTGCACCATCCACGGTGCAGCGCAAAGTCGCTGCGGTCCGGGGGTTCCACACCTTCCTTGTGCGCGATGGCATCACCGAGAACCATCCGACGGCGCGCGTCCCGCTGCCAAGGAAGTCCGGGCTCCTGCCCGACGTGATCTCCATCGATGATGCGGACAGATTGCTGTCGCAGCCGTTCCCGGACGGTCCGGTCGGGCTCAGGGATCGCGCGCTGCTGGAGTTGCTCTACGGCTGCGGGCTGCGCGCGAGTGAAGCGTCCGGCCTCGACCTGGCCGAGATCGACGCGGATGGCGGGTTCGTGCGTGTATTCGGTAAGGGCAGCAAGGAGCGGCTCGTGCCCCTCGGGAGCATCGGGCTCACCGCGCTCGACGCATATGTGCGGAGCGGTCGGCCGTACCTGCGGCCCGCCGGGAGTGTTGCGGTGGACGGATCCGCAGTGTTCCTCAGTACGCGGGGCCGCAGGCTGTCGAGACAGGCGATCCACACGGTCGTACGTGCATGCGGGGTCCGGGTCGGGCTCAAGGGGCTGCATCCGCACACCCTCAGGCATTCGTTCGCGACACACCTTCTCGAAGGAGGCGCGGACCTGCGCGCGCTCCAAGAGATGCTCGGACACGCCGACATCTCGACGACGCAGGTCTACACACATGTGGACAGACGCCACATTAGGGAAGAATACCTATCGACACATCCGCGCGCGCGTCTGCGATGAGGTAGCGGAGACTATCGAGGAGAAAGGGCTGGGCGAGTCCGTCGCGCAAGGGATAGACTGAATCAGGAGTTCCGCTCGATGAATATGGGAGGGTGATGTCCGTGAGTTCGAAGTGGAGCAGGTTGTTTGCGGTCATGCTGGCGTTCGTGCTCGTCGCCTCTATGGTGGCGGGTTGCGGCGGTGGTGCCGAGACTCCCGAGGAGCCGGCCGCCGAGGAGCCGACCACAGCCGTCAAGGCTGCGATGGTCACTGACATCGGTGGTCTGGGTGACAAGTCGTTCAACGATCTCTCATACGCGGGGCTCCAGCGTGCGGAAACCGAACTCGGCGTGCAGATCGAGGTCATCGAGTCGAAAGAGCCTACCGACTACGAGAGCAACATCAACCAGCTCGCGGCTGCGGGCTTCAATCCGATCTTCGCCGTCGGGTTCCTGATGACCGATACGCTCATCAAGGTCGCGCCCGAGTTTCCGGAGGTCAACTTCGGCGGCATCGACATCTTCTTCGAAGAGCCGGCCCCCAACGTCGTCGGCCTGAACTTCAAGGAGCACGAGGGGGCGTTCCTCGCCGGCGTGCTCGCTGGCAAGCTCACGACGATGACCGATGTCGACCCGCGCATCAACGGCAAGAAGGTGGTCGGGTTCGTGGGCGGCATGCCGGTTCCTGCCGTTGTACGTTTCGAGGCGGGCTTCATCGCCGGCGTCAAGTCCGTTGACAAGGACATAGAGGTCAAGAGCATCATGACCAACACCTTCACGGACCAGCAGAAGGGCCTCGAGTCGGGCAAGGCGCTGATCGAGCAGGGCGCCGACATCATCTTCGCGGCCGCGGGTGCTACCGGAACCGGTACCGCGAAGGCGTGCACGGACAACAAGGCGCTCTTCATCGGTGTCGATGCTGATCAGCACGAGACGATCGAGGGCATCGGCGACACGATCATCACGTCGGTGCTGAAGCGCGTGGACGCCGGCGTCTTCGAGGTCGTGAAGGCGCAGGTCGACGGCGTGCTCGCCGGGGGCGAGAACAAGGTCTTCGGGCTCGCGGAAGACGCGGTTGGCCTCGCTCCGTACTACGAGTGGGACATGAAGCTGCCGCAGGAGGTCAAGGACGCCATCGAGAAGGCGCGTACGGACATCATCTCTGGGGCCGTGACGGTTCCCGAGAGCAAGTAGTGCCCGTGCGTGTTTGATCGGCCGTAGGCCCGGCCGGGCCACAACACCCGGCCGGGCCTCGTTCGTCTCGCGACAGGAGCGGCGATGCCCACCGACGAACTCCGCGCGTGCGATGTGTCCCCTGAGCAGGGTACGGGCACGCCTATCCTAGAGCTCCGCGGAATCACGAAGCGCTTCCCGGGCGTGCTCGCCAACGACGACGTGAGCGTCGAGGTGCACGCAGGTCGCGTCGTCGCATTGCTTGGCGAGAACGGCGCCGGCAAGTCCACGCTCATGAACGTCGCGTACGGGTTGCTCGGCCCGGATTCGGGAGAGATACTCGTTGACGGGCAGCCCGTGAGCATCAGCCAGCCGCGCGACGCGATCGATCTGCGCATCGGCATGGTGCACCAGCACTTCATGCTGGTCGAACCTCTTACGGTTACGGAGAACATCGTACTTGGGCTCGAGCCGACGAGCGCCCTCGGCGTGCTCGACCGCTCCCGCGCCCGCTCCAAGGTGATCGAGCTATCGGCCCGTTACGGCCTCAAGGTCGATCCGGACGCGCGGATCATGGATCTGTCCGTTGGGATGCAACAACGTGTCGAGATCCTCAAGACACTCTACCGCGATGCGCGCATCCTCATCCTCGACGAGCCGACTGCGGTGCTCACCCCTCAGGAGGTCCGCGAACTCTTCGACATCGTTCGGGAGCTGGTCGACGAGGGCCTCGCGGTGGTCATCATCACGCACAAGCTCGAGGAGGTCATGTCTTTCGCCGACGAGATCGTCGTCATGCGCGCAGGTCGCGTAGTGGGCACCACGACGCCAGGACAGTGCGACCAGGCCTCGCTTGCTCGGATGATGGTCGGCCGCGACGTCGTGCTGCATGTCGAGAAGACCCCGGTTCAGACCGGAGACGTTCTGCTGGAGGTGAGCGGTCTTGAGGTTCTCGACGACCGCAAGCTCGAGGCGTTGCGGGGTGTGTCCTTCTCGATCCGCGCCGGAGAGATCGTAGGCATCGCAGGTGTCGACGGGAACGGGCAACGGGAGCTCGTCGAGGCGGTCATGGGTCTGAGAAGGCCCCGCAAGGGCTCGATCACGCTCATGGGCCGTGATATCACACGCGATGACCCCCGGCGAACGATCGAGTCGGGCGTCTCGCACGTCCCGGAGGACCGGCACAGACGCGGACTCGTGCTCGATTTCGATCTTGTCGAAAACACGGTGCTCGGCGACCATCGACGCAGGCCCTTTTCGCGGTTCGGAGTGCTCGACCGCGCGGCGATCGAGCGAGAGGCAGCATCGCGCATCGCCGAGTACGACGTGCGAACGCCTGATGTGCACGTGGCCGCAGCCAACCTGTCCGGCGGCAACCAGCAGAAGCTAGTGCTCGCGCGCGAGCTCGGTCGCGACCCCGAGGTGCTCGTCGCCGCTCAGCCCACACGCGGCCTCGATGTCGGGGCGATCGAGTTCGTACACCGTCGCATCCTCGCGGAACGCGATGCCGGCAAGGGGGTCTTGCTCGTGAGCATGGAACTCGAGGAGATCATGTCGCTCTCAGACCGCATCCTCGTGATGTTCGAGGGCCGCATCGCCGCCGAGTTCGAGGGAGGTAGTGTCACCGAGGCGGAGTTGGGGATTCACATGACCGGCGGTGCGCGGAAAGCCGGGACATCGGAAGGGGGAGCGGATGCCTGACGAGGCGGTGTCCGCGCAGAATCCGGAGCCACCGCGCACACCGGAGGTCATCGAGGACCGGGACACCGCGCGTCTCGCGCGGGTGGTGCGCGTAGCGACCCCCTTCATCTCGGTTGCGATCGCGGTGCTGATCGGGTCGATCGTCATCCGGCTTGCCGGAGCGAGCCCTGTTCAGGCGTTCTCGGCGATGTTCGAAGGCGCGTTCGGGGGGCCGCGACAGACCGGCGAAACGCTACTCAAGGCGACACCGCTCATCTTCACAGGCCTCGCCGTGACCTACGGCTTCCGGACCGGCCTATTCAACATCGGCGCGGAGGGCCAGTTGTTCCTCGGAGGGATCACTGCCGCATTCGTGGGCGTGCAGGTCGCGGCGCTGCCGTGGGCGGCGTCCGTGCCCATCATCATCGTGTGCGCCGCACTCGCGGGGGCCGCGTGGGCGTTCATCCCTGCGCTCATGAAGGCAAGGATCGGCGCGCACGAGGTGATCACCACGATGATGTTCACCTACATCGGCCGCTACTTCGTCTCGTGGATCATTGCAGGACCGTTCAAGGACGAGGGAGCGATCCCGCAAACGCCGTTGCTGCCCGAGACGAGCCAGCTTCCAAGGATCTCTGATGTGTTCAGCTTCGTGCAGCCGAACCGTGCTCATCTAGGGTTTCTGCTGGGAATCGTCGCGGCGCTCGTGATGTGGTGGATCCTGAGAAGCACCGTGCTGGGGTACGAGGCGCGCGCTGTAGGTTTCAACCCGATGGCCGCGGCCACCGCGGGTATCTCCGTCTCGGTGACCACCGTGAAATCGCTCTGCATCTCCGGAGCGCTTGCGGGACTTGCCGGCGCCGTCGAGGTGATGGGCGTCCACCACCGGATGTTCGATCAGCTGTCTCTGGGCCTCGGCTTCACAGGCATCGCAGTCGCGTTGCTCGCCAAGACGAACCCGCTCGGTGTCATCGCCGCTGCGCTGCTGTTCGGGGCCTTGTCGGCCGGCGCCGGCACCATGCAACTCCAGGCCGGTGTCTCGCCGCGAGTGATCGACATCATCCAGGGCGTCATCATCTTCATGGTGGGTGCGGAGGCGATCGTGGCGTGGGCGGCACGCAGGATCACGGCGCGGAAGGGGGCGGAACATGTTAGCTGAGATCTTCACCCCCGAGCTTTTCGCCTCGGCGATTCGTCTCGCCACCCCGATCGCGCTCGCGGCGGTGGGCGCCGCGATCTGCGAGCGCTCAGGCGTCGTGAACATCGCGATGGAAGGGTTGATGCTCATCGGCGCCTTCGCGGGCACGACGGTCGCGCTCTTGACCGGATCGACGTGGCTCGGCGTTCTCGGTGCCGTCGTGGCGTCGCTCATGTTCGCCTCGATGCACGCGTGGGCTTCGGTGAACCTGAGGTCCGACCAAGTGATCTCGGGTACCGCCATCAACATTCTGGCGTTGGGCACTACGGGTTTCCTTATGAAGACGATCTTCGGACATCCCGGCACGACCGATCCCGTCAAGACGCTTGCGCCGGTCTTCGACTTGCCCCGTGGCGACTCGAGCGCGCTCGGACGACTGTGGAACTGGATCGACACCGTCCTTCTGAGCCACACGCCCATCGTCTACTTCGGCATCTTCGCTTCGATCTTCCTCACATGGGCGCTCTACAGAACGCGCTGGGGCCTGCGCTTACGATCGCTGGGCGAGCACCCGCGGGCCGCTGATACCGTGGGTATCAGCGTCTACAAGGGCCGCTGGTTCGCTGTGCTCGTGTCCGGGTGCATGAGCGGGCTGGCCGGTGCGAACCTTACGCTCGAGCAGGTGGGCAGCTTCACCGAGGGCATGACGAACGGGCGCGGTTTCATTGCGCTTGCAGCCATGATCTTCGGCCGGTGGGTGCCGGGAGGCGGCTACCTCGCGTCGCTGCTGTTCGGCTTCGCGGACGCACTCCAGCTCAAGCTGCAGATCTTCAGCGACGTGATCGACATCCCCGCGCAGTTCTTCCTGATGCTGCCGTACGTGCTGACCGTCATCGTGCTCGCGGGCGTTGTGGGCAGGGCCGTCGCGCCGGCGGCCGACGGCAAGCCGTTCGAACCGCGTGGCTGACGTGGTGGCGGCGAACACGACGCGGTCGCGGTTCGGCGCGATCGCTGTGCGGGCCGCCTCGTGGGGCGTGGGCGTCGCGCTCGGCGTCGCGCTCGGTGCCTACCTTACCGCGGTGAGCGGGAGCGGTGCGCCCGGCGCGACGGCGCTCGATGCCTCAGAGCTGATCGTGCTGCCCGCGATCGCCGGGACCGCTGTCTTCGCGGTCCTCTTCGTCGTGGGCGTTGGCGTCTCGCATGTCGCGGGTGTGTTGCACGCGCGCAGTCCACACGGCGGCGACGACGATGACGAGCGCGACGAGGGCGACGCCATCGCTGGGTAGGTCCGGCGAGAGGTCGCCTCCGCGCATGAGAAAGCCGCGACCGAGGTAGACGGTGCCCACGATGGCGAGCACCGCCCACAAGGGCATGCGGAACGATGGGCGTCTCACTCGGTCACGATGCTTTCTCCGGTGACGTCACGTCCTCCTCGGCTGCGGGTGCCGTGTCATCCGCGTTCTCGTCGGCTGGGGCTTCAGCGCGGGAGCCGGACTCACTCGTGCCGGTCTTGCGCGACCGCCTCCGGCGCGCCCTGACGACAGCTACCGCGCTCCACACAGTCAGGCCGACGAAGATCGCGACCGGCAGCATCGCGATGACGAAGGTGATTAGCGTCTCGACGACGTCGATAGCTCCCTGGATCCCACGCGCGAACGCCTCCCGGATTCCGAACCACGGGTCTTCGGTACCGGCGACTGGGCCCGGCTGGGTGAGCGTCACTGACAGTGTTGCCTTCGCCACTTGGCGCTTCAAGTACGTGAGCTGCGCGTCCATAGACTCGATATCGCCGCGAACGCGGGCGAGTTCCTTCTGGACCTCGAGCAGCTCGCTCACGTCGTTCGTCTTGTCGAGGAACGACCGCAACCGCTTCTCTTCTGCGTGCAGGTTCTTGAGCCGCGCTTCCATGTCGATCGCCTGCTCGGTCACGTCGCTCGCCGACTCGGACTGCGAGACGACCGTGCCGAGCTTCGCGAGTGCCGTCGTGAGCGCGTCCAGGCGCGACGACGGCACTCGTACGACGATCGATGCGTACGTCGGGCCCGCTGGTCCGGTCGCCTGAGCGTCGAGCGGACGGACGTCGCCACCGCTCAGAGAGAGTTCGGCGATCTCGGCGTCGTGCGCACGTATCGCGGCTCGCAGGCGGTCGACAGAGTCGTTGACGTCTTTGACGCGCATCTCGAGATACGCGTTGCGGACTATCATCCGCTCGGTCGAGGCGACGCGTCCGGCTTCCTCAGGCGCGACCTTCGATGCGTAGGTGTCGTGCGTGACCGAACCGGCTCCGCCCACCTGCAGTTCGTCGCGTGTGTCGCCATCCGCGGAGCCGTACCCGTACCCGGACTCATACGAGACGCCCGTCACTTGATCGGACTGCTTCTCCGCGCTCCGGCAGCCAGCGGGTGCGACTGCGAGAACGAGCAACGCGACCGCGAAGGCGAGTCTCAGCAGCTTCACGTCATCGACCTCCCTGGTAGTGCGTCCAGCGTCGTCCGCCGACAAACGAGGACGCCCCTGCGCAACGGGCAGAGGCGTCCGGAATCCACGGTATGGCGGGGAGCACTGAAGAGCGCTACTCTCCTGCGCTCTTGCTCGTGCCCGCGCCCTCGCGCTTCCTGAGTGTCATCGCCGCGTAGGCACCGAGACCGACTCCCAGCGCGACCACGACGAAGAACGCGAGTACGAGGACGTTCACCACAGCTGCGGGCCAGTTGGCGGTCATGTGAGCCGTTCACCTCCGGGTAGCGGCGGATACCTCTCGGATTCTACCCGCACAGTTCGCCCCCGGGCAATGCGACTCCTGCCATCTGCTGCCGAGCCGTGTCCCGCACACCCCTGTCAACCGGAGCATCCGCCCGTCAACTCAGACGCCGGATGAGTGCAGCCGGTTCGCATCAGTTGTGCCGCGAGTGTCCAGGGGTTGTGGGGGTTGCGCCGGAGCGTCACGGCGTATTTGTCACCTAAGTGTTATGAATTCCCATCAAAGGGTTGCGCAGTGGGATGATGTGTCATAACATCGCAGACGTCAGGGAGGGATGCGCCCGGAGATGGCGGGTGCCGAAGTCGGTGAGGAGGGTGGGGGAGGATGTTCCTCGGCGAGCATCAGCACACGCTCGACGCGAAGGGCCGTGTCTCGCTTCCCGCCCGGTTCCGCCTTCAGATGACCGGCAGCGTGGTCATCGCGAAGGGGCTGGATCGCAACCTCTACGTCTATCAGGCCGCCGAGTACGAGCGCTTCATCGAGGAGCTCACGTCGAAGAGCGAGTTCAACGCGAGCGTGCGCAAGATCAGGACGCACTTCACGATCGGCGCGTGGGAAACCGACCTCGACTCCGCTGGCCGTGTCTCCGTACCGCAGAACCTGCGCGAGTTCGCGGGGCTTCAGAAGGACGTCATCGTGGCCGGCAACGGAAGCCGCATCGAGATCTGGGACGCGGGAAGGTGGCAGCGTTACAGCGCTGAGGCCGCCGAGTCCATCGACGACATCGCCCAGGAGCTGGCAGACGCCGGTCTTCTGTAGGGATTGACAATGGAATACCGGCACACCCCAGTTTTGCTGGCCGAGGTCACGCAGCTCCTATCGCCGAAACCAGGCTCCATCGTCGTGGATTGCACCTTGGGCGGGGCAGGACACGCGACGCGGATTGCAGACCTCGTAGCTCCCACGGGAACCATCGTGGGTATCGACCAAGATGACGCCGCACTTGACGCAGCAGCGACCATACTACGCCTCGGCCAGCAAGAACCTCATGCGCGGACGGTACTTCTGAAGGGGAACTTCGGGCGTCTCGACGACCTGCTCGTGCAGGCGTGCGTCCCGTACGTCGATGGCTTCCTCTTCGACTTAGGAGTCTCGTCCCCGCAGATCGACGTCGCCCTCCGGGGCTTCTCCTTCAAGGAGGACGCCCCGTTGGACATGCGGATGGATCCGGGTCTTCAGACTCTTACCGCAGCTGAGGTCATCGCAGACTACACCCAAGCAGACCTCGCCCGGATCATCCGGGACTTCGGTGAGGACCGGTGGGCGTCGCGCATCGCAGCCTTCATCACAACTGCGCGCGCCCGCCGCCCCATCGAGACGTCCGGACAGCTCGTTGAGGTCGTCAAAGCGGCCATACCGGCGTCCGCGCGTCGTAGCGGCGGGCACCCGGCCAAGAAGACGTTTCAGGCTCTCCGCATCGAGGTCAACGACGAGCTCGGTGCGCTCGAACGCGGGCTCACGGCAGCTATCGGATGGCTCTCTCCCGGCGGCCGCATAGCGGTGATCAGCTACCACTCGCTCGAAGACCGCGTGGTCAAGCGAATCTTCGCCGAGGCTGCGGAGGGGTGTGTTTGTCCGCCTGACCTACCGGTCTGTACGTGCGGGCGAAAGCCGGTGCTTTCCATCATCACACGGCGTCCGATCACGCCTTCATCGGGCGAGATCGAGGAGAATCCTCGCGCCAGGAGCGCGAAGTTGAGAGGTGCCGAACGACTCGCCGATTGACGAGTCCTAGCGTGGAAGGGGGTGCGTCATGGGTGTTGCAGTTCGGCGGATCGATACAGCCGTGCAGCCGTCTCGGCAGGCGCGCCCTCGGATGCGGGTTGTCACTCAGCGGCCCACGCGTGCGAGACGGACGTGCGACGCGACGCGGCGTACGTTTCGTACGTTCGTCGTGGTGACGTGCGTCATCGCAGCCCTCGGGCTTGTCCGCGTCTGGCTCTCGGTCCAGGCGGCGGAGGCGTCGCTTGAGGCCGGACAGTTGCGTGAGGACATCAAGAAAGAGCGGTATCGTGGGGACATGCTCGAGATACAGCAGAGCGCGCTCTCATCCCCGTCCCGAATCAGAGCCCTCGCGAGTGCGACGATGGACATGGTGTCCGTTCGCCGGGTGAGTTACCTCGATCTACCTGCGGAGAGCGTCGTGCGCGTGAGGCAGGAGCGCGACTCAAGCGCGATCGTTCGCGCCCTCGAGGACGCAGCTTCGCTCGCCGCGGGTGAAGCGCAGGTGTTGCTCGTCGGCGACGTCGGACTCGCGTCGGCACGGTGACGCGGCCGAGGAAGGGGGCGCGCGTGTCCGGTCGTGGCTCGCGCCAGCTGGTAAACGGCCGCCTCTCCCTTCTCATTGTCGCCTTCGGCGTCGCATTCGCGATCATCGCCGGTCGCCTCGTGTGGATCCAGGCGGTGGTCGCCGCAGAGTATGCGGAGCGAGCGACGTCACAGCGCATGCGCGACGTCGAGATCGCCGCGCGGCGCGGGACTATCTACGACCGTGAGGGCGAACCGCTCGCGGTGAGCGTTGAGGCGCCCACCGTGTTCGCGTCCCCGCGCTTCGTCAACAACAAGCAGGCCTGCGCTGAGGCGCTGTCGGCCACGCTCGGTGGCGACGTTGAGGGATACCTCGCCAAACTTGAGCGGGAGACCGGCTTCGTCTACCTGGCGCGAAAGGCGGACCTTGAGCGCGTCAACGAGCTCAAGACCCGTCTCGAGCGGCTCGGCGTCAGAGGCGTCGGTTATCTCGAGGACTACCGGCGCCTCTATCCCTTCGGCGACCTGGGCGGACAGGTGCTGGGTTTCACCGGGCTCGAGGACCAAGGGCTCGCGGGTCTGGAGAACCAGTACGACGACGTGCTGGCGGGGACGCCCGGCGTCATCATCGGTGAGCGTGATCCGCAAGGCCTCAGGCCCATCCCGGGTGGCGTGCAGAAGGAGATCGCACCCGTTCACGGCCAGGACGTCGTGCTCACACTCGACAAGGATGTCCAGGACTTCGTCGAGTCCGAGTTGGAGCGCGCGGTCAAGAAGTGGGGAGCGAAGAGCGGTTCGGCTATCGTGATGAACCCTCGTAACGGCGAAATCTACGCCATGGCGACGGCGCCGGGCTTCGACCCGAACCGCTACGCCGCTGCGAACGCCGAGAGGGTTCGCAACCGGCCGCTCACTGACGCTTATGAGCCCGGATCGACGTTGAAGTGCCTGACGGCGGCCGCCGTGATCGAGCAGGGACTCTACACGCCTGAGTCGAAGTTCCGCCTTCCCTCGACTATCCGCGTCGGCGGACGCACGATTCACGAGGCGCACGACCGGCCAGCCGTGCGCTGGTCGCTCACTGAGATCGTCACGCACTCGAGCAATGTAGGGACGGTCAAGCTCGGCCTGAAGCTCGGCAAGAGGGGGCTCTACGACGCGCTCGCGGACTTCGGCATCACCGAGGCGCCAGCCACCGACTTCCCGGGCACCACCAAGGGATGGCTCCCGCGTGTCGAGCAATGGTCCGCGCCGACGATCGGGAACATCCCGTTCGGCCAAGGGGTCTCGGTCACCCAAGCACAGCTTGCTCGCGCCATCAGCGCGCTCGCCAATGACGGAGTCATGACGACGCCCCACTTCCTGCTCGACGTTCCGCGCTCGGACGCGCCGAAGGCCACCTGGGCTACGAAGCGCGCCGTCTCGGCTGAGACCGCGGGTCAGGTCACGCGGATGCTCGAGGCTGCCGTCGTCGTCGGCACCGGTGCTTCGGCTGCGGTGAAGGGCTACAACGTCGCTGGGAAGACCGGCACGGCACAGAAGGCGCGCGCCGACGGCAAGGGCTACCGTGGCGGAGGCTACGTGGGATCGTTCGTGGGCTACCTGCCATCTGAGGACCCACAGCTCCTGGTCTGCGTCTCGATCGATCGCCCCACCAAGGCGATCTACGGCGGAGTGGTGGCCGGCCCTTCGTTTTCCCGCATCGCAACATTCGCGGCTTCACACCTGAAGATCAAGCCTTCAAGCAAGGAGTCCATCGCGGCCGTGCGCAAGGGTGTCAAGAAGGTGTCGGAGCAGTCCGTGCGTGACTGACGGGTGCTAGCATTTCTCGACCTCACGAACGGGAGACGCAGACGGACACGAGACTGACAGAGCTTCTGGACGGCACTGGTGCGCGCCTGAACGGCGTTGCAGACCCGGTCGTATCAGGGATCGCGTATCGCTCCGACGACGTTCGTCCGGGCGACGCATTCTTCTGCATCAGGGGTTTCGCGCACGACGGGCACACCTTCGCTGGCGAAGCGGTCGCGCGGGGTGCCGCGGCCCTCGTAGTCGAGAGTCCGCTCGACGCGCTCGTTCCGCAGGCGGTCGTTGCCGACACGCGCCGCGCACTCGCACTCGGGTCCGCAGCGTTCCACGACCACCCGAGCCGCTCTCTTGCGGTTGTGGGAGTCACCGGTACGAACGGCAAGACGACGTCGACCTATCTCATCGACAGTGTGCTGCGGGCCGATGGGCGCACCACCGGTCTCGTTGGCACCGTTGAGACCCGCGTGGCCGGGCAGCGTACGCCCGCTGGCAGAACCACGCCGGAGTCCGCTGACGTCCAGGCACTGCTCGCCACGATGCGCGACGCCGGTGTCACGGCGTGCGCGATGGAGGTCTCCAGCCATGCGCTTGCGCTCCATCGCGTCGACGGGATGCGCTTCGAGGTGGCAGCTTTCACGAACCTGACGCAGGACCACCTCGATTTCCACCACACCATCGCCGAGTACTTCTCGGTCAAGAAGCGGCTGTTCACGGAGTTCGAGTGTGGCGCGCACGTCGTCAACATCGACGATCCGTTCGGCCTCGGCATCGCAAACGAACTCGACGGCGCGGTGACGGTGGGGCGTTCGGCCGATGCGATGGTGCGTGCGAGCGAGGAGCGTCTCGACGCGCGTGGCGCTCACTTCACGCTCAGTGCCCCAGGGGGCTCCTCCCCGGTTCGGCTCCCACTCGCTGGCGCGTTCAACATCAGCAATGCGCTCGTCGCGGCTGGCTGCGCTCACGCGATGGGCATCGGGCTCGACGTCGTCGTCGCAGGCCTCGAGGGTGCTGAGCAGGTGCCCGGGCGGTTGCAGCGCATCGAGTGCGGTCAGGACTTCACCGTCATCGTCGACTACGCCCATACGCCCGACTCACTCGCGAAGGCAGTGGAGACCGTATCGACGGTCTCGCCCGGCAAAGTCATAGTCGTGTTCGGTTGTGGGGGAGACCGTGATCCTGACAAGCGGCCGGTGATGGGACGCGCCGCGGGCGCGACGGCGGACTACACGATCCTCACGAGCGACAACCCGCGCTCCGAGGACCCCGTCGGCATCATCCTGCAGATCGAGGACGGGATCCGCGAGACTGGTGGCGACTACGAGATCGTGGTCGATCGCCGTGAGGCTATCCGAAGAGCTCTGTCTATGGCGGATGCTGGTGACGCCGTGCTCATCGCGGGCAAGGGACACGAGGACTACCAGACCTTCCGTGACGGCACTATCCACTTCGACGATCGAGAGGTCGTCCGGGAGGAGCTCGCATGCTGAGGGTCTCGGCGGATACGGTCTTGCGGCTGACCGGGGGGGAACTGCTCTGTGGCGACCCCGATGCGCACGCGAACGGCTTGGCAATCGACTCGCGGGAGTGCGGCCCTCTGTGTCTGTTCGTGGCGTTGCCCGGTGAACGAGTAGATGGGCACGACTTCTTGGAGGCCGCCCTCGACGCGGGTTCGAGTATGCTCGTTGTCACGCGTGACGCATCCGAGCTCACAGCGGTCCTGACGTCGGCGCTGCGGCGTGGAGCCGCGGTCGTGCGCGTCGAAGACGGCATCCGGGCGGTGCAGGACCTCGCGGCTTACCATCGCGACCGGCTGCTTTGCCAGGTGGTGGGTATCACCGGTTCGACCGGGAAGACCACCACCAAGGACATGCTCGTCTCGGTCCTGTCGCGGGGGATGCGCGTCGTGGGAACGGCCAACAACCGCAACAACGAACTCGGGGTGCCCCTCACCGTTCTGCGCGCGGGCAGCGACACCGATGTCCTTGTCATCGAGATGGGGATGCGTGGACTCGGACAGATCGCACGGCTCGCCGAGATCGCCCGCCCGCACATCGGGCTCGTCACGAACGTGGGTACCGCGCACATCGAGGTACTCGGCGATCAGGACGCGATCGGGCGGGCGAAGTCAGAGCTCGTGGCGGCGATCCCCGAAGACGGCGTCGTGTTCATCAACGGCGACGACGTGAACTCCCGCGCGCTCGAGACACGGTCGCGAGCGCCTGTGAAGCGCTATGGGCTTGGAGCGGACTGCGACGTGCGTGCCGAAGAGGTGCGGATCGACGATGGCGGGTGCGCGCGCTTCCAGCTGATGAGCGACTGTGGCGACATCGAGGTCCGATGTCCGATGCCTGGACGTCACAACGTGTACAACGCGCTAGCGGCCGCAAGTGTTGCGCTTCGGCTGGCCGTACCGCTCGAGGAGTTCGCGGCCGGGATCGAGGGCGCCTGCGTCTCACCGATGCGGATGGAGGTGCTGACTACCGCGAGCGGACTGACGGTGGTCAACGACGCCTACAACGCGAATCCAACCTCGATGCGCGCCGCAATCGACGCATTCGGTGATCTTCCGGTGACCGGGAAGCGTGTCGCGGTGCTCGGCGACATGGCTGAGCTTGGAGGACTCACGGACCTTGCGCACTTCGAGATCGGCGAGGCGGTCGCCCGCTCGACGGTGGATGTGCTCGTCACCGTGGGGACGCACGCGAAACGCATCGCCGACGGCGCGCGTGCGAAGGGGCGGAACTGCGACGAGGTGCGGCCCTGCGCGACCGCCGAAGAGGCTGTCGAGGTCCTTGACGACCTGCTAGAGCGCGGCGACGCGGTCCTCGTGAAGGCGTCTCGAATCATGGGCCTTGAGACCGTGGTCGAAGGGCTGGTGGACCCCCGTGTGGGATAGACTCGGGCAGTATCCCTCATACCAGGTCTTCATCGCCGCGGTCATCAGCGCCGTGGCCGCCGCGGCGATCATGCCCTTGTGGATTCGGCTTCTTCGCGTGCGCAACATCGGCCAGCAGGTGCGTGTCGACGGCCCCCACGGTCATCTGGTGAAGCAAGGCACGCCCACGATGGGCGGCGTGCTCATCATCTTCGTCGTGACACTCACGTTTGTCGTGATGGCGATGGGTGAAGGGCTTGACGACGTGAAACTCCGCCCGGCACTCACCGCGCTCGTCGCGACGATCGCGTGCGGAGCACTCGGTTTCGTCGACGACTTCGCGAAGGTTGCACACGAGCGTTCGCTGGGGTTGCGTCCCCGGGCCAAACTCGCGTGGCAGGCGGTGATCTCGAGCGCCTTCTGTCTTGCGGCGGTGAACTGGGCGGGCATCGAGCCGTGGATCCAGATTCCGCTGACGCGTGCCACGATCGATCTCGGCGTCGTCACAACGAGTCTGCGTGTTTTCGACATCACACTGCACGTCCCGTGGCTCTACGTAGCTTTCGTCGCGTTCATGATGATGGCCATGAGCAACGCGGTGAACCTCACCGACGGACTCGACGGACTTGCTGCGGGCACGGTCATGATCGTTGTGCTCGCCTTCGCTGGCATCGCGTTTCGTCAGAACGTCCTTGAGAGCGCGCTTCTGGGCGCAGCCATCGCCGGCGCGTGCGTGGGCTTCCTCTGGTACAACAGCCATCCGGCCGACATCTTCATGGGCGATACCGGATCTCTTGGTCTGGGTGCGGCGATCGCGGCGCTCGCGGTCATCACGAAGACGGAACTGCTGCTGATCATCATCGGCGCAATCTACGTGGCGGAGACGTTGTCGGTGATCCTCCAGGTCGCGAGCTTCAAGCTCACCGGTAGGCGGATATTCCGAATGGCCCCCATCCATCATCACTTCGAGATGCTCGGCTGGTCGGAGACGAAGGTGATGGTGAGGTTCTGGATCGTCACGGGGATCTTCGCCGGCCTCGGGTTCGCCCTGTACTTCGCCCAGTCGGTCCGCCTGAAAGGGTGACGTGAAGAGCCTCGGTGACATCCTCGTCCTGGGCCTGGGCCGGAGCGGTGACGCGGCAGCGCGCTACTGCTGCGGGCTTCTGGGCGGTGAGGCCGACTCCGTGACTGTGGTGGAGGAGTCCGACTCCGGCGAGGTGGCTCGCCGAGCGGGTGCGCTCCGCGATCTGGGTGCCCGTGTGCATCTTGGGACCAACGGCATCGCCGGAGCTTATGACCTCTGTATCGCGAGTCCCGGCATCAAGCCCGGCTCTGCACTGATGCTGAACGCACGCGCGGTCAGCGGTGAGCTGATCTCCGAGTTGGAGTTCGCCTTCCGGCGCTCCTCCTCGCCATGGGTCGCCGTCACGGGCACGAACGGCAAGACCACCACGACGGCGCTCATAGCGCACCTGCTCAACGAAGCGGGCATCGCGGCACACGCGGTGGGCAACATCGGTGTCCCGGCGATCTCCGTTGTCCACAAGGACATGGGTGGCGTCCTCGTAGCGGAGGCGTCATCGTTCCAGCTCGCTCTCGTGGACACGTTTCGGCCGCGCGTCGCGGCGCTTCTCAATATCACGCGAGACCATGTGGACTGGCATGGTTCGTTCGAGAACTACATGGCCGACAAGGTGCGGATCTTCGAGAACATGGGGGGCGACGACGTCGCTGTCATCGACGTTGATGACGCTGGATCGGCGCCGTTCGCTTCGCTGTTGGCAGGGCGAGGGATTCAGGTGGCACGTGTGTCGGCTGCCGGTGCGGCTGACTCCGAGGCGACGGTCTCGGCCGGCGTGCTCACCCTCTCGACACACTCCGGGCCGGTTCGACTCTGCAAGGTCGATGAGCTGCTGATCCGGGGATCACACAATGTGAGCAATGCGCTCGTCGCGGCGTGCGTCGCGCACGCCATGGGCGCCTCGATCTCCCCCCTCAGAGCGGGCCTTGCATCGTTTCGACCTATCGAGCACCGCCTCGAACCCGCCGGTCAGGCGTGCGGCGCGGAATGGTTCAACGACAGCAAGGCGACCAACCCCGATGCGGTGCTCAAGGCGCTCGATGCGTTCAGCGGACGCGATTTCGTGCTTCTCCTGGGAGGGCGTAACAAGGGCAACGACTTCCGCCCGCTCGCCCGTGCGGCGACCGGCGTGGCACGCGCGATCATCGCGTTCGGTGAGGCCGGCCCCGAGATAGCGGACGCATTTGCGACTACGGGCGGGACTTGCGCTTGTGTGGACTCGCTGTCTGCCGCTGTCCGTGCCGCGTGTGAGGCGGCAGCGCCGGGTGACGCCGTTGTGCTTTCGCCCGCGTGCGCGTCGTTCGACGAGTTCACCGACTACGAGGAGCGCGGACGCGCCTTCAAGCGCATGGTGACCGAACTTGGCGAGGAGCGCTGCCCGTGAGCATCCGCCGGAAGTACGCGGGAGGCACGGTGGCTCGCTACGTGCTGCTCGGTTGCGCAGTGGCGCTGACCGCTGCCGGGCTCGTGATGATCTACTCCGCGTCGTCGGTTGCCGCCGCGGTTCGTGAGGGGATGAGCTGGCACTACCTCGCCCGTCAGGCGATCTTCATCCTGATTGGCGGGATCGTGGCGTGGTGGGTGGCCCGTTGCGATTACCGGAGGCTCAGGGACACCGCGATGGGGTTCTGGGCGGTCGGCATAGGCTTGCTGGTGGTCACCATCATCGTCGGTGAAGTGCGCGGTGGAGCCCGGCGTTGGATACCGCTCGGACTGTTCAACCTCCAACCCTCGGAGCTTGCGAAGATCGCATGCATCCTCGCAGTCGCAGCGATCGCGGTCGACTGGTCCCGGGGCAGGATGGATACGAGGCGCTTCATGTCGCGTGTTGCGTGGATCACAGTGATCCCGGCGGCACTCATCATCTTCCAGCCTGACCTCGGGACTGCGCTGACGCTTCTGGTGGCCGTGGCGCTCGTGCTCGTGCTCGCGGGGATCTCATGGCGATGGGTCATCGGGACTGCGTCTGCGGCGGTCGCTGCCGTCGGGCTCGCGGTCATGATCGAGCCGTACCGGATAAGTCGCATCACGGCGTTCGCCGACCCGTTTGCGGACCCGCTGAAGTCGGGCTACCAGACCGTCCAAGCGCTCTACGCATTCGGGAGCGGCGGCCTCTCGGGGGTCGGCTTGGGCCTGTCGAGGCAGAAGTTCTTCTATCTGCCTGAGGCCCACACTGACTTCATACTTGCCATCATCGGCGAGGAGGTGGGGCTCATCGGCACGCTCGGGGTGGTGATCTGCTTCGCGGCGCTGGTGTGGGCCGGTCTGCGTATCGCGTTGGGCGCGCGCGATCCGTTCGGACGACTCGTGGCGGGCGCCACGACGGGCATGCTCGGCTTCCAGGCCTTCCTTAACATGGCCGCGGTCACGGGGGTGCTCCCGGTGACCGGGAAGCCGCTGCCGTTCGTGAGCTACGGAGGCTCGTCGATGATCGTGACGATGATCTCGCTGGGCCTGCTTCTGTCGGTATCGGAGTTCGGCGCGCTAACCCCGCGCGCCGTGCGCCCTGTCTCACAGCGTGAGGAGCCGCGTGTTGAAAGTGCTCGTGAGTGGTGGCGGGACAGCCGGTCACGTCCATCCAGCGCTGAGCGTCGCCGCACAGCTCGTCGCTGACGGCGACGACGTCAGCTTCGTCGGCACGCCCGACGGACTCGAGGCCCGGCTCGTCCCCGAGTCGGGCGTACGGTTCTTCGCGGTGAAAGCGTCGGGGTTCGACCGTTCGCGACCTCGTACGCTTCTGACGTCGTCGATGCGCGTCGCCGGGTCAACACTCGTCGCGTTGCGACTGATTGCCCGCGTCCGTCCTGACGTCGTGATCGGATTCGGCGGGTACGTATCGATCCCGGTGGGTCTCGCGGCATGGCTTCTGCGCGTGCCGCTCGTTGTCCACGAGCAGAACGCGGTTCCGGGTCTCGCCAACCGTCTGCTGGCCCGCCTAGCTGTCGCGTGCGCGTTGACCTACGAGTCGTCGCGCGCCTTGCTGGGGCCGTGTGAGCGGTGCCTCGTCACTGGCAACCCCGTCCGCGCTGCGGTGCTTCGCGCGACGCGTGGCGAAGGGCGTCTGCACCTCGCTCTGCCCGACGACGCGACGGTGCTGCTCGTCTTCGGCGGCAGCAGGGGAGCGAAACACCTCAACGCGGCGATGCTCGCGCTGCGAGAGCGCCTGCTCGCGCACCCGGACCTTGTCGTCGTGCATGTGACCGGGCCCTGCGAGTACGACTCCGTGCGCTCCGCGCTCGTCGGGCACGACGGGGATGCTGAACGCTGGCGCGTCGTGCCTTACCTCGATGAGATGCCCGCTGCCCTGGCTGCGGCCGATGTGGTGGTCGCTCGCGCAGGTGCGACGTCGATCGCGGAGATAACGGCCCGGGGACTGCCGTGCGTCCTCGTGCCGTACCCCTACGCGACCGACGATCACCAGACGGCCAACGCGAGAGCGCTTGCCGACCGGGGCGGTGCGATAGTCGTTCCCGACGACGAACTCGACACCCCGAAGTTCGGCGACTCGCTCGAGCGGCTGATCGGCGATGTCGACCTGCGTGCTACCATGGCTGCCGCGTCGCAGGAGCTCGGTGTGGTTGACGCCGCTCAACGTCTCGCGCGCGTCGCGCGCGACGCCGCTTCTCGAAGATGATCACGGATAGGATTTGGTGACGAGTGTCGCAGGTGTACGCACACTTCATCGGTGTCGGCGGGGCCGGCATGAGCGGGCTCGCCCTCGTCCTGCATGAGAGGGGCGTCTCCGTCACAGGAAGTGACCTCAAAGAGTCCCGCTACGCGCGGGCGCTGCAGGAGGCAGGTGTGCCGGTTGCCATCGGCCATGATGCCTCGAACCTTGGGAGCCCCGACGTCGTGGTCGTCTCGAGCGCCATACCTGAGACCAACCCGGAGCTTGCTGCCGCGCACAGCCGCGGGATCCCCGTGTGGCAGCGGGCGCAGATGCTCGCGCACCTTGCCGAGTCCCGCGTGACCATCGCGGTGGCCGGCACCCATGGCAAGACATCCACGTCCTCCATGATCGCGACGATGCTTGACTCGATGGGGTGCGCTCCGTCGTTTCTTGTGGGCGGCGAGATCGACGCGTTCGGTACGAACGCACGACACGGGGATGGGGTCCACTGCGTGGTGGAAGCCGACGAGAGCGACGGGAGTTTCGTTCATCTGGCGCCCCGGATCGCGGTCGTAACCAACATCGAGGCCGATCATCTGGACCACTACGCATCCGTAGATGAGATCCGCGAGATGTTCTCCCGGTTCTTGGCTCGGGTGGCTGACGATGGCACCATCGTGGTGTGCGCCGACGACGACGTAGCCCTCGAGGTCGCGCGCGCGTCGGGGCGTGCGATCATCACCTATGGGTTCGCCCGCACAGCCGACGTGAGGTGTCACGTCGTCGGCGTCGAGGGGTCCGGCAGCCGCTTCGGGGTCACGACACCTGAGGGTGATGCCGAGGCAGTCGTCTCAGTACCCGGTGACCACATGGTATGCAACGCTACTGCTGCGCTTGCGTGTGCCATCGCTCTCGATCTCGACCTGTCTCATGCGGCACGCGCGCTTGGGACGTTCACCGGGGTCAGGCGCCGCTTCGACCTTATCGGCGAAGTCGCGGGCGTCACGGTGGTCGACGACTACGCGCACCACCCGACTGAGATCGCGGCAACGCTTGAGGCCGCGTCACGCATGGGTTTCTCGCGGATGTGGGCGCTGTTCCAGCCGCATCGGTACAGCCGGACCCATGCGTTTGCGAGGGAGTTCGGCGACTCGCTCGCTTGCGCGGACCGCGTGGTGCTCACAGACGTCTACAGTGCTGGTGAGCCGCCCATCCCCGGGGTCAGCGGCAAGACCCTTGTGCGGACCACGCTCGACGCCTCGCCACACACACGCGTCGCGTACCTGCCACATCGCGCCGACATCGTACCGTTCATCACTGAGCGTGTGTCCGCGGGCGATCTCGTGCTGACGATGGGTGCGGGTGATGTGACGGGTCTGGCGCCTGAGATCATCGCGGCGCTCGAAGAGCGGGAGGCGTGAGCCGCGTGGGTGCGGAGTCCGTGTTCGACGCGTTGTCGCGTACGCTGACAGGCGTCGTCCGTCGCAACGAGCCACTTGCGCGCCACACGTCCTTTCGCATAGGCGGACCCGCAGCGCTCTATGTCGAATGTGACACTGTGGGCGATCTGGCTGCGGCGCTGAGCGCGTTGCGCGACAACGGCATCGACTGGACGGTGCTCGGGAAGGGCACGAACGTGCTCGCGTCAGATGCGGGATACGAAGGCGCGGTGCTCGTCCTTGGACGGGACTTCAAGCATTGGGGGCTCACCGAGGAGCGTTTGAGCTCCGGCGCGGGTGTCATCCTCGGCGTGCTGGTCCAAGCCGCCTTCGGCGCGGGTATGACGGGCCTGGAGTTCGCCGTGGGTGTACCGGGCACGCTCGGCGGTGCTCTCGTGATGAACGCGGGGGCACGCGACGAGTGGATCGGCGCCATCGTCGACTCGGTCACTGTGTACACAGCCGAGGACGGGCTGAGGGTGTTGGGTGGCGCGGAGGTCGCCTGGGGGTACCGGCGGTCGTCGCTGCCCGGGGTCGTCGTGGAGGCGACGCTGCGACTGGCTGCCGGAGACGCCGACCACATCCGACGTGTCATGGAGGCAAGTCTGCGACGCAGGCGCCGCACTCAGCCGCTCGCTCAGCCCAGCGCAGGAAGCGTGTTCGTCAACCCGGAAGGTGACTCGGCTGGCCGCCTCATCGAAGCAGCCGGTCTCAAAGGTGCTAGGGTAGGAGGGGCCGCGGTCTCGGACGTGCATGCGAACTTCATTGTGAACACGGGCGGCGCGACCGCGATTGACGTGCTCGAACTCGTTTCCAGGATTCGTGAGGGCGTCAGGGAGGCCTATGGCGTCGAACTCAGGCCGGAGATCCGGTTCCTCGGGCGCTTCGAGACCGCGTAGACGCGTCACCATCGACGCCGAACGCACGAAGCGCGTCTCGTACGGTGACGGCGGACAGGTATCGTCCCGTGCGACGCCTCCGCGCGCCCGCGCCGACAGAGAGCGGCGCTCGGAGCCCCGAACCGTCTCAGCACAGGCCGCGCGCGTCGCGGCGGCGAAGCGCAAGGAACGTGAGCGGCGGCAGCGCATCATGCGCGCGAGGCGCGTGGTCGCTGCGTGCGCCGTGGCCGGGCTCGTGGCGCTCGTCATCTGGGCGGGGTATGCAGTCACTGAGCTGCCGGTCTTCGCCATCGACAGGGTTCAGGTGCAAGGATCGCGGCATTTGAGTACGCAGGAGGTGTTGGACCTCGCAGCGATACCAAGGGGCGACTCGCTACTTCGCTTGCCGAAGCGGCGGATCGCTTCACGGTTGCTTCAGAGTCCGTGGGTTGAAGACGTCAGGATCGACCGGGACCTGCCACGGACGGTGAAGATCGAGCTATCGGAGCGTACTCCGGTCGTGGTGGTCGACGACGGCGGCGCTGAGTTCTGGGTGGTGTCGGATGATGCCCTGTGGCTCGGCCCACGCAGTGCGACCGAGACCGATCTGCCCGTGGTGCGCGATGCCGAAGTCACGAAGCGACGGACCGGCGCCCGCGTGTCGTCGCCGGAGATCGCGAATGCGGTCGCGCTCGTTCAGGGTGTTTCCTCAGAGCTGCTTCGGCAGACCCGGTTCATCTCGGCGCCCGCTGTGGAGCGGACCGCTCTCGTAACCGATGATGACGTCGAGGTCTTCTTCGGTGAGGCGGTCGATGTCGCCACAAAGGACCGAATCGCGCGCGAGATACTGCGGCGCGAGAAGGGCAAGGTCGTCTACATCAACGTGAGAGTCGTGGAGAGTCCGACCTGGCGCGGGCTTGAACCCTGAGTCGAGTGTGTGGATACGCCCCTTGAACAGCGAGTTTGTGTGCCGTTCGAGGGAGAATCGAGATTCGTGAGAATTGCGTCTTGCACTTAGGGTAAGGTTTATGCGAAGATTGAGTGTTATGTAATAACCATAACGATAAACTAGAGGTTGAGGGTTAGAACGAATCCTGTCCTTCCGGGGGAGGTCTGTGATGCTCGAAACGGGTGCGAACTACCTTGCGGTCATCAAGGTGGTCGGTATCGGCGGCGGCGGTACCAACGCTGTCAACCGCATGGTCGAGGCCGGCGTCAAGGGTGTCGAGTTCATTGCGATCAACACCGACGCGCAGGCGCTGCTCATGTCCGACGCGGACTACAAGGTCCACGTCGGCGTGAATCTGACGAAGGGTTTGGGCGCCGGAGCGGATCCGGATGTCGGGTTCCAGGCGGCCGAGGAGAATCGCGCGGAGATCAAGGAGGCGCTCCAAGGCGCTGACATGGTGTTCGTGACCGCGGGCCAGGGTGGCGGCACGGGAACGGGGGCCGCACCGGTGATCGCGCAGATCGCGAAGGAGGAGATCGGTGCCCTGACCGTCGGCGTCGTGACGCGCCCGTTCGCTTTCGAGGGGCGTAAGCGCGCACTGCAGGCTGACGATGGCATCAAGCGGCTTCGCGACGTCGTCGACACGCTGATCGTCATTCCGAACGACCGGCTGCTGCAGGTCGCCGAGAAGAAGACGTCCATTCTGGACGCGTTTCGCGTCGCCGACGACGTGCTGCGGCAAGGCACGCAAGGCATCACCGACCTCATCACCGTCCCCGGCCTCATCAACCTGGACTTCGCCGACGTGCGGACGATCATGCAGAACGCTGGCTCCGCACTCATGGGCATCGGTATCGCCACCGGCGACATGCGTGCCCACGAGGCCGCCAAGGCTGCCATCTCGAGCCCGTTGCTTGAGTCATCGATTCAGGGAGCCCAAGGAGTACTGCTCTCGATCTCGGGCGGCAGCGACCTTGGCCTGTTCGAGGTCAACGAGGCGGCGGAGGTCGTTGCGGCCGCGGCCGCTCCGGATGCCAACATCATCTTCGGCGCCGTCATCGATGACTCCATGATGGACCAGATCAGGGTCACGGTGATCGCGACCGGTTTCGACGGCGCCCGAAAGCAGGAAACGATGTCGTTCTCGGCGTTGAGCGAGGATGACGCGGAGACCGGAGTGCCAGCGTTCGAGCCGCTGGGCGACGATGATCTCGATATCCCGGCGTTCCTGAAGAAGCGCTCGTACTAGACGCTCGACGCTTCCTTTTGGACCCGGTGGCGACGACGGCCCGACCTCGTCGCCACCGGGTCCGTCTGTTTGATCGCCGGGGGCCGCGCCCACTGGCCGCGCTGGGCGCCGCGGGGTGTGCGGCCGGATCCGAACTGCGATGCTGTCGCCGGTGGCGCGTGGAAGGGCACCGATGACTGAGCAGGTAGATACCGTTCAAAGGCCGTCCCTCGTGCGCCGCGTGCGGGACGGAGTCGCGGTCTGGACCGATGAGGCGCTCGCGGTCCAGCGTGGGGTGCTCGTCGCATTCTCGGAGCGCGAGGGCGGCGTGAGCGTACCACCGTTCGCATCGCTCAACGTCGCGGCGCACGTTGGTGATGCGCCGGGCGATGTCGACGAGAACCGGAGCAGACTCTTCGCGGCCTGCGGTTGTGCCGATACCGCTGGCGCGCTGACGATGGCCGATCAGGTCCACGGCAAGCGGATCGTCACTGTCGGCGTACACGAGGCCGGGTCGGGGAGAAGCGCCGGTGAGGGCGGTCGACCTCCGATCCCGGCGTGCGACGCGCTGATCACGAGCCTTCCACGCACCCCGCTGCTACTGTGCTTCGCGGACTGCGTGCCCATCGTCGTGGTGGCTCCCGGGCCGGTGGTCGCCGTGGTGCACGCCGGGTGGCGCGGTGTCCTTGCAGGGCTACCGTTTCGCGCGGTCGGCGCGGTTGCTGAGCAGGCAGGATGCACGCCCTTGCGCTTCCAGGTCTACATCGGTGCCCACATCTGTCACGAGCACTTCACCATTACAGCCGAGATCATGTCGCATTTCGTTGAAGCCTTTGGTACAGTTGCGCGGGCCGAATCGGGCGGGCTCGACCTCGGCGCCGTGGTGGATGCATCCCTGACCGACGCAGGAGTCGATCCGTGCAACATCGCACGCCTCGGAGTCTGCACCGCCGAGGCTACCGACCGGTTCTTCTCGTATCGCGCCGAGGGCGGGCTCACGGGCCGTCACGGCGCGCTCGCGTGCATCGTGCGCTAATCGCCTTGCTTGTCGTCTGCATCGCCCTGACGGGCTGTGGACGCGGCGGCAGCCGAGCCGAAGACCAGGTGATCGTGACGGGGTCGACGACGCTGCTTCCCATCGCCGAGCAGGCGGCCGAGCAGTTCCAAGGGCTCAACCCCGGAACTTCTGTGCTTGTGTCGGGTCTGGGATCGTCCGCAGGTATTGAGGCGGTCATCGCCGGCACGAGCGGGATCGCGACATCCTCGCGTGACCTGAAATCCGAGGAGGAGGGCCACGGACTGATCGACACCCCGGTCGCCTACGACGGCATTGCTGTCATCGTGAATCCCGGCAACCCCGTCGACGGTCTCACGACGGAGCAGTTGCGTGCGATCTACGCTGGCGAGATCACGAACTGGAAGGACGTCGGCGGGGCCGACCGCGTTATCGATCTCGTGAACCGCGATGAGGCTTCAGGGACGCGTGAGGCTTTCAAGAAGATCGTCATGGGAGACGCGCACTTCGACCGCTCCTCGGTGGTGCTTCCCGGAACCGGCCAGGTGCGCGACGTCGTGTCTCGCTCGCCCGGCGCCATCGGCTACATCTCGGTGGGCTTTGTCGCCCCGCGGTTCACTAGCACTCTGGTCAAGGCCCTACGCGTCGACGGCGTGAAGCCGAGCGAAGAGACAGTGGCGTCGCAAGAGTACCCCATCGCACGTACGCTTCACTTCTTCACGAAAGGCGAGCCGACGGCGCTCGCGCACCGCTATATCGACTACGTCCTGTCCGACGACGTCCAGGACGGCGTCGTGATCGATGCTGGCTTCGTGCCAGTCACCGCGAGGGACAGATTGTGACGACGCCGAACGGGGTCGCCACAACGACGGGCGAGCTCACGCTCGTATCGCGTCAGATGCAGGTCAGGGAGTGGTTGCTGGCAGCTGTCTTCTTCCTTTGCGCGTTCGTAGCCGTGCTCGCGGTCGCCCTCATCTTCACCTTCGTCGGCTACAAGGCTCTGCCAATCGTCACCGAGGTTGGTCTTTGGCCGTTCCTGTTCGGTAGGGTGTGGGCGTCGTCCGAAGGCCTGTATGGGATCCTCCCGCTCATCGAGGGCTCGATCGTCGTCACGCTCGGAGCGCTCGCCATTGGTACGCCGCTCGCCGTCGGGACCGCGATCTTCCTCTCCGAGATAGCGTCACCGGGTGTGCGCGCGATCGTGAGGCCCGCAGTCGAGTTGCTCGCCGGCATTCCGTCGGTCGTGTACGGGTTCTTCGGAGTCGTCATGCTGCGCCCGCTCATCGGGCGGCTTACTGACGGCATAGGGTTTGGGCCGCTCACCACATGGATCATCCTCGCCATCATGATCGTGCCCACGATCGCGGCACTGTCAGAAGATGCGCTGCAGTCGATTCCCATGGGAATCCGTGAGGCGAGTTACGCCATGGGGGCCACCCAATGGCAGACGATCCACAAGGTCGTCGTGCCCGCGGCGAAGATCGGTATCGTGGACGCGATCATCCTCGGCATGGGGCGTGCCGTCGGGGAGACGATGGCGGTGCTCATGCTCATCGGTGGCGCGGCCGTCTTCTTCGAGGGCATCGGCTCGCCGATGTCGACGCTCACGAGCCAGATCGTCATGGACATGGGTTACTCGACCGGCACTCACCGGACCGCGTTGTTTGCCATGGCGGCCATCCTCTTCGTCATCTCGATGGGGCTAGTGCTCGCCGTCCGTCTGATCTCACGGGATAAGGAGTGATCAGGTGGACAAGCGGATCGCCAACAACATCGCTCTCGCAATCCTGTGGCTGGCGGCTAGCATCACCGTCTTGTTGCTCGGGGCGATCATTCTCTACGTCTTCTACAACGGCGTCCGGGTTCTGTCGTTCGAGTTCATTCTCACGCGCCCCCATGGGGTCAATGCCGAGGGCGGCATCGGCCCCACGATCGTCGCGACGCTCTACGTCACCGGACTCTCGATGCTGATCTGCACGCCGATCGCCGTGCTCGCAGCGGTATACCTGGCCGAGTACGCGAAGCAGGGGCGCATGGTGTCGACGATCCGGTTCGCGGCCGACTCGCTCGCGAGCGTCCCGTCCATAGTTATGGGACTCTTCGGGTTCGCACTCTTCGTCGAGGCTATGGGCATCGGTCTGTCAATGCTTTCGGCGGCGCTCGCGCTCTCGCTGCTGATGTTGCCCATCGTCATGCGCGCCACCGAGGAGGCGATCCGCGCCGTTCCCCGCTACATCCGCTGGGGCTCGTACGGCATGGGCGCTACAAAGTGGCAGACTGTGAGCCGTGTGGTTCTGCCCGCCGCCGCGCCCCGCATCATCACGGGGATCGTGCTCGCCACTGGCCGTGCGGTGGGGGAGACGGCTGTCGTCTTCTATACGATGGGCCAGGCGATCCACATCCCGGTGTCGCCGCTCGAGTCTGGGCGCCCGATGACGGTGCATCTCTATCTGCTCGCGGTCGACGGCATCAACCTGCCGGCGGCGTACGGGACCGCGCTGCTGCTCATGATCATGATCCTGGCGTTCAACCTGAGCGCACGCTGGATCCTCAAGCGATACCGGAAGGTGTAGGCACAGATGAACCCGACGCCACAGATGGTCGCGCACCTCCGTCACGGTCGCCTCGACGTAGGGGCGTCGAAGATCAGCGTGACCGGACTGGACTTCTGGTACAGCGACTTCAATGCGCTGACGAACATCAGTGTCGAGATCCGCAAGGGGGCGGTCACCGCGTTCATCGGGCCCTCGGGATGCGGAAAGTCGACGTTCCTGAGGTGCATGAACCGCATGAACGACCTGATTCCGGGCACGCGCGTCGAAGGTACGATGCTTCTGGACGGCGCGGACATCTACGGCTCGGGCGTGGATCCGGTCGATCTGCGCCGAAGGGTCGGGATGATCTTCCAGCAGCCCAACCCGTTCCCCCAGTCCATCTACGACAACATCGCCTACGGGCCGCGTCTGCAGGGCGTGAAGAAGAAGAGCGATATCGATCACATCGTCGAGGAGTCATGCAAGCGCGCTAACCTCTGGAAGGAGGTGAAGGACATCCTCGGACGCGGAGGACTGACACTCTCCGGAGGTCAACAGCAGCGTTTGTGCATCGCCCGCGTGCTTGCGGTGCAGCCTGAGGTGCTTCTGATGGATGAGCCGTGCTCGGCCATCGACCCGACAAGCGTCCAGAAGATCGAGGACCTGATGGCCGAGATCAAGGACGACGTGACGATCGTCATCGTGACGCACAACATGCAACAGGCGGCTCGCGTGAGCGACTTCACCGCGTTCTTCCTGCAGGAAGTCGCCGGCGAGCCGGCTGTGCTCGTGGAGTTTGGCCGCACGAGCGAGATCTTCACGAGCCCTTCCGACAAGCGGACGGAAGACTACATCACGGGCCGGTTCGGCTAGGACAAGGTCTCCAACGGACGTGTCACGTCCGTGAAACATCTCCTCCTCCGCATCGGAATATACTGAGAGGAGCGAACGTGCCGTCTGTGAAGGAGCGCATCCATGCGTGAGCAATTCACCCAAGAGCTCGCCGACCTCCACGCCGAAGTCGTCGACATCGTCGCCGCTGTGACGTTTGCGACGCGATCGTCGGTCACGTCGCTCATCGAGGGTGACGTGGATGCTGCGGACGCCGTGATCGCCGGCGACGACAGCATCGATCACCGCTGCCTCGGCGTTGAGGAGCGAGTCCTCGAGACGATCGCGACGCAGTTCCCGGTCGCTCGCGACCTGCGGCTCCTCCAGTCTCTTGCGTATATCGCGATGCACCTCGAGCGCATGGCCGATCTAGCTGTGAACATCTCCAAGGCGACGCGTCGCACCGCGTCGAGGCGCGGCCCGCAGACGCTCTACGATCTCATTCAGGCGCAGGGCAACCTCGTCTACCGCGTGCTCGACGCCACGCGCGAGGCGCTTGCTGAAAGCGACCTCGACCTCGCGCGCAAGCTCCCGGATCTCGACGAGCCCATAGACCACCTGTACAAGCAGTTCTTCCGCGAGCTGGCGCGTCTGCACGACGAGGAGGACATCGAATGGGCCTCATCGATGGTTCTTGCGAGCAGGTATCTCGAGCGGATCGCTGATAACGCGGTCGACATCGGCGAGCGGATCGCCTACCTCATCACTGGTGAGCGCGACGGGGCCTCGGACGCCGCACCCGGGGCGTAGGCGATGAGCGCTATCGCTGCCCGCTATGAGGCGGTCAGGCGTCACGTAGCCGACGCTGCGGACGTCTCAGGGCGCGACCCCGGCGACGTCACAGTGGTCGCGGTGACCAAGACGGTCGGTATCGACGAGATCCGACACGCGCTCGACGCGGGGATCGCGGACTTCGGTGAGAACCGTGTGCAGGAGTTCCTAGGCAAGCACGGGCTGTTCCCAGGGGCTCGATGGCACTTCATCGGGACACTCCAGACGAACAAGGTCAAAGACGTCGTGGGCCGCGCGTGTCTCATCCATTCGGTCGACTCATTCCGGCTGCTGGCCGAGATCGCGCGCCGGGCGACCGCAGCCGCCGTGCGGCAGGACGTCCTGTTGCAGGTCAACGTCAGTGGCGAGACTTCGAAGCACGGCTTCGCCGCCGGTGAGGTGCGCGACGCGCTTATCGACGCCTCGACGATGACCGGCATCCGTGTTCGCGGGCTCATGACGATGGCACCTCTGGGCCGGGCGGAAGATGCGCGGGCGGTCTTTCGCGGCCTGAAGGAGGTCCGAGACTCGCTGCGGGAGATGCCCCTCAATGGTGTAGAGTTAGACGAGCTGTCGATGGGCATGTCCAACGACTACCGCGTCGCCGTGGAGGAGGGCGCCACGATCGTGCGCGTGGGGCGGTCCATCTTCGGCAGGTAGGGACGACAGAGGGAGCATCACGTGGGCTTCTGGCACGCCATGAAGGTCAAGCTGGGACTCGAAGAAGAGTGGGACGACGAAGAGTACTACGAGGACGACTATCACGATGCGGCTGACGATGACGACGCGGCCTCTCCCTACTCGTCGGCGGCCGGCGTCGGCGCGGTGCGCCGACTCGAGAGGGGCGAGCCGGACAGGCATCGTGCGAGCCACTTGCGGAGCGTGCCCGCGGTTTCGGAACGCGGAGCGGGAATTGCGCCTCAGGTCAAGATGCATATCGTCGAGCCGAAGAGCTTCGGCGAGGCGCAGGCGATTGCGGACCGGTTCAAGCAGGGGACTCCGGTGATCCTGAATCTCACCTCCGCGCCGCCGGACGTCGCGAAGCGGCTGCTGGACTTCACCGCAGGTCTCACATACGGGCTGGACGGCGGCTTGCAGAAGGTGTCGGAGCGAGTCTTCATGCTGACGCCCGCGAACGTCGAGGTGTCTGAGGCCGATCGCCGGAGGCTGCAAAGCACCGGCATGTTCACGATCCCGGAGTAGCGCGAGTGACGAGTAGCGGAGGAGTGGAGTTGCGCGACACGCGTCTCGCCGTGATCGGCGGAGGCCGAATGGGCGAGGCGATCGTTGCCGGGCTGGTGCGCGCGCGCTCTCTCGAACCGGGGGCGATCACGGTCGCCGAACCGGATGCGCCGCGCAGAGAGGCCCTGGCCGCGAACCACGGTGTCGTGTGCGTACCGGATGGTGCGTCTGCGGTGATCGACGCCGATGTCGTGCTGCTCGCAGTGAAGCCCCAGGTCATCGACGGCGTGGTCTCTGAGCTCGCCTCGGCTCTTGGCGGACGCGTGGTTGTGTCGATCGCCGCGGGCATCTCATGCGCGCGGCTTGAAGCGGCACTTCCGGATGACGCACGCGTCATCCGCGTGATGCCGAATACTCCCGCTCTCGTGGGCGAGGGCATGGCGCTCGTGAGCGCTGGTACCGGGGCCGGCCCAGATGATGTCGAACTCGTCCGGGCGCTCTTCGACGCACTCGGCCGTGCGCTCGTCGTGGATGAGCGGTATCAGGACGCGGGCACGGCGATCTCTGGCTCCGGCCCGGCGTACTTCGCGCTTGTCGTCGACGCGCTGGCCTGCGGAGGCGTGGCGCAGGGCCTTGTGCGCGAGACGGCGGAAGCGCTCGCCATCCAGACGATGCTTGGGACCGCGCGGATGCTGCAGGAAACAGGAGTGCATCCCGAAGCGCTGATCGACGGTGTGTCGAGTCCGGGGGGCACCACTATCGCCGCCGTCGAGCGGCTTGAAGCTCGCGGCGTACGGGCGGCCTTCGCAGAGGCGGTCGATGCCGCCGTTGCTCGCTCACGAGAGCTTGGTGGATAGGCCATGCTTGATATCGGTGGCATCGTCCTTACGCTCGCCCGCTTCTACGTCTGGCTCATCATCGCTTACGTGATCCTGTCATGGTTCCCCGGAACCGGCGTTTTCGGCGAGGTCCGCCGTGTGCTCGCGACGCTTGTCGAGCCGTATCTGACGCTTTTTCGGCGTATCATCCCGCCCATGGGTACCCTCGACATCTCTCCGATCGTGGCGATACTCGTGCTGCAGGTCGCCGCGAGCCAGCTCTCAAGGATCCTATAGCCGCTCCGAGAGACGCCATCTGAGGAAGGAACACCGATGAAACTCACGCCGCTCGACATCCATCATAAGGAGTTCGGCCACTCGTTGCGCGGCTACAACGAGGAGCAGGTCGACCAGTTCCTCGACGAGGTGGCCGACGAGTTCGAACGCCTCTTCAAGGAGAACATCGGCCTCTCCGAGAAGCTCGACGCGGCCCAGGCTCGCTTGAGCGAGTTCGAGAGCCAGCGCGACACGATCAACAACACGCTGCTCGCCGCCCAGCGCTCCGCAGACGACATCGCCGCGAAGGCGAAGGCCGAGGCGGATGCCGTGGTGCGCGACGCGGAGGTCAAGGCCAAGGAGATCATCCACAACGCTCTCGAGAAGAAGCAGCGGGTCGCCGGCGAGCTCGTGCGAATCAAACAGGCCGAAGAGGCCTTCCGGGCGCAGTACAAGACGCTGCTCGAGACGAACCTGCGCTCGGTCAGCGAGATCGCATTGCCCGACGATGTCGACGTCCTGCTCGGCGAGACCGGAGAGGGCGTCGTAGGAGATGTCGCCGTGCGCTCCGAATCCGAGTCTGCCGCAGGCGGGACCACGGAGGCCGCGGCGTCGACGCACGCGCCGGCACCCGCTGAGGCCGCGGTGCAGATTCCTGAGGAACTGGTGCTGATCGTTCCGGATGAACAACCGGTGCCTCAGCCCGGCTTCGTGCAGTCGGTGCAGCTAGGAGAGCTTGGTGCGCCCGATATCGAGGAGGATCTCACCTTCAGGGAACCCGCCGAGTTCCCCCTCCCGCGACTCGACGCGCTCGGTGAGCGCGACGATGACTCCGAGATCGAGGAGATCGACTGACGCGTGTGACGATACCGTCAGCGAGGTATTCGAGACGTCCGGGCAGCCTTCGGCGTGACAGGAAGTGGGGGACAGCGTGACACACGAGAAGATCCGCGTTCTGGTCGAAACCGCGGAGCGGTCGTTTCGCGGCTTCGTACACATGCCCGTCAAGGACGACATGTTCCGGCTCTCAGATCACCTGAACACGTTCGGCAAGGAGTTCCTGTGCCTCTCCGACGTGATCATGAACGAGCGTGACCAGCAGTATCGCGCGGGTGAGAAGTTCTCGTTCGTGGCCGTCGCCGTTCACTCGATCGTGTTTGTCACGCCCATCGACGAGTAGCGTCACGAGCGAACGCCGCGATCGGGGCTGCCAGCGGCGTGGGTTTGACCCTTGCGAAGGGCCTACGCTACCATCGCGGCTGCCGCGCGTGCGCGGCAGGCGTTGACGGGGACGAGTAGGTCGGCAGCGAGCCATTTTGTCAGCGAGCGGGGACAGTGGGAGCCCGCGGTGGACGCCCGATGCGAAGATCGCCCCTGAGCCCCGGACCGAACGGTCGCCTGTGTGACCCAGTAGACTCCGGCGGGAGCTCCCGTTAGCGAGCAGCCGAGTGGCGTCATGCACCTACGGTGCGGCGCAAACTGGGTGGTACCGCGGAGATGCGCACAGAATCGGCGCGCTTCGTCCCAGTTCCTTGGGATGAGGCGCGCCGTGTCTGTGCGGGTACGGGCGCGGCCGGGCGAAGGAGACGAGCGGTGACTACGGACTACAAGTCGACGATGAACCTTCCAGCGACTGACTTTCCAATGCGAGCGTCGCTGTCGACGCGCGAACCGCAGTGGCTTGAGAAGTGGGAACGGCTCGACATACACCGCAGGATGGTCGCGAAGCGCGCGGACGCGCCCCCTTTCATCCTGCACGACGGCCCTCCGTACGCCAACGGCCACATTCACATGGGGACCGCCTACAACAAGGTGATCAAGGATCTCGTCGTCAAGTACCGCGCGATGCGTGGCTACCGGGCTCCTTACGTGCCGGGGTGGGACTGCCACGGGCAGCCCATCGAGCATCAGGTCGAGAAGGCGCTCGGCCCCGAGAAGATGGCCGAGACGACGCAGGCAGAACTACGCGCGCTCTGTCGCGAGTACGCCCTGCGCTTCGTTGACGTGCAGCGAGAAGAGTTCAAGCGTCTTGGGGTGTTGGGAGAGTGGGACGACCCCTACCTGACGCTTGCTCACGAGTACGAAGCGGGCAACGTCGAGATCTTCAAGAAGATGTACCTCGACGGAGCCATCTACAAGGGAGCCAAGCCCATTCACTGGTGCGTCAGGTGCCACACCGCGCTGGCCGAGGCGGAGATCGAGTACGCGGACGAGACTTCGAACTCCATCTACGTGGCCTTCCGGTTCACTGACGCCACGCCCTTCGACGAGCACGGGGACGCCCATGTGCTGATCTGGACGACGACGCCCTGGACGTTGCCGGCCAACGTCGCGGTGACGCTGGCAGAGGACGCCGACTACGTGGCAGTGCGCGTCGGCGACCAGGTGTTCGTCCTTGCCGAGGAGCTGCTCGAGTCCGTCATCGAGACGGCCGGGTGGTCTGAGGCGGACGTGAGCCGTGTGGGGCCACGGGTCAAGGGCGCCGACCTTGCGGGCTTGCGCTACGCCCAGCCCATCCATGACGGCGTGACCGGAGTGATCATCACCGGCTCTCACGTCGACTTGTCCACCGGGACCGGAGCGGTGCATACCGCACCGGGACATGGTGACGAGGACTACCAGGTAGGTGTGAAGTTCGGCCTTCCAATGCCGATGCCCGTGCTAGACGACGGCAGATTCGACACAGGAGGAGGTCCGTTCGCCGGGCTTGAGGTCCGGGCGGCCAATCCGGTCATCATCGACTGGCTCCGTGAGCGAGGCACCCTGATCGCATCGGGCACGATCTCGCACTCGTACCCTCACTGCTGGCGCTGCAAACAGCCGGTCATCTTCCGCGCGACCGAGCAGTGGTTCGTGAGTATGGATGCCACGGGGCTGCGCGACGCCGCACTACGTGCGATCGCCGACGTCGAATGGATTCCCGCGTGGAGCGTAAACCGCATGTCGGCGATGGTGTCGGACCGGCCGGACTGGTGCATCTCGCGCCAGCGGGCGTGGGGCGTTCCGGTCCCGGTGTTCTCATGCACGAAGTGCGGCGAGACTGTCGCCACTGCCGAGACATTCGACGCCGTGATCGAGCTGTTCAGGACTGAGGGAGCGGACGCCTGGTTCAAGAAGGAGCCGGCCCTCTACCTGCCTGCGGGAACGGCGTGCGGGCGGTGCGGCGCCGGTGCGGACGGTCTCGCACCCGAGGACGACATCGTTGACGTCTGGTGGGAGTCGGGTGTCTCGCACACGAGCGTGCTCGATGCGCGAAGCGAGCTGCACCGCCCGGCCGAACTCTACCTCGAGGGCTCCGACCAGCACCGTGGCTGGTTTCAGTCCGCGCTGCTCACGAGCGTGGGAGCGTACGGTTCGGCCCCCTTCGAGAGGGTCTTGACTCACGGGTTCATCGTCGACGGCGAGGGGCGTAAGATGTCGAAGTCCCTCGGCAACGTGATCTCGCCGCTCGACGTCATCGAGCGCTCGGGAGCGGACATCATCCGGCTCTGGGTCGCTAGCGCGGACTACGGCCAGGACGTCAACATCTCTGACGAGATCCTTGAGCGCACGAGCGAAGCCTACCGGCGCATCCGCAACACCTTCCGCTTCCTCCTCTCCAACGTCTCTGACTTTGACCCTTCGCGTGACGCGGTTGCCTTCGAGCAGCTAGGCGAGATGGACCGCTTCGCGTGCGCGCAGCTCGCCGAGTTCTTGGAGCGGGTGACGAGCGCCTACGACGAGTGGCGCTTCCACCTCGTGCACCGCGCCGTGCTCGAATACACCGGGGAGCTCTCCAACGTCTACCTCGATGCCGTGAAGGACCGGCTCTATGCCGAGGCGGCGGACAGTCCTGCCCGACGGAGCGCCCAGACGGTCATCTCGCGCATCCTCGAGGTGCTGGTCCGTGTACTCGCTCCGATCGTCTCCTTCACGTGCGAGGAGGTCTGGGAGTTCATGCCCGAGGCCTCGCGGACCGAGGAGAGCGTTCACCTGAGTGACTGGCCGACCCTCGACTTCACGGTCGACGCCGGCCTTACGGAGGCTTACACGGTCGTCATGTCCGTGCGCGACGTGGTAACCAAGGCGCTCGAGGACGCGAGAGGCGAGCGTGTGATCGGCAAGAGCCAGGAGGCACGCGTCACAGTGCGAGCGCCCGAAGACGTTGCGGCGACGCTCGCCGCTCGGCCCGAAGGCGTGCTAGCCGAGTTGTTGATCGTCTCCGAGATCCTCGTCGAGCACGGCGACCGGGTCGAGGCCATCGTTGAGCGCGCGTCCGGTGACAAGTGTCCCCGATGCTGGAACCACCGGCCCGCCGCGGGCGATCCCAGCCATCCGGGAGTGTGTGCACGCTGCCTCGGTGTACTTGCGGACCTCTGACGTGGGCACGACATCGTTCGGCAGTGGTACACTGAAGCCCAAGGTCAGGTACGTGCGAGCGCCCGGCGCATACGCCGGGCGTTGTGTCACGCAGACCTGAAGAGGAGGACCGGACCATGGATACCGAAACGCGGGAACGCCTCGTGGCGAAGCTTGAGGCCGAACGTGAGCGCCTCGAACGAGAAGTGATCGAGCTCGAGGGGCGAGACCGCGAGTCGTTGTCCGAGGCGAGCGGCGAGAACGCGTACCGTGACCACATGGCCGACCAAGGTTCCGCTACGTTCGAGCGTGAGCTCGATCTGACCCTCGAAGAGAACCTGCGTATGCGCCTGGCTGACGTGCGTGCTGCGATGGATCGTGTCACATCAGGTGCATACGGGACCTGTGAGCGCTGTGGAACGGCGATTCCGGCGGAGCGACTCGAGGCCGTGCCGACCGCGAGCCTGTGCATACAGTGCAAGGAAGCCGAAGAGTCCCGTTAGAGCTGCGACGTCCCGCCGCAGCCTTCTGGACGGTTGCGCTCGGGACGCTCGCGCTCGACCAAGTGACCAAGATGCTCACCCGAGCCTCGCTGCCCGTCGGGGTCGTCAGGGAGTTCATCCCCGGCTTCGTCGACCTTACGCACGTGCGCAACATGGGGGCGGCGTTCGGGCTCTTCCCCGGCCGACAGCCCATCTTCATCGCGACATCGCTTGTCGTGCTGGTCGTCATCGGCGCTTACTGGCGCAGGGACCGGCCCACGGCGTGGCCGGTCGTCGTCGGCATCGGCCTCGTGGCCGGCGGTGCTACGGGCAACCTGATCGACCGCGTAGTGATGACGCGCGTGACCGACTTCCTGTCCTTCGCGTTCATGGACTTCCCGGTCTTCAACATCGCCGACATGGCCATCGTGGGCGGGGTGACCATGCTCGTCATGTGGCTGGTGTTCGGCCCCGAGCCTGCGCATCTTGCGGTCGTCTCACATGAGGACGACGAGCCGGTGGCTGGCGACATGCCAGCGGACGGGGGCTGAGGAGCACCATGCACCGAGAACTCGTCGTCGGCGAGATCGAACAAGGCACGCGCCTTGACGCGCTGGTCGGTGCGCTGGAGTACGTGCGAAGCCGCTCTGCGGCCGCCCGGCTGATCGAAGAGGGCCTCGTGCTCGTCGACGGCGAGCCTGCGGCGAAGCGCTATGCCGTCCGGACGGGAGACCGGATCGAGATCGACTTGCCTGACGGTCCGGGGCTAGAGCTCATCGCAGAAGATATCCCGCTCGACATTCGGTTCGAGGACGAACACATGATGGTCATCTCGAAGCAGGCGGGGCTCGTGGTCCATCCGGCGCATGACAACTGGACAGGGACACTCGTCAATGCCCTGTTGCACCATGCCGAGGAGCTCGGCGGTCTCCAGGGTGAGGACCGTCCGGGCATCGTCCACCGCCTCGACAAGGACACGAGCGGACTCATGATGGTCGCCAAGACAGACGAGACACAGAGCGCTCTGCAGGAGGCGATCAAGGTCCGATCGGTCGACAGGCGCTACGTCACGCTGGTGCACGGATGGATCGCTCCGGACTCCGGCATCATCGACGCGCCGCTCGCTCGCGATCCTCGTGATCGCATGCGGATGAGCGTGTCGGATCGCGTTGACGCCAAGCAGTCGGTCACCACGTTCCGCGTTCTCGAACGTTTCGAGGCAGGGCGTCACGACGACGGTTTCACGCTCCTGGAGTGCAAGCTCTACACCGGCCGGACGCATCAGATCCGTGTGCACATGACCTACATCAAGCACGCATGCGTCGGGGACCCGCTATACGGTACGGGGTCGCGCAACGCCAATCTCGGCCTCGGAAGGCAGTTCCTTCACGCCTACCGGCTCCAGTTGGCGCATCCGGTCACGGGGGCGGAACTCCTGTTCACGGACGCTCCGCCGGCGGACCTGTCTTCGCTCCTGTGTGAGCTGGACGAGCGTTCAGCCGGCCGCACCGCAGCCGGTGACGAGGTTGCTGCACTCCTCACCCGCGCGGCCCAGGAGACCGGTCGGGGATGAAGGGATGATGAGACCGCTGCGACGTTCAACCGGACCGTGGCGGAGCGCTTGCCGGCAGGCGGCGGGTGCGCTACCCTGACGGTCGACCTTTAAGCCCGGTCCTGTGAGGCCGGCAAGGGACGCACCCCCATAGCGGTGATGCGCGACATGATCCTCGTCGCGGCCCGAGCGGACGCCTCTTGCCGAGCATGGCCGGAGGCGTCGTTGTGTTCGGGAGGTGGACGGTGGAGTTCCGCACGAAGGCCACGGTCATGGATGCTGAGGCGATCTCACGCGCGCTCACGCGTGTCGCGCACGAGATCCTCGAAGCCAACAAGGGCGCCGGGAACGTCGCGCTCGTCGGCATCGTGACGCGCGGGGCGCTTATCGCGGAGTCGCTGGCGGTGCGCATCCGCGAGATCGAGGGCACGCGTGTCCCGGTGGGCACGCTCGACATCAGCTTCTACCGGGACGACCTCGCTCTTCGCCTGAACCCCGAGGTCCATACGACGGACATCCCGTTCGACGTCGAAGGCCGCGACGTGATCCTCGTCGACGACGTGTTGTTCACGGGGCGGACGATTCGTGCCGCACTCGATGCGCTCATGGACTACGGGCGGCCGTGCTCCGTTCAACTCGCGGTGCTCGTCGACCGCGGTCACCGAGAGCTGCCTATCCGTGCAGACTACGTGGGCAAGAATGTTCCCTCGTCGCGTCGCGAACGGGTGCGCGTGCGGCTCGAGGCGCTTGACGGCACCGATGCTGTGGAGATCCTCGAGATGACCGAAGGTGGACTCTGATGCTGTCCTCGCCGCACATCATCGACATGGACGACCTGACCAGAGACGACATCGTGTCGGTACTAGACACCGCCGAATCGTTCAAGGAGGTCAATGAGCGTCGTATCAAGAAGCTTCCCACGCTCAGGGGCCGCACTGTGGTCAATCTCTTCCTTGAGCCCAGCACCCGCACAAGGACGAGCTTTGAAATAGCCGCCAAGCGCCTGTCCGCGGACGCCGTCAACTTCAGCGCGAGCACGTCTGCGACCGTCAAGGGCGAGTCGCTCGCAGACACGGCGGAGACGCTCTCGGCGATGGCGTGTGACCTCGTAGTCATCCGGCACAAATACGCCGGCGCGCCCCGCATCCTTGCGAATCATATGGACGCGCACGTGGTCAACGGCGGCGACGGCATGCATCAACACCCCACGCAGGCGCTGCTCGACCTGTTCACGATGCGCGAGAAGCTCGGCCGACTCGAGGGGCTCGCAGTCGGCATCGTCGGCGACATCGCGCACTCGCGCGTCGCGGGGTCGCTCGTGCCCGCTCTGCGGGCTGTCGGCGCGACGCCCGTCGTGGTGGCTCCGCCCACGCTGCTGCCCGCGAGCCCGGACGTACTCGGCGCCGAGGTCTCCACATCAATGGACCGGGTGTTGCCCGACCTCGACGTCGTGTACATGCTCAGAATCCAGATGGAGCGTTCGACCGGGATGCCCTTCCCCAGCCTGCGCGAATACGCTTCACTGTTCGGCATGAACGAGGTGCGCCTCGCGAAGATGAGGCCGCACGCGATCGTCATGCATCCGGGTCCCATGAACCGGGGTGTCGAGATCTCGGCCGCGGTCGCGGATTCTGACCGCGCACACGTGCTCGACCAAGTGAACGCCGGCGTCGCTGTGCGAATGGCCGCCATGTACCTGTTGCTGGGGGGTGACGGTGTTGGCGCTGCTGCTTAGGGGTGGGCGCGTGGTCGACCCCGAGACCGGGCTCGACGCGGTCGCCGACGTCGTGATCCGCGACGGGCGTATCGTCGAGATCGGCGAGGGGCTCACGATTCCGAAGGGTGTCACCGTCGAGTGCGCGGAGAAAGTAGTGGTCCCCGGCCTCGTTGACATTCACACACACCTCAGGGAGCCCGGATACGAGTACAAGGAGACGGTCGTGAGCGGCACGCGCGCCGCCGCGCACGGTGGCTTCACCGCGGTCTGCGCGATGCCGAACACCCGCCCGGTCTGCGACACAGGCAGCCAAGTGCGTTTCCTGCTCGAGCGCGGCGCTCAGCGCGGTGTCGTGCGGGTGCACGCGATCGGCGCCTGTACGATGGGGCAGAAGGGCGAGGCGCTCGCCGAGATCGGTGACATGGTCGCGGAAGGCGCCGTCGCGTTCTCCGACGATGGGCACGGCGTGAGCGACGCCGGCATGGCGCGCCTCGTCATGGACTACGCGAAGCAGTTCTCGACGACTGTGATCAGCCACTGCGAGGACGCGACCCTTGTTCGCGGCGGTGTCGTGAACGAAGGCGCCGTCTCGACGGCTCTTGGTCTGCCCGGCTGGCCGGCCGCCGCCGAGGAGACGATGGTCGCGCGCGACATCGCCCTCGCCCGGCTCACCGGCTGTCGCCTGCACCTCGCGCACCTGTCGACCGCGCGTTCCATCGAACACGTCCGCGCGGCGAAGGCGGAGGGACTCTCGGTGACCTGCGAGGTAACGCCCCACCACCTGTTCCTCGACGAGACGGCACTCGGGAGCGACTACGACACGAATCTGAAGATGAATCCGCCTCTCAGGACGGCCGCGGACCGACAGGCGCTCATCGGCGCGCTCGTCGACGGAACGATCGATGCGATCGCCACCGATCACGCCCCGCATGCGCCTCATGAGAAGGCGCTTGAGTTCGAAATCGCGCCCTTCGGCACCACCGGGCTCGAGACAGCGCTGCCGCTCTTGATCACGCACCTCGTCGCGGCAGACGTGCTCGGCTGGACCGACGTCGTCCGGCTCATGGCGCACGGACCGCGCCGGGCGCTTCAGCTTCCAGCGGTGAGGCTCGAGCCGGGCGCCGTCGCCGACATCACGATCATCGACCCCGAGGCCCGGGTCGAGATCACCCCAGGGTTCTTCGAAAGCGCTTCGGCAAACAGCGCGTTTCTGGGCGCCTCACTTCTCGGCAAGGCCACCGAGGTCCTCGTCGAGGGCCGATTCGCCCTGAAGAACGGAAGGGTGGTCGACTAGTGGAGGCGCGCATCCCTGCCGCACTCGCGCTCGAGGACGGGCTTGTGCTCAACGGGTGGTCGTGCGGGGCGCTCGGAGAGGCGACCGGTGAGATCTGCTTCAACACGTCGATGGCCGGCTACCAGGAGGTCTTCACGGACCCGAGCTACGCGGGGCAGATCATCACGATGACCGCGCCGCACATCGGCAACTACGGTGCGAACCGCGCCGACATGGAGTCCAGAGGCTGCTTCGCCCGAGCGGTGGTCGTTCGCGAGATGACGCAGGAGCCGTCGAGCTGGCGCGCGGAGGAGACACTCCCGGCGTTTCTCGCCCGCATGGGCGTCGTGGGCATCGAGGGCGTCGACACGCGACTGCTGGTCCGCCGCATCCGTGAGCGCGGGGCGATGCGCGCAGTCGTGTCGACGACCGATCTCGACGCGGCCTCCCTTGTCGCTAAGGCCGCGGCCGATCCTGGTCTCGTCGGCCGCGACCTGGTTTCCGGGGTCGGCGTAGAGCGGGTCTACGAATGGGGAGGCGAACTCCAGGGTGCGGGGGTGCCCTTCGACACAGGGGTGCTGCCCGCCGAGCCGCGCTATCACGTGGTGGCGATGGACTCCGGTATCAAGTACAACATCCTGCGCTGTCTCGCCGCGGCCGGCTGCCGTGTCACCGTGGTGCCGCCCGCGACGAGCGCCGCCGACGTGCTTGCTTTCGAACCCGACGGCGTCTTCCTCGCGAACGGGCCGGGGGATCCGGCGGCGGTGGAGTATCTCTTCGCAACCGTGCGTGATCTCATCGGGGAGCGACCGCTGTTCGGCATCTGTCTTGGGCACCAGATGCTCTCGCTCGCCCTCGGAGCGGGAACGTACAAACTCAAGTACGGTCATCGCGGGGGGAACCACCCGGTCATGAACCTGGCGAACGGGCGTGTCGAGATCACGAGCCAGAACCACGGCTTCTGCGTCGACTTCGGCGCCATAGGGCCGCTCGACGTCGACGCGAGCGGCGGGTTCGCCCATGACCCCGGCGACATCGGCGCATGGGTCAGGACCGGAGTGGCTCCCGTCGTCAAGAGCGAGCGGTTCGGCCGCGTCATGCTCTCGCATGTGAACCTCAACGACATGACTACGGAGGGCATCCGGCTGCTCGACGTCCCGGCGTTCTCCGTACAGTACCACCCGGAGGCCGCACCGGGCCCCAATGACGCGAACTACCTGTTTGCCGAGTTCATATCGCTCATGGAAGGACGCGTCCGGGTCAACTCGGCGGCCCAGTAGCGTCAGAGACTAGGGAGTGCAGCGATGCCTATACGCGAGATGTTGATGCCGGTCTCGTTCGACCCGCGTGATCGCCGGATGCTTGCGTTCGCGTGTGGTTTGCATCGCCAAGGAGTCCGGGAGCTGCTCGTCGCACACGTTGTGGATAGCTCGGGCCAGGAGGCTCCCGTCATCATCCATGAGGTGGAGCGTTCTCGAGCAAAGCTGCACAAGATGGTGGGGGAGCTTGCGGGCCAATGCGGGATGTCGATTGAGGTGCGCGTGGTGATCGGGAGTGTGTTCCGTGAGATATCCGCGCTCGCTCACGAGACGAAAGTCGACGTCGTTTGTTGCGGCACGGAGGGGAAGTCTGTCGTTGACTACCTGTTCGCAGGCTCGATCTCAGAGGATCTGGCGCTCAGGGGAGACACCCGCACCATGACGGTACGCTACGACCTCGTGCCGACCGACGAGGCGGCGAGTCGTGCGGCAACGCAGTTCGCGGAGCGGCTCGTGGTGCCTACCGACTTCTCCGCATCAGCGATGCGCGCCTTTCTTTCAGCGTTCGAGCGGCCGGCCGAGGCGATCGGAGCGGTGCACCTCGTGCATGTCACGGACGAAGACGACGTGGGTGACGCGGAGGCTCAGTTGCGGGGACTCGCGGCGATGGCCGCGAGTGAGCACGGCGTCGAGGTCGTCACCGCGGTGCGTGAGGGCGAGCCCGCGCAGGCGGTATTCGACTACGTTTGTGACGTTGGGGCCACCGGTGTCATCACAGGAAGGCATGGGCGTGGCGCGATCGGCAAAGGGTTGCTGGGCGCCGTGTCCACGCGCCTGCTGCAAGACGCGCCCTGTCCCGTGGTGATTCAGCCCTAGCAGCACCCGCCGGTCCCTACGGACACCACTGAGCAGCGAGGAGACTCATGCCGCGCAGGACCGACATCACCAAGATTCTCGTCATCGGGTCGGGGCCGATCGTTATCGGGCAGGCTTGCGAGTTCGACTACTCTGGCGCCCAAGCGTGCAAGGTCCTCCGCGATGACGGGTTTGAGGTCGTGCTTGTGAACAGCAACCCCGCCACGATCATGACCGACCCCGGTCTCGCGTCGCGCACATATGTTGAGCCGATCACGCCAGACTTCGTGGAACGTGTCATAGCTGCCGAACGGCCGGACGCGCTGCTGCCTACCTTAGGGGGGCAGACCGGACTGAACTGCGCGGTAGCATGCGCGCAAGCCGGGATCCTCGATCGCTACGGTGTCGAGCTCATCGGCGCCGACCTCGATGCCATCCGCAAGGGAGAGGACCGTCGGCTCTTCGCCGAGGCGATGGGGCGTATCGGTCTCGAGGTGCCACGCAGCGGTTATGCGCACTCGCTCGACGAAGCACAGCGCATCGCTCTGGACCTTGGCTTCCCTGTCGTCATCAGGCCGTCGTTCACCATGGGCGGAGCGGGAGGCGGCATCGCCTACAACTCCGAGGAGTTCCGTGACATCGTCACCCACGGTCTCGCACTCTCACCCGTGACCGAGGTGCTCGTGGAACAGAGCGTCATCGGCTGGAAGGAGTTTGAGATGGAGGTCATGCGCGACCGCAACGACAACGCGGTCATCGTGTGCTCCATCGAGAACTTCGATCCGATGGGCGTGCACACCGGCGACTCCGTGACGGTCGCGCCCGCGCAGACGCTGACCGATCGCGAATACCAGGTGATGCGGGATGCGTCTATCGCGGTGTTGCGGGAGATCGGCGTCGAGACGGGCGGCTCGAACGTTCAGTTCGCTATCGACCCGCTCGACGGGCGGATGGTCGTGATCGAGATGAACCCGCGCGTATCGCGCTCATCGGCGCTGGCGTCAAAGGCTACCGGGTTCCCCATCGCCAAGATCGCGGCGAAGCTCGCCGTGGGCTACACCCTCGACGAGATCGACAACGACATCACGCGCGAGACGCCCGCGTGCTTCGAGCCGTCCATCGATTACACCGTTGTCAAGGTGCCCCGCTGGGCTTTCGAGAAGTTTCGGGGCACCGACGAGACGCTGACGACGCGCATGAAGAGCGTTGGCGAGGTCATGGCGATCGGGCGGACCTTCGAGGAGGCGCTTGGAAAGGCCATGCGCTCGCTGGAGAACGGACGCGCCGGGCTCGGCGCCGACGGCCGCGACGTCTTCGAGGAGCACAAGTTCGACGAGTTCCTCGCGGTGCCTAACGAGGCGCGCCTCTACTACGTCGCCGAGGCGCTTCGCCGGGGGCGCAGCATCGACGAGATCCACGAGATCACGCACATCGACCGCTGGTTCCTGGGACGCATACTTCGCACGGTGGGTGTCGAGCGCGCGCTCAGCGGTCGGCGGCTGGACTCTCTCTCCGCCGATGATCTGCGCGAATCGAAGCGTCACGGACTCTCAGACGTCCAGATCGCCCACCTGACGGGCTCGAGCGAGGCCAGTGTGCGCGCGGTTCGCAAGGCGCTCGGCGTGCGCCCTACCTTCAAGGCCGTAGACACGTGCGCTGCCGAGTTCGCCGCCTACACGCCCTACTACTACAAGACGTACGAAGACGAGGACGAGGTGGTGCCAGCGACTCGCCCCCGCGCGATGATCCTTGGTGCCGGCCCAAACCGGATCGGTCAGGGCATCGAGTTCGACTACTGCTGCGTGCACGCGTCCTACGCGCTCCACGACGCCGGCTATGAGACGGTGATGGTGAACTGCAACCCGGAGACGGTCTCGACCGACTACGACACGAGCGACCGTCTCTACTTCGAGCCACTCACATTCGAAGATGTGATGGACGTCGTCGATACCGAACAGCCCGAGGGCGTAGTCGTCACGTTCGGCGGCCAGACTCCGCTCAAGCTCGCGCGCGCTCTCGAGGCGGCCGGCGTCCCCATCATGGGCACGCCGCCCGAGGCGATCGACCTGGCCGAGGATCGCAAGCGGTTCAGCGCCGTGCTCGACGAACTCGGTATTGCGTATCCGGCAGCGGGGACGGCGACCAGCTTCAGTGACGCGGTGTCTGTCGCGAAGAGGATAGGATTCCCGCTCCTTGTGCGCCCGAGCTACGTGCTGGGAGGGCGCGGCATGGTGATCGCCTACGACGAGCAGTACCTCGAGCGCTACATGGCGGAGGCGACGCGCGTGTCGCCCGACCACCCGGTGCTCCTCGACCGCTTCTTGGAAGGCGCCATCGAGGTCGACGTCGACGCGGTGTGCGACGGCACGGAGGTCTACATCGGCGGCCTGATGGAGCACATCGAGGAGGCGGGGATCCACTCCGGTGACTCAGCGTGCTGCATACCGCCGTACAGCCTTGGCGCGGAGGTCGTCGACACCATACGCGAGCACGCGCGGGCGCTGGCCCTGCGTCTCGGCGTCCGAGGCCTGATGAACGTCCAGTTCGCCGTCAAGGATCAAGCGGTCTACGTGCTCGAGGTCAACCCCCGGGCGAGCCGCACCGTGCCGTTCGTGAGCAAGGCTACGGGCGTGCCGCTCGCTAAGGTCGCGGCGAGAGTGATGGCGGGGGAGAGCATCTCAGAGATGGGTCTGCCCGACGACACACGCGAGCTCACTCGCTTCTGCGTGAAGGAGGCGGTGATGCCGTTCGGCCGCTTCCCCGGTGCCGACGCGGTGCTCGGTCCTGAGATGAAGTCCACCGGTGAGGTGATGGGTGTAGCCGCAGATTTCCCGGCAGCTTACGCGAAGTCCCAACTCGCCATCGACTACTCGCTTCCCACCGAAGGGGTTGCCTTCATCTCCGTGTGTGACCGCGACAAGCGCCAGATCGTCGGTGTCGCGAAGCACCTGCAGATGCTCGGGTTCGGCATTGCATCGACGAAGGGCACGGCACGTACATTGCGCGCCGCAGGTATCCCTGTGACCGAGCTCATGAAGAAGCACGAGGGCCGTCCGAACGTCATCGACGAGATAGCGAACGGGTCCGTGCAGCTTGTCATCAACACGCCATTCGGCCGCGAGACGCGCTCGGACGGCTACCACATCCGTTCGGCCGCCATCCGCCACGGCATCACGCACATCACGACCGTGCACGCTGCGACGGCGATGGTGCAGGCGATCGAGGCGGTGCGTGACGACCGCTTGTCTGTGTACGCGCTGCAGGACTTCGGCCTCGACGAGCCGGGCGCGTCGCGGGAGTCAGCGGCGTGAACGATCGCGCGAAGGCAACGTTCGAGCACGTGACCGTCGTGCGCAACGAGCGCCTCTCCGAGGGCGTCGGGCTCATCGTGTTCGAGGCGCCGCGATGCGCCCGCCTAGTGCGGCCGGGGCACTTCGTCCACCTGCGGATCGACAGGGATGCTTCCGAGCTGCTGCGCAGGCCCTTCTCCATACACCTCGCGCAGGGCAACACCGTCGAGATCCTGTACCAGGTGCTGGGAGCCGGTACCCGCCGACTCGCTGAAAAGAAGCCCGGGGATACATCGATGGATATCGTCGGACCGCTCGGGACGGGCTGGAGCATGTCTGACGCGACGGCACACGCACTGCTCGTGAGCGGAGGCCTCGGGGCCGCGCCGCTCGGGATGCTTGCGGTCGATCTCGCACGGCGTGGCGTCGCCGTCGTGTGCGCGATGGGAGCTCCAACGGTGGATCGGCTCGTGGCGCGCGACCTCTTCGAGAAGCACGCGCGGCGGGTCGAGTGCGCCACCGACGACGGCAGTTCCGGGCATCACGGGTTCGTCACCGACATATCTGAGCGGCTGCTCGATGATACGGCCTTCGACGTCGTCTACACATGCGGCCCCGAAGCTATGCAGAGGATCGTCGCCGAACAGGCGCGGGCCCGGGCCGTCGCGTGTCAGGTGTCGCTCGAGCGCCTGATGGCCTGTGGCGTCGGCGCATGTCTTTCGTGCGTAGTCACGACCCGCTCCGGCCGCAAGCGTGCATGCGTCGACGGCCCCGTGTTCGATGCCGAGGAGGTGGTGTGGGATGGCTCCGAGACGCCGCCCCGACACTGACGCCCGAGCGGCG
>JBBIJX010000003.1:0-75283 GCA_037445775.1 Actinomycetota bacterium
TGCCATCATCGCCTCATCGACGACCTGACCAATCGTGGGCTGCTTGGCCGCATTCTGCAGCACCGACCAGCGCGCGTCTTTCGGAACCCAGAACACGTTTGCCGCCCGGTACTCATCCGGGTCTTCCGGGTCAGCGAGTGGATCGGCCTCGAGCGTGGCACGCTGCTCCTCGAACGCATCAGAGATGTACTTGAGGAAGAGCAATCCGAGCACGACGTGCTTGTACTCGGCAGCGTCCATGCTGCCACGAAGGGCGTCTGCCGCCTTCCACAACTGCGCCTCGATGGGGAGCACCGCGCGAAGTTGCTGCAGCGGCTTGAAATTCTTGCCACGCGCGGCGAGCCACGCCTCCACGTCGGACGCGTCGAAGAGCGCGATGGCGGCATCGGGCGGCGACACCGGCGACGGGAAGGCGTCGGGGAGGCTCTGACCCTTGGCATCCCTAGCTGGGTAGCGCTTCTGCCAATTCGAGACCGCCGAGAGCCCAACATCGGCCATGTCCGCGATTTCCTGAAGGTTCACGGTCTTGACGGCGGCAGCGAGCGGGGCGGTGCCGTCCAGGTTCACTCGATCCGTGGTGCTCATTATGCGACCTTCCTCAATGCTGCCTCGCCAATCGGCTGAGGCAGGTCCGGTATGCGAACGACTGTCGTGGCAACGCGAGCGAGGCTTGCGGACAAGGATGACTCCCTCGAAACGACGGTGACGGGCACGCCCATAAGGTGCAACGAAGCGGCGATGCCGGCGATGATGTGGTCGCCCGAGCCAATGACGACCGCGTCGAAGCGTCGCGGGACATCCGGGGTTGTGACTGCACCGATGAGGGCCAGGTCCGCGCCGTCGAACCCGCGTCCAACGAGAACCCTTGCGTCAGGTTCGGCGGAATGCGACGGAATCGCCAACTGCGGGCTGCACGCCACGATCACGTGGTCATTGCGACCGGGTACAGCGGCGTCAGCGTATTCGCACATCGCCGTCGCGACAGATTCATCGGACACGTGCGACCCCCCGCACAGGTTCTCGACGTCCGCCAGATGGAGCTTTCGACCCTCAGGCACCCAAGCGGCCGTACGACGAACCAACGCTGCGAAACTCATGGGGACCACCCCCTCACTGTTGTGAAACGCCTTCACGACCAACTATACCCGTGAACAGGCTTCACAGTCAAGAGGTTCCGTGAAACTATTTCACACGTCCCACACAGCCGCAGTGTACAACTCGAAGACGGAGCTCGCAACTCGAGTCGAAAGCCGTCGCGTCAGAAGCGGGAAGGGCTGCCGGCATGCGGATCCGTGGCCCCACCTAACCCCTACATCTGCGGTCTGCCTATCCCCTTTTCGCAGTACAGTCCATTCACCATACGGAGCGTAGCACGCGCGTACAGGCACATCTGCGACGCCTTACGCGGTCCGCGTATGCGGCGGCACACAACCCGCCCCTACCCCCGCACGTACTCCTCGAGCATCCCGTGGCCCTCGACCACCCGCACGTACGCGAGCTGCGCGTTGTGAATGTGGAACGCCCAGATGTCGGTGCTCGCGAGCCCCAACAGGTGCACGAGTGACGCGCGGAACACGCCTCCGTGGGTCACCACTACGTGTCGTCCCCCCGCCGCCACGAGCTCGTCTGCGAACGCCGCGGCTCGCGCCTCGATCTGCCCGCGAGACTCCCCTTCCGGCGCAACGGGCGCATCGGCATTGCGGTACTCGAAGGCCATGCCAGCCTCCTGCACCTCCTCGAACGTCATCCCCTCGGCCAGCCCGAAGTCGAGTTCGAGCAACCGCTCGTCCACCTGCACCGCGACACCGGCCGCCTTCGCGGAGCGCTCCGCCAGCCACAGCGCCCTCGTGAGCGGGCTCGACCACACCACATCCGGCTCGAACCGAGCCACCTTGCGCGGCACCCTCGCCAGCTGGCGTCTTCCCTCGCGGGTGTAGGGCGAGTCCCCGCGCCCCACAAAGCGCCCGTTGATGTTGGCTTCGGTCTCCGGGTGCCTCACCAGCAGGATGTCGACCGTTCCGCTCACGCCACCACCACCGTCGCGACCGCGGCGGCGAGCGCCACCGCGACCTCGGTCAGGATCACACTCGCGCCCAGCACGTCGCCGTTCACGCCACCGAAGCGCATCGCGATCAGGTGCGGCACGACGGGCGCGGCGACGAGACCCACGCCGCACGCGGCGATGCCTGCCGGCGCGCCTGTGGCTATTGCGGCCCAGACGCACGCGCCCACCACCAGCACGGCGCCCAGGGCGCCCGCGCCCGGTCTCCCCGCGACCGACGCCCCCAGCCCGCTCCCCGCGAGCGGCTTCCCCAGCCACGCGCCGAAGCTCGCCGCCAGGCGTCCGAACACCGGCAGCACGCCGCACACCACGAGCGCAGCCGCTCCGCCGCGCTCGAGCACCATCCCCAGCGCCAGCGCCTGAAGCCCGAAGCACGCGACGATCGCAAGCACGCCAAACGCACCAATGTGGCTGTCCTTCATGACCTCGAAGCGCCTCTCGGGCGCCACGGTCCACGCGTCGGCGACGTCGGCGAGCCCGTCCCAGTGAAGCCCGCGCGAGAGCAGCGCCCAGAGCACCACGAGCGAGAGCGCGGCGGCCTGGCCTTCCGCTCCGCCGCCCACGCGCGCAACGAGCCACACCACACCCGCGCCCACCGCCCCGAACAGCACGCCTACGAGCGCGAAGTGGTCCGCGGCGTGCGAGCGCTCGCCCGGCTTCGGCGCCTCGACCCGCACCGGCACGATCGTCAGGAGCGCGAAGGCGAGCCCGATGTCGCGAAGGGTACGCACCTCCCGGCTATCCCGCCTCTGAAACGCCGGCTTCGGCGAAGGTCGCCATACCCGACATCATCCGGCACGCGGCATCGATCGCGCCGAACGCGAGCGCAGCGCCCGTTCCCTCGCCGAGCCGCATGTCCAGGTCGAACACGGGGACAAGGCCCAGCGGCTCCAGCACCGCGCGGTGTCCCGGCTCAGCGGACAGGTGGCTCGCGAGCACGTAGTCGAGCGTGGGCGGGCACAGCGCCACCGCAACGAGCGCGGCGGCACCGGAGATGTAGCCATCCGCGACCACCGCCACGCCTTCGCTCGCACACCCGATCATCACGCCGGCGAGCGCGGCGATCTCGAGCCCGCCCAGCGCCGCGAGCACACCCAGCGCGTCGAGCTCGCTCGTGCGGTTCACCTCAAGCGCGCGGCGCACGACTCCGGCCTTGCGGGCGACTCCGGCGTCGTCGAGACCCGTACCGCGTCCCACGACGTCCTCGGGCGCACGTTCGGCGAACACCGAGGTGAGCGCGGCTGCCGCTGTCGTGTTCCCGATCCCCATCTCGCCGGTGCCGACGAGGGTGTAACCGCGTTCGGCAAGCTCTCGCGCGGCCTCGACACCCACGAGCACCGCCTGTGCGCACTCCTCGCGCGTCATCGCAGGGCCCGCCGCCATGTTCGCCGTGCCGGACGCGACCTTCTTCACGATGACGCCCTCGATGTGCGAGACGTCGCTCGCCACGCCCACGTCGTAGACGAAGACCTCGGCGCCTGCGGACGCCGCGATCTGGTTGATGGCGGCGCCGCCCGCCGCGAAGTTCGCGACCATCTGCCACGTCACGTCCTGCGGGTACGGCGACACGCCCTCGGCGACCACCCCGTGATCGCCCGCAGCGATGATGACGGCCTTGCGCTCCACGGCGGGGTGCGTCGTGCGCTGGATGCGCGCCACGCGCGCGGCGATCTCCTCGAGGCGCCCCAGCGAGCGGGGCGGCTTCGTGAGCGAGTCGAGCCGCTCCCATGCGGCGGCCTCGAACGCGGCATCGGTCGGCCTGACAGCCGCGATCACTTCTCCGAGCTGGGTTTCGTAGGATACGGGCGTGTCGGTCACAGGAATCCTCTCGGCCATCTGGGCGGAGAGTTCACATTACCGCACGCGACTCGCAAGATGCGGATCAAGTTAGTAGTGCGCGTCACGGTGATGCAGTCGATGGGAGAACAGAACTCAGGTCGACCCCCTCTTCGCCCGAAACTCGACGCCTTCCATCCCATCGAAGTGGGCGTCTTGAGTCCAGAGCGTGGCGCTGTGTGCCCGGGTGGTGGCGAGGATGATGGAGTCCGCCATCGCCAGACCAGTCTCGACCGATAGGCGTGCGGCTTCGAGCGCGAGCTCTGCGGACAAATCCACGACCTGCCCCTGAACCATGGCGCCGATGACGTCCAGCGCAGTGGCCTCCCCTGCAAGCTGATGTGTGCGCTTGAAGACCTCGAACAGGGTCAGCGACGGCACGATGAGCTGCTCAGGCGATTCGATGACTTCTGCAAACTCGGGCGCACACGCACCGTCGCCGAAGTACTCAAGCCAGGCCAGGGAGTCGACGACGTTCACACGCGGTCGCTCTCATCACGATAGGCATTCGTGTCGAGCCCACGGAGAATCCCTCGGAACTCACTGACCGGGCGAACAGGCAAGAACTCGATGCGTCCGTTGTACGCTATCGCTTGCGCCTTCTGGCCAGGAACAAGGCGGAGCTGCTCGCGAATCGACTTGGGGATCACGACCTGGTACTTGGGGGAGATGGTGACGGTTTCCATCGGCAGCCTCCTCATGTCATACGCAAAGTCTATCGATATGTTTTGCGTATTGCAAAGCGAGGCGAGGCGCCGACCACGGTTCGGCTGGAGCGGGCTGAGTAGCCCGCGCCCTGCGCGTCAGTCTTCGGGCCAGTGCGCCCGCGCCGGAAGCGCCGTCAGGTCGAGCGCCCGTCCCGCCACGCACAGGTAGGCGCTGTCGGCGGCGGCCGCGAGCCGGGTGTTCGCCCGCCCCATCACGTCGCGGAAGAGCCGCGCGCTCGCCCACTGCGGCACCACGCCCTCGCCCACCTCGTTCGTGACGACGATGGTCGCGCTGCGCACGCCACAGAGCGCGCCTACCACCTCGCCCACGCGCCGCTCGACCTCGGCGACGTACGCGGCGTCGAGCGGGCCGTCCACGTCCGTGGCGGGCGCATCACCGTGCAGCTCGGTCCACACCGCCGCCATGAGCTGCGAGACGCACGTCCCCAGGCAGTCCATGAGCACCGCGTCGTCGCCCCGGAGCACCTCGAGCCACGCCGGGTCGCCAGCCGCCACTTCCACGACCGCGAAGCCGTCCGGCCGCTCCGCGCGGTGCCGCGCGATGCGTTCGGTCATCTCGGAGTCGGTCTCCTCGCCGAAGACGACTGCCGTGACGGTGTGCCCTCGCTCGGCCAGATCCGCCGCAAGCCGCGTGGCCATGCGCGACTTGCCGCTGCGCGCGCCACCGGTGAGTACCACGAGTGCCATCAGGCATCTCCCTCCCCATCGCCCACGGCCTCGCGCAGCGCGTCGACCTCGGCCTCGTCGAGCTCGCGGAAGCGTCCCGCGGCGAGCTCTCCCAGCGCCACCGGCCCGAAGCTCACGCGCTCGAGCTCGATGACCGGGTGGGCCACGGCCGAGAACATGCGCCGCACCTGGCGCTTGCGCCCCTCGGTGATGGTGATCTCCATGAGCGAGCGCGGGCCGATGCGCTCGAGCGTGCGCACCTGCGCGGGTGCGGTGGGCCCGTCGTCGAGTTCGAGACCGCGCGCAAGCGACTTAACGTCGCAGACGTCGGGGTGGCCGTCCACGAGCGCCCGGTACGTCTTCGGCACCTTCCGGCGCGGGTGCAGGAGGCGGTGCGATAGCTCGCCGTCGGTGGTGAACAGCAGAAGGCCGGTTGTGTCGAAGTCGAGCCGCCCCACCGGGAAGAGTCCCGGATACTCGTCGACGGGTACGTAGTGCGCGACCGTCATCCGACCTTCCGGGTCCTTCATCGTCGTCATGACGCTCCGCGGCTTGTTGAGCATGAGGTAGACGGGGCGCTCGGCGATGCTCACAGCCCGCCCGTCGACCTCGACCACGTCGACCGCGGGGTCGACCTTCGCCCCCATCTCGCGCACGACGCTGCCGTTCACGCGCACGCGCCCGGCGCTCATGAGGGTCTCGCTGCCGCGGCGCGACGCGACACCTGCGCGCGCGAGGAACTTCTGCAGCCGCATGGGGACCACTCGCTCGCCCGTCTTGGCTGGCGCGCGTCCTGCCTCCCGGCGGTCGCGAGCGTCGCGTTCGTCCATCGCCTCAGTCGACCTCGGCGATCTCGTCTTCGGCTGCGTCGCCATCCACAGGCGAGGGACCCTCACTCGCCCACAGCCGGTCACGGATGGCTCGTTCGGTCACGCCGTCAGGAGCGAACTCCTCCAAGGGAGGCAGCTCGTCGACGTCGCGCAGACCGAACTTCTCCAGAAACGTCCGGGTCGTCGCGTAGAGGATCGCGTTGCCCTGGTTCTTGTCGCGGCCCACCTCGCGAACGAGCCCCTTCTCGATGAGCGATGCGATTACGCCCTCGCTGTTCACTCCGCGCACCGCGTTCACACCCGCGCGCGTGACGGGCTGATGGTAGGCGATGACGGCGAGCGCCTCGAGCGCGGCCTGTGACAAGCGTCGCGTGTCCCACGAGAGCACATAGCGCTCGATCACGTCGTGGTGAGCAGGGTGCGTGTAGAGCCGCCAGCCGCCGGCGACCTCGCGCAACTGGAAGCCCCGCTCCGCCTCGCGATAGTCCTCGGAGAGCTCGGCGAGAACACTCTCGACCTCTCCGGGCGCGGCGTCGAGCACGCGGGCAAGACGCGCCGCACTCACCGGCTCGTCGCTGACGAACAGCAGCGCTTCGACCGCGCCTTTCACGAGCGAATCCGTGCTCATCGGTCCGGCTCCTCCTCGATCACGCCGCGCCGGGCGGCCTCAGCTTCGTCGAGATGCATGATGGTGATGTCGCCGAAGTGCACGTCCTGGACGACATCGACGAGCCCTCGCTTGTAAAGCTCCAGCACGGCGAGCAGAGAGACGACGACGATCTCGGGAGACGCGTCGGCGCCGATGAGTTCGGAGAACGTCATCACCGAGCGCCTCTCGACCTGGCGCCTCACGCTCTCCGCGTGCAACTCGAGCGGAATGGGCATGCTCGCCACGTGTTCGGCTTCCAGCAGGAAGACTTCGCGACGGTACTCCAGGTCCGCGCAGATGAGCGTCAGCGCGTGGAGCGTGAGCCCCTCGAGGTAGTCCGGCATGAGACCGAGGAACTGCTGCTCCAGGCCGGCCTGCCGCGGGTGCTGGCGGCCCTCGTTCTCCATGCGCTGCGCGAGTTCGGCGGCGGCGTTCTTGAACTGCTTGTAGGCGAGCAGGCGTGCGATGAGGATGTCGCGCGCCTCTCCTGGGCTCAAGTCGTCGAGCTCGTCGCCGACGTACACCTCCGGCGTGGGCAGCAGCGACGCCGCCTTGATCTCAAGCAGTGTGGCGGCGAGCAGTAAGAACTCGCTCGCCACTTCGAGGTCCAGGTCACGCATCCGGTCGATGTGCTCGAGGTATTGGTCCGTGACCTCGCTCATGTTGATCGCCGCCACGTCGAGCTTCTGGCGGCCCACAAGGTGCAGCAGCAGGTCGAAGGGACCCTCGAACACCTCGGTCTTGACGGTGTAGCCCACGGGAGCGCGCCGCTAACTATCTTCGGTGTCGAGGAACGACGGATGCGATTCCTCGAGCCCGCCAGCGCCTGAGTCGCAGCGTTCAACACCCGCGGTGAGCGCGGTGCGTGGCTCGAGGCCCATGAGTTCGCGACACGTCGCCACGACCTCGCGGGCGACTGGACGCACCTTCGCCGCACCGCCCGCGAGCACGTCGCGCGCGTAGCCGGGGATCGCGGCGAGCTCGGCGCGCCGCTCGCGGAAGGGCGCTAGGTAGGCCACGAGGTCGTCAGCGAGCTTGCGCTTGTGCGCGACGCAGCCGCACTCGGCTGTTCGGCAGCAGCGGTCCCATTCGGCGATCTCGTCAGCCGGCGCGATCAGCCCGTGCACCGCGTGCAGCGGGCAGATGCCGGGGTCACCAGGGTCGGTCTTGAGCTTGCGGGCGGGATCGGTGAGGAAGGACATGACCTTGGCGCGGATCTCGTCTTCGGAGTCGGAGATGAAGATCGCGTTTCCGTAGCTCTTCGACATCTTGCGTCCGTCGGTGCCGGGCACCCGCGCGCCCGCCTCGGGAGTGATGGCCTGCGGTTCGACCAGGAACTCGCCGTAGGTGTTGTTGAAGCGGCGTACGATCTCGCGCGTGAGCTCGAGGTGCGGCAGCTGGTCCTCTCCCACCGGCACAGCGTCCGCGTGAACGATCGCGATGTCAGCGGCCTGGAGCGCCGGATACAGGAAGAAGCCCACGTTACCCAGGTCCTTCGTCGTGATCTGGGCGCGCTGCTCCTTGTAGCTCGGGGTACGCTCGAGCCACGGCATCGGGAGCACCATCGAGAAGAAGAGCATGAGCTCAGCGACCTCGGGCACGTCGGACTGGCGGTAGATCGTGCAGATGTCCGGATCAAGACCGGCCGCGCACCAGTCGAGCACCATCTCCTCGGTGTACTGCGCGATGCCGCTCGGGTCCGCCCAGTCGCTCGTGAGGGCGTGATAGTCCGCGAGGAAGTAGTACGCGTCGTAGGCGTGCTGCATCGCGAGCATGTTCTGCAGGTTGCCGAACCAGTGCCCCAGGTGCAGCTTGCCTGTGGGCCTATAGCCAGTCAGAGTGCGCTTCTTCGTCACGCGCGCTGGTCCCCTCGCTGATGTGATGGCGTCGGTGCGATGCATTGTAGCGCAGGGTCCCGCTCGCGCGGCGAGCAGCCTAGCCCGGCGTAAGCAGCGCGAGGAGCGGCTGAACCGTCCAGGCGAAGTACGTCCCGATGGGGTTGAGGTTCGTGAGCGCGGGGATGCCCCAGAGCAGCAACAGCAGAATACCGAACGAATACTGCTGCAGCCCGTACCAGCGATGCAGCTGGCTGTCCGACAGGAAGAGCGGGATGACGCTCGAGCCGTCCAGCGGCGGGATGGGAATCAGGTTGAAGAACATCAGTACAAGGTTCGTCTGCGCGAGCAGGAACCCGACGAGGTAGACCCAGCTCGCAACGTTCGCCCCGACGACGCCGGACGCGAGGACGGCGCCCCACGCGAGCGCCGAGCCCACCAGCGCGAGGGCGAGGTTGGCGAGCGGACCTGCCACCCCGGTGATCAGATCGCCCATGCGGATGTCCTTGAAGTAGCGGGGGTTCACCGGCACCGGCTTCGCGTAGCCGAAGATCGCGGCGCCGCTCAACGCCAGCAGGAGCGGCAGAATGACCGTACCGAACGGGTCGATGTGCTTGAGGGGGTTGAGAGTGACCCGGCCGGCGTTCTTCGCGGTGGGATCTCCCAGCTTGAGCGCGGCCCAGCCGTGCATGAACTCGTGGAACGCGATCGACGGGAGAAGCAGCAGGAGCCAGATGAGCGTCTCGGGGCGAAGGTTCACGCACGGTCCTTCCGGGCGGGGACGAGCCCGGCCTTGACGGCGAGACGACGAAGGTTGGCGAGTTCGGCCTCGCGGCCGGCGACTCGCCCGTCCAAGCGGTCGTCGCGGGCTCGCGCAAGTATAGCCGAGAACGCCGCTCCGGGCGGGGCGCCCATCTCGATGAGGTCGCGCCCCGTGACGCTCGGCCGCACCGCCGCCACCTCGAGGGCGTAGTGCTCGACGCGTTCCCGCGCAAGGTCATCTCCCCGCGCCCAAAGGACTGCGACCGCTTCCGGCGCGAAGCCTTCGAGCATCCGCGCAAGCCTGCTGTCACGCATCCCGCGCTTGTCTGCGAGCGCGCGCTCGACGCCTGCCGCCGAGGCGATCGACAAGGCCACCTGCGCGTACGCCTTGCCGATACGCATGTGTCTGAGCCAGCGATCCACGCCGTCGCGCCGGCCTGACGTCGAAAGCGCGGCGATGAGCGCCGTGCGGCGGTCTGGCAAACGAAGCACCGACTCCTCCAGCCGCGCAACGCCAGCGAGCGCGGACTCGGCCGCCGCTATCGCGCTCGCGCTCGACCCGCCCGGCGGCAGCATCGGAGCAAGCGCACCGAGCTCGTCAACGCGCTTGAGCACCCGCACAGGCTCCGCCTCGTCGAGCAGGTCGTAGAGCTCCTCGCGCACGCGCGCGCCGGAGACCTCGTCGAGCAGGTCGAGTTCGACGGCCTGACGCGCCAGCGCCTCGCTGTGCTCGTCGAGCGCGAAGCCGTAGCGGACCTCGAAGCGCGCTGCGCGCAAGACACGTGTCGGATCTTCGACGAACGACAGCGCGTGCAGCACGCGAATCGTGCCGTCCTTGAGATCACCGAGTCCGCCGAACGGGTCTGCGATGGCGCCGAAGCATGATGCGTCTACGCAGGCCGCCATCGCGTTGATGGTGAAGTCGCGCCGCAGCAGGTCCTGCCGAAGCGTCGAGCGCTCGACGGTGGGAAGCGCCCCGGGGCGCGTGTAATACTCCGAGCGGCTGCTCGCGATGTCGATGCGGAAATCACGCGACAGCACGAGCACCGCGGTGCCGAACCTGCGGTGAGCCGTCACGCGAGCCCCCAGCGTCGCGGCCGCCCGTTCGCCGAATGCGATGCCGTCGCCCTCGACCACCACGTCGATGTCGAGGTTCTCGCGGCCGAGCAGCATGTCGCGCACGAACCCGCCTACAACGTGGGCTCGCACACCGCATTCCTCAGCGATCTGGCCCAGTCGGCGCAGGGTGTCGCGGACTTGAGGCGGCAGCAGCGTGTCGACCGATGCAAGAAACGCGCGACGCGCCTCCTCGTCGGAACGCTGCGGCGCACCGCCAACGTAGCTCTCGCCGTGCTGCGCGCGCAGGACATCCTTGCGCGTGATGATGCCGATCATGTGGCCGTTGTCCATGACAGGCACGCGGCCGATCCCCCGCGTACCCAGCAGCCTCTCGAGCTCGGTCAGGTCCGTGCCGCGCGCGACAGTGACCACGTCGCCGCCCATGAACCCCTTGACCGGCGCATGTCCGAGCCGGTGTCTGAGCGCCTTGTCGACGTCCTTGCGCGTGACGAGGCCCACCAGCTTGCCGGCCTCCTCCACCGGCAGTCCCCCGTGTCCCCACTTGCCCATGAGCTCCGCGGCATCGCGCATCGAGGTCTCAGGGGTCACGGTGCGCACCGGCGCACTCATGATGTCGGCGGCGGTCAGCGGTGGGTGCACTACTTGCTCCAAGGCGGTGCGCACCGCTCTGAGCGCCTCGGCGGGCGGAAGCTCCCGGAAGCCCGCGGAGGCCGCTTGGGCGTGCCCGCCGCCTCCGATGAGCGCCATCGCCGCACCCACATCGACTTCCGCCAGGCGCGACCGCGCGACGATCTGCGTCCGGTCGGGCATGCTCACCACTGCGATAGCGACCCGGTGCCCCAGATCCTCGACTACGTGGTGCGTGAGCACGCTCGCCGAGTCGACATACTCGTCGGCCAGTGCTGTGCCCACGGCGACCGGCTGCCCGTGAACGTCCCATACCTCGAGTGAACTCTCGAGCTGTTCGAGCAGCCGCTGTTGCTCAGGCTCGAGAGCGCGCGCGAGGAACTGGTTGAGCACCTCCAAGTCCGCCCCTGTCGCCATGAGCCAGGCGGCGGCGTCCGCGTCATAGGCGGTCGCCGTCGGGTAGGTGAGCGATCCGGTGTCTTCATGAATGCCCAGCAGGAAGAGGGATGCCTCGAGAGGCGTCGGCACGATGCCGCGCGCGCGCAGCTCATGGACGAGGATGCTCGTTGTCGCGCCCACGTCGGCGCTGCGGTCTTCCACGCCGGACACGTCGCCCTCTTGGGGCGGGTGGTGGTCGTAGACGATGACCTCGACGTCGGCGCGAGCTACGAGCGACCCGATCTCGCCGATCCGGCCCGCATCCCGTGTGTCGACCATGATCACGGAATCAACCTCGGACAGATCAAGGCCGCGCAGGTCGACAAAGGGCACGAAGTCCTCGTGCAGGTTGTGGAACGCGCGCACGTTCGCGTTCTGCGTTCCTAGGAAGACACCCTTGGCGCCCTCGAAGAGCCTCGTCGCGGCGACAGTGGCCGCGTAGGCGTCGAAGTCAGGGTTTGCATGTCCAACGACGATCCGCACCGGACTTCGTCTCCCAACTCACAGCTCGTAGAAGAGCGGCGACGCGGGTTGCGGGTCAGCGGCGAAGCGGATCGAGGCGCGGAACCGCACCTCGGCCTCGTCCAGGCGCGCCCTCGTGGCCGCGTGCACCGTCGCGAGCAGCCCGCCCGCATCCACCCGGTCACCTGTGCGGACCGCAAGCACGACTCCCGCCCCCGGGTCGATCACGTCGTCGAGCGTCTCGCGCCCCGCCCCCGCGAGCATCGCGGCGCGTCCAACGCCCGCCGCATCGAAGCCCGCGATGAAGCCGCTCTTCTCAGCACGAACCTCCCGTGTCATCGCCGCGCGCGGAAGCAGCGCCGGGTCGTCGATGACGGCCGGGTCGCCTCCTTGGGCCGCCACCCACGCACGCATCTTCGCGAGCGCGGCGCCGGACGCGATGACGCCGTCGACGAGCTCACGCCCGTGCTCCTGGTCGCGTGCCGCTCCAGCCATTGCAAGCATCCGTGCCGAAGAGGTCCGCGCGACCTCGATAAGCGCCGGTGAGCCACCCTCCCCACAGAGCACGCGCACCGCCTCGGCGACCTCAAGGGCGTTGCCGACGCAACTGCCGAGCGGTTCGTTCATGTCGGTCAGCTCACAGACGACATCGCGCCCCAAGGCGTGGCCGACGCGGGTGAGTTCACTCGCGAGGGCTCGCGCGTCTGCGATCGTGCGCATGAACGCGCCGGAGCCCACCTTGACGTCTAGGAGGATCGCACTTGCGCCACCCGCCACCTTCTTGCTGATGATCGAGCCCACGATGAGGGGGATGCTCGCCACCGTCGCGGTGACGTCGCGCAGCGCATAGAGCTTCTTGTCCGCCGGATCGATGTCGGGCGTCTGCGCGATGACGGCCAGCCCGACGTCGCGCACCTGCGCCACGAACTCCTCGGTGCTCAGCTCGACACGGAAGCCCGGTATCGCCTCAAGTTTGTCGAGCGTGCCGCCCGTATGACCGAGCCCCCGCCCGCTCATCTTGGCCACGGGCACACCGCACGCGGCGACTATGGGCGCGATGACGAGAGTCGCCGTGTCCGCGACGCCGCCGGTGGAGTGCTTGTCCACCGTGATGCCCGGAATAGACGAAAGGTCCACGACACGCCCCGAGCGCACCATCGCGTCAGTCAGCCACACCGTCTCATCGGCGTCGAGCCCGTTGAGGTACGCGGCCATGAGCCACGCGGCCATCTGGTAGTCGGGGATCTCGTTGCGCGCGAAACCCAGCACGAGCGCATCGATCTCTTCGGCCGTGTGCGAGCGGCCGTCGCGCTTGTGCGCGATGAGCTCCTCGACAGTGAGCGCGCTCATGTCCGGCGGACCTCGGAGAGGAAGCTCGTGCCCCGTCCGCACGCGCCGGCGAGCCCGTAGAAGTCGAGCACCGTCTCGCCGATATCTGCGAAGGTGGAGCGTTCCCCTAGGTCGACGCCGGTATCGACGCCCTTGACGTGCACGATGAGGGGCGTGTACTCGCGGCTGTGGTCCGTCGACGAGGTCGTGGGGTCACAGCCGTGGTCGGCGGTGATGATGAGCAGGTCGCCATCGCGCATGGCCTCGACAAGCTCGGGCATCCGCGCGTCGACGGCCTCTAGCCCGCGCGCATAGCCCTCGACGTCGTTGCGGTGTCCCCAGATCATGTCGAAGTCGACGAGGTTCGCGAAGACGAACCCGTTGTCCGCCGTGTCGCGCACCCGGGCGAGCAGGTTGTCGAAGCCGTGCATGTTGTTCTCCGAGTGCGGCGATTCGCAGATGCCGCGCCACGCGAAGATCTCGCCGATCTTGCCGATGCCGTAGCATCTGACGCCCGCGTCACTCAGGCGATCGAGCGCCGTGGGCTCGAACGGCTCGATGGCGAAGTCGCGGCGCCGGTGCGTACGCTGGTAGACACCAGCGGCGTCAGGGCCGATGAAGGGGCGCGCGATGATCCTGCCCACAGCGTGCTCTCCAACGCACACCTTCGTGCGCGCGATCTCGCAAAGGCGGTAGAGCTCGTCGATAGACACGACGTCTTCGTGCGTGGCGATCTGGAATACGCTGTCCGCGCTCGTGTAGACGATGGGTGCGCCGCTGCGTACGTGTTCGCCGCCCAGCTCCTGGATGATGACCGTGCCGCTCGCCGGGCGGTTCCCGAGCCAGCCTAGCCCGGTCTCGCGCCTCCACGCCTCCATGACCTCAGGCGGAAAGCCCTCAGGGTAGGTGGGGAACGGACGGGACAGCTCGAGCCCCATCATCTCCCAGTGCCCCGTCGTAGTGTCCTTACCGGCACTAGCCTCGGCGTTGCGGCCCCACGACGCGACGGGGGAAGCGACCGGGGGCACACCATCGATGGGCGTCACGTTGCCGAGTCCCATCGCGCCGAGGTTGGGCATCTTGAGACCGCCCGCGGCGCGCGCGGTGTTGCCAAGCGTGTTCGCCCCCTCATCGCCGTAGAGCGCAGCATCGGGCAGCGCGCCCACGCCCACGCTGTCGAGCACGAGAACGATCGCCCGGGACTCGCGTCCGTGCATCAGACGACCACGCGGTTGAGCTCGTCGAGCGAAGTGACGCCGGACTTGACCTTGTCGAGCGCGTCGCGCCTTAGGGTGCGCATGCCAGCGCAGAGCGCCTCCTTGCGGAGCTCCTCGGCAGGCGCTTTGTGTATGAACATGCGCCGCAACTCGTCGCTGAACTCCATCACCTCGAACACACCAACCCGCCCGCGATAGCCGGAACCGCCGCACGCCTCGCACCCCACAGGCCCGAAGATCGTCAAGCCGGAGAGTTCGGCCTCCTCGAAACCCGCGTCGCGCAGCAACGCGCCGTCGACGTCGAGCTGCACCTTGCACCGCTCGCAGAGCCGCCGCACCAGGCGTTGGGCGACGGCGCCGATAAGCCCGGACGATACGATATAGGGCGGTATCCCCATGTCGCTCAAGCGCGTGAGCACTGAGGCCGCGTCGTTGGTGTGTATCGACGTGAGCATCAGATGCCCCGTAAGCGCGGCACGCACCGCGATCTCTGCGGTCTCGGCGTCACGGACCTCGCCCACAAGCACCACATCGGGGTCCGAGCGAAGAATCGACCGCAGCCCTGCACTGAACGTGAGGCCCGTCCTCACATTCACGGCGATCTGCGTCACGCCGTCCATCGTGTACTCGATGGGATCTTCGATGGTGATGAATTTGCGTCCGAGATCCTGCATCTCACTGAGGATCGCGTAGAGCGTCGTTGACTTGCCCGAGCCAGTGGGGCCGGAGATGAAGAGAGCGCCGTATGGCTTGCGGAGCATCACTCGGAGCGTCGCGAGAGCCTCCTCGCCGAGTCCGATGTCGGCGAGAGGTCTGAACGCCGCCTCCTTATCCAGGACACGCAACGTGATCGACTCGCCTGACGGTGTTGGGAGCGTCGCGACTCGAAGGTCGAGGATCTTGTTCCCAACGCGTACGGCGATCCGGCCGTCTTGCGGCCGACGCCGGTCCGAGATGTCCAGGTCCGCCATGACCTTCAACCGCGACAACGTCTCAGCTCTCGCACTACGGGGGAGCATCGCCGCTTCCCGCAGCACTCCGTCAACTCGATAACGTATGCGCACGCCGCCGTCGACCGGCTCGAAGTGGATGTCGCTTGCGTTCTCGAGCACGGCCTCGCGGACGATCTGATTGACCATGCGAACTACAGCCGCGCTCGCCTCCTCATCGCCACCCTGCTCCTCCTCGGGCTCGGGCTCCTCTCCCATGACCGCTAGCTGCTGGAGCGCATCTGCGCCCGCCACGTACTTCTCGACCGCGTAGCGGACTTGACTCGCGGCGGCGACAACCGGCTCCACGCGCATCCCCGTGAGCATCTCCGTCTCATCGATCGCCTCGATGTCGAGCGGATCAGCCATCGCGAGCGTGAGCGTCTCCCCGTCGATGCGGACGGGGATGATCGAGCGCCGCCGGGCCATCCGCAGAGGCAGCAGTACCGTTGCGGCGCGGTCGATGGGATACGCGGCGAGATTGACGTGCTCGTAGCCCTTCTGTTCGGCAAGGACGCGGGCAATCTGGTCCTCAGTCAGCACGAGATCGCGAACGAGCACCTCCCCGAGCTTCAGATGGGTCTCGGCCTGCCGCAGCAGAGCCGCGTCGAGCTGCTCGGGTGTGAGAAGGCCGGCCCGGACTAGGAGATCACCGAGCCGGTCGGTCGAGTATGCCATGTGCCCCTCCCCGCGAAGGCTTGAGCTGACGCGATGTTGCAGAGCCTATTCCCGAGAACGCACCATCGAGAGCATCCACTCCGCGAGAACGAGCACACCGATGGTGAGGGCGATATCGACGTTGAACACCCCGCCGTACGGCGTCTTGATGGGTTCGACACCGAACGGAACCTTCAGCCATGCTGTGAGCGCGATGACCGCCTCGCCCCAGCCCTGGGCGGCGAGCGTGCCAAAGAACTGAACGACGAGGCTCGCCGTGAGCCCGATGGCCAGGACGATGAGGATGTCCATGAGCACCGTCAGGACGGTGCGCAGGGGTTTGGATGTCACAGGTGGCCTCCGGGAGACAAGGGTCGATGCGTCGATGCGATTATCGACGCCCGAGCCTGTGCGCGCCAGACACCTTGCGCGGCGGCGCTATCGGAGGGCGTCGGAGGCGATACGAGATATGACCTTGTCGGCGAGGTCGTGGCTGTCGATGGGCGCCGTGAGGAGCCGTGTGCACGCCTCGAGAACGCGCTCGGCACGTACATCGGGGGCGCTGTGGACCGCCTCGCAGGCCTGCTCGAGAACCTCCGCCGAGACGTCAGCGTGGTGTCCCGAATCCAGACCGTGCTTCTCACGCAGCTCCTGCATCGCCAGCCTCGCCTGTTCCTCTGAAAGCATCATGCCGAAGCTATCGGGGCTCGCGCGCGCTACCTTGATGGGTGATCGTCGAATCGCGCAAGATGCACGTGACCGCGGTCACACCACGGTGCGCGGACAGCGAGAAACGTCCGGGAAAAGGGGGAGCCCCAAGGCCGGCACCTTGAGGCTCAGGGGTAAGGGGTTGCATTCGCATGCAACTTGCGTCGCAGCGTATCACGCCGCTCACGCACGCACAAGTACCGTTCACCGATTCACGTGCAGGACATCACCGCAGCACAGGACCGTCCTACCTGGTGATAGAGAAGCCCTCGATGACGCGCGTGAGTCCCGTCACGAGCGGCAGGAGTCCGAGTCCGAGCAGCACTGCGGCGAGAGCGATCACCCCGGCCTCAGCGGCCCCGCCTCCTGGGGGATGCGGCCTTCCCTCAGGGTTCTGTGAACCCGGGCCGCCGTTCTCTGCGGAGGCGTCACTTGGATACGAGGATGGCGACACGGGCTCCGGCCCCTTCTCAAGGAAGAGCGACCTGATAACCGAGCCATAGTAGGCGATCGATACGACCGACGCGGCCACGCCTACGGCCACGAGAGCCGCGTACCCCGCGGATTGCGATACGAGCCCCCGCTCGGCCGTGGACACTGAGAGCGCGACCGAGGCGCCGAACGCTTGGAACTTGCCCCAGAAACCGCCGAATGGCGGCAGACCCGCGAGCGAGCACAGCGCACCGGTCACGGCGAGACCGAGCAAGGGCCGCCGTCGCCCGAGACCAGCGAGCCCGGCAACGGAGCCGTCCCACGCAGGGTGCAGCCGCTCGAACGCGGCGGCCGCACCGAAGACGCAGACCGAGGCAATCGCATACATCGCGAGGTGGAACGATGCTGCCGACACGCTCAGAGCCGCAACCGCGATGAGCGCGTAGCCCGCCTGCGCGACACCCGCATACCCGAGCATCCGCCTGTACGAGCGCTGCGGGAGGGCGACAAGCGAGCCAACGGCCACTGACACAAGCGCGAATGCACCGATCACCACGAGCGCATCGCCTGCAAGTGAGCCTGCCTCGAAGACGCCAGTCTCAGGCGAGACTAGAGCGAGCACGAACGAGCCGAACGCGACGCCCACCGCGAGCTTCGCCGGACCCGCAAGCACGCCGGCTGCGGCCGGTTCGGCGTGCTCGTAGGCGTCGGGCGCCCACGAGTGCAGCGGCGCGGCACCGAACTTGAACGCCAGCGCGACGACGATGAGAACCACGGGCACGAGCGCCGGCAACGCGGATCCCGCACTTCCGGCGAACGCGAGTGGCACCGAGAGGTCAAGACGGCCGCTGGACGTTCCTGCGAGAATCGAGAGGCCCATGACGAAGACGCCTGTGGCCACGGCGCCCTGCACGAAGTACTTCATCGCCGCTTCACGGGCGCCGCCGCCCGAGCCGAGGGCGACCAGCGCGTATGCGCACACAGCGACCGTCTCGAGGGCTAGCAGCAGGAAGAGGATGTCGGCCGCGCTCATCGCGAGGACCGAGCCGACCGCGATCAACGCGACCAGCACCACGCCCTGGCCCGACTCCGCGAATCGCGACCCCCGGGCGCTGGCCAGCGCCACAGCACACAGCAGCATCACCACACCGGCTACTGGCGAGTACCCGCGCCCCACGTGCAGCACGTCGTACACGACGGCGTGATCGAAGCTCCACCCGCCCACCAGCGCGACGAGCCCGCCGGCCGCGAGCAGGGCCGATGCCGCCAGGACTCCGGTCTCGCCGGAGCGGGTGGTGAAAGCGTCGGCTGCGAGCGCGGCGACGGCGCCAACAAGCGCAGGCCCGATGGTCAGCCACAGTAAAGCCTCCGCGGTCATGTCACCGCCCCCCGCCGGTCACGTACGCGATGGAGTTGAGGAACGGTTCAAGCGCCACGGTGATGAGGAACGGGGCGACGCCGAGCACCGCGATGCAGACGGCGAAAACCGCCGCAGTCACACGCTCGCGCAACCCGAGATCACTCACGTCGCTGATCTCCCCTGACGGCCCCTGGACGATGGCGCGCACACCCCTTAGGTTGTACGCCGCGACGAGCACGATGCCCGCACCCAGTACTAGCGACCACCAGCCCCAGGCGCGATACGTCTCGATGAACGTCGCGAACTCGCCAGGGAACCCGGATAGCCCGGGCAGTCCCGCAGAGGCGAGCGAGGCGAACACGAACGCAACAGACCAGATGCGTGCGATGGACCCGAGCCCGCCGAACCGGGAGATCTCCCGCGTATGCGCACGTTCGTAGAGCGCGCCCACAAGGAAGAAGAGCAGACCTGCGACGAGTCCGTGGCTCACCATAGTAAGGACCGCAGCGCTCAGAGACACGCGTGTCGCGAGTCCAACCGCGACTGCTGCGAATCCCATGTGGGCTACGGACGAGTACGCAACGAGCCGCTTGAGGTCGGTCTGCACGAACGCACATGCGGCGCCCCAGACTACGCCCACAATGCCGAGAGCGACGAGTACCGGGCCCGAGCCGGCGAGCGCATCCGGAGCGAAGGGCAGCACGATGCGGATGAGTCCGTAGCCGCCCATCTTCAGCAGCACGCCCGCCAAGACGATCGATCCTGCAGTAGGCGCCTCTGTGTGGGCGTCGGGTAGCCACGTGTGCACCGGCACGACCGGCAACTTCACGAGCATGCCTGAGGCGAGCAGCCAGAACAGCAGCGCACCGGCGCCGGGCACCCCGCCGGCAGCGGTGATCACAGCGATCGACGACGAACCGGCGCCCACGAGCACGGCGATGACGCCTACCAGCAGCACAGCGCCGCCGGCGAACGTGAAGACGAGGAACTTCGCCGCCGCTGCGCGCGCGTTGCGCGAACCCCATCCGCCGATGAGCAGGTACATGGGCACGAGCACGGACTCCCAAGCTATGTAGAACAACACGATGTTGTCGGCGAGGAACACACATGCCAGCGCCGCTTGAACCACCAGGAGCAGCGCGACGTGCGCGCCGCTTCGTCGCGTGACGCTCCACGACGCGGACAGCGCGGCGAGGCCCGTGAGTGCGGTCAGCGCGACGAACGGCAATGCGAGCCCATCGATCGCGAGCAGACCCGCGGCGGCGCCAGCGCCTCGTCGGCCGGACTCCGCTAGCTCGGCGGAGACCTCGCCGGTGAGCAGGACAGCGACGGCGGCAACCTGCGCGAGCACGGCGCCAAGCCCGACGAGCCTAGGCCGCCCGCCGCCGCCACGCTCAGCGAACCACGCGATGGGCGCGGCGAGGAGCGGGACGAGGATCAGCGCCCAGAGCGCTGCGACGGTGACCGCGTTCGCCTCCATCGCGCTCACCGTCCCATCCATGAGATCGCCGCAAGCGCGAGTGCTGCTACCGCGACGATCGTGGCGGCGTAAGCCTGCGCGTCGCCGGAGTGGAGCCGGCTCAGGCCACGGCCTGCGAGGCTTGCGCCGAGCGCGAGCAGGACCGTGAAGCCGTCTACGATGAGGCGGTCGCCCGCCGCCCACAGCCCGCGGCACACCGCGACCGCCGGACGGACCACAGCCCGGTCGACGAGCGCATCGTAGTGGTACGCGGCGGCCAGCGTATCACCGACCGTACCCAGCCGCCTCCGTGTCGCCGCATCGCCGACCGGGCCACGCGACGCCGTCCACCCGGCAACGCCGCCGATGACCGCAAGCGCGAGCGCAGCAGCAGAGATCGGCACCGACAGCGGCTCGGCATGCACGGCGAGCACCTCTACGACCGCCCCGTGAACGAGACCAAGCACAGCTGCCGGGAACGCGAGCACGACGAGCGGCACCCACATCGTGGCCGACGCCTCGTGCGCGTGGGCGTCGCTGTTCGGCGTACCGAAGAACACGAGACGCGTGACGCGTGCGGCGTAGAACGCCGTCACGGCGCTAGCAACAAAGAGTGCGCTACCCGCCACCGGACTCGCATGCCAGACCGACTCGAGCACCGCGTCCTTGCTGAAGAAGCCGGAAAGAGGCGCGATCCCCGCGAGCGCAAGTGCACCGATGAGCCACGTGCCGAACGTGACCGGCATGACCCGGCGCAACCCGCCCATCTCGTGGACGTCCTGCGTGCCGACGCTGTGGATCACGCTGCCGGAGCCCAGGAAGAGCATCGCCTTGAAGGCCGCGTGGGTCATGAGGTGGAAGAACGCCGCCCCCCACGCGCCCACACCCAGAGCGGCGAACATGAAGCCGAGCTGCGAGATAGTCGAGTAGGCGAGGACCTTCTTGATGTCGCGTTGGATCGCCGCGACGAGGGCAGCGCCGAGGGCCGAGATCACACCTGCCGTGAGCAGAAGCATCTGTGCGTGCGGGGCCGCGTCGAATACCGGCCACAGACGCGCGGTCAGGTAGACGCCGGCCGCGACCATCGTCGCAGCGTGAATGAGCGCCGAGACCGGCGTCGGCCCCTCCATGGCGTCAGGAAGCCACGCGTGGAGCGGGAACTGCGCGGACTTGCCTATCGCCCCGATGGCGAGACAGATCGCGGCCGCGCCTACCACGCCGGCGGGCATCGTGTCGACGAAGTCGAGCACGAGCGAAGATACGTCGGTACCGGCCTGCGTGACGAGGATCGCGATACCTGCCAAGAGTCCCACGTCGCCAACGCGCGTGGTGAGGAACGCCTTCGTCGCGGCGGCCGCGGCTGATGGCTTGGAGAACCAGAACCCGATGAGTAGGTACGAGCACGCGCCCACGAGTTCCCACCCGATGAAGAGCGTAGTCAGAGTGGCTGCGATGACGACGAGGTTCATCGACCCGACGAACAGAGAGATCACCGCGAAGTAGCGTGCCCATCCCGGATCGCCATGCAGGTAGCCGATCGAGAAGACGACCACGCACGCCGCAACGACGCCCACGACCAGGAGCATGAGCGCGGCCAGAGAGTCGACCGCGGTCGAGATGCGCAAGAACCAGTCCTCACCCACCACAAACCACAGTCTCTGAGGCGACGCGGCGGCGGCCGCGCTCGTTCCGAGCGCAGGATCGAAGGGGTCGCCTGCCGCAGCGATCGCCTGCAGGGAGGCGAGCCCATACGCCACCGTCCCGAGCGGCCCCATGAGCGCGAGCAACGGCGCTGCGAGACGCGCCCGCTTCCCCACGAGCGCGATGACAAGGGCGAGAATGCCCGGCACCACGGCGAGGTAGAGAGGGTCGATGCGCAGAAGCCCGCTCATCCGCGCACCTGCCGCAACTCGTCGATGCGCGTGGTACGCGCGGTACGGGCGATCGCCACCACAAGCGCCAGGCCGACCGCCGCCCCTGCGGCGGCGAGCACGATCAGGAGCAACGCGACGGCCTCGACCCTGCTACTGCCGCCCGCCGCCGCTCCGAGGCTCACGAGCAGCAGCAGCGGCGCCGCGATCATCACCTCGATGCTGGCAAGCACCGCGACGAGGTCGCGCCGCACGAGCACGCCGTAGAGGCCGATGGCGAACAGGGCACCGCTCACCGCGAGTGCGCTCATTCGGCATCACCCCGGCTTACCGCCACGACGGCGACGAGTGCCGCGAGCAGAAGCAGCCCAGCGAGTTCGAAGTGCGGCAGCAGGTCTGAGAGCAGCACGCGGCCCAGCGACGGACCGCCAGCCGCCGACGAATCCGCAGTCACTACGAAGGGCCGGAGCAGCATCACGATCAGGGCCCCCACACCGGCCGCCGATACGAGCGCGACCGGGTCGTGACGGGACTGGAGCGACGGCGCGCCGGGAACCTCGCGGTGCACGAGCATGATCGCGAAGAGCATGAGTACGAGGACGCCGCCCACGTAGACGAAGATCTCGGCGAGGGCGAGAAAACCGAAGCCGAACAGCGCGAAGAAGCCGGCGAGGGCGAGTAGGAACGCGCCGAGACCGAACGCCATGCGCAGCATCTCTCGCGCCAATACCACCGCGAGCGCACCGGCTACCGCAAGCGCGGAGAGTGACCAGAACAGCACCTGCTCGCTCACGCCGGACCACCCCCTGTGCGCGTGGGAGCATCGGCGCCCGTCGCACGCGTCCCGGTCCCGGCGCGCACCATCTCGTGCATGCCGAGAACGGTCAGGTCGCGACGGTAGAAGCTGAGTTCGTACTGGCCGGTGTGACGCAGCGCGTCAGTGGGGCACTGTTCGGCACACAGGCCGCAGAAGCAGCACTTGGAGAGGTCGAGTTCGTAGCGGGTCACCCGGCGCGCGCCTGGGTCGTCGATGCGCTCAACCTGGATCGCGTAGTCCGGACAGGCGTGTGCGCAGAACGTGCAACCCACGCACACGCCTGACGAGCACCTCAGACAGCGAGCGGCCTCGGCGAGCCCCTCCAGGTGCGTGAAGCCCAGCTCGACCGCGCGAAAGTCGCGCGCCCGCTCAGTGCCGTTCGCCAAGGGCATGTGCACGCGGCGGCGCGACGCCTCGACTCCCGCGAGCGCGGCCCGGGCGTACGACGGGTAGATCGGGACAGGGCGGTACGTGCGGTCCAGCGCGAGGTCCTCGCCATCGAGGTAGCGCAGGATCGAGATCGCCGCCTCGTGACCGCTAGCGATCGACGCTATGGCCGACCCGGGGCCAGTGACCACTTCACCGCACGCGAACACGCCGCGCACCTGCGTCGTCATGAGCGCACCGTCCACCGGCAGCATCCCGCGGTCTGTAAGAAGCAGGTCACTGCCGGATACGACGCCGTCGAGCGCGGGCTCCTGGCCGATGGCGAAGATCACCACGTCGGCGGCCAGGTCTGTGAACTCCTCAGCGAATACCGGAGCGAACCTTCCTTGAGCGTCGAAGACGGAGAGGCAGCTCTGCAGGCGCATGCCTGCCACGCGGCCGTCCTTCACGAGTACTTCCTTCGGGCCGTAGGAGCAGATCGCGACGACCCCCTCGTCGAGCGCCTCATCGATCTCCCACGGGTGAGCCGGCAGTTCATCCATCGACTCGAGAGAGGATAGCCTCACCTCGGCGGCACCACAGCGCAGCGCAACGCGGGCGCAGTCCACTGCAACGTTGCCGCCACCGATAACGAGCACACTCCTGCCCCTGACGCCGCAATCGGCCTTGCCGTTGCCGGCCTTGAGGAAGTCGAGCGCGCCCCGCACCCCGTCCGCGTCCGCGCCCGGGATGGGCAGCATCCGGCTCAGCTGCAGCCCCACCGCGATGAGGACTGCGTCGTACTCGCCGATGAGGTGGTCGATGGGCACGTCGCGCCCGATCTCGACGCCGGCGAACAGGCGCATCCCCATCGCACGCAGGTCGCTGATCTCTGTGTGAAGCACGTCGCGCGGCAGGCGGTACGCGGGGACGCCGGAGTAGAGCGCGCCACCGGGAACCGCCTCCTTCTCATAGACGTGAACCTCGAAACCGGCCTGCATGAGGTCGAACGCGGCAGCGAGTCCGCTCGGACCCGATCCGATGATGGCCACCCGCTCTTCGCGGGTGAGCGGCAGCGGCTTGACACGCTCCATGCGATGGGCCGAATAACGCTCGTAGGCAACACGGTGCAACGGCCTGATCGCGATCGGTTCGTCGAAGTACTGGCGCTTGCACGCGCTCTCGCAGGGGTGGTGACAGATGCGCCCTAGGACTCCCGGCATGACGTTTCGGGCGCGCACCAGTTCGTACGCTTCGGCGGCCTTGTCGTCGGCAAGCAGGTACGACTGGCCACGGGCGTCTACGTTCGCCGGGCAGTTGCCCACGCACGGCGGCAGCTCACCGGACTGGTGCAGCGCGTCGATGTGGCTGTTGTAGGAGACAGCCTCGCGCTCGATGAGCGGGACATCGTCGCGGCCCAGGACCCCGGTCAGACGCAACGCTCCACGCCAGCGTGGCGACAGCGTGACCCGTTCGGCGGGATAGCGCAGTGTGTCCGGGCGCTTCGTCGCACGACGGGCGGTGATCCCAAGCCCGGTCGCCACGCTCAGCCAGCGCTCGGCGAAGCCCTTGATACCGGGTGAGAAATCGTCGGTCACGCTCACCGCGAGCGGCATGCTGATGGGCGTGCGGTCGGGCGCTCCGTCCTGATCGCGTCTGCGTGTCAGAGCCACGGCAGCACCGCCCCCACGATCACGAGCTGCAGCAAAGCCATGGGTGTGAGCACCTTCCACGCGAACCCCATGAGCTGGTCCGGCCGCATGCGAGGAAACGTCCACTTCGCCCAGATCATCGCCATCGTGATCACGACCGTGAGCCCCACGAACACAACGCCCCCGGCGATGCCGGGCAACCCGAGGCCTCCGCCCAGAAACGTCGCCGCCCCGAAGAGCGACGCTGCGACGATGCCCCCGTATTCGGCCATCATGAAGATCGCCCACCGAATGCCGGAGTACTCCGCGAAGTAGCCCGCCACGAGCTCGGACTCCGCCTCGGGCAGGTCGAACGGGCCGCGGTTGAGCTCCGCGATCGACGAGATCACGTAGACGGCGAAACCGATCGCGAGCAGCGGGATCCACCACAGCCGCCACTCCTCGCGGATCGTGACCGTGGACAGCGAGCCCGCGAGCAGACACAGCGCAAGCACCGAGAGCGTCCGCGGGACCTCATAGGAGACCATCTGCGCCGCAGCACGCACGCCGCCGATCGACGCATAGGAGCTCTTGCTCGACCACCCTGCGGCGACGATGCCAAGCACGCTCAGGCCCGGCACGGCGAGAAAGAACAGGGCACCGGTCTCGATGTCGAAAGGCGCCCACCCCGATCCGAATGGGATGACGACGAGGGCCGAAGCGCACGGGACGAAGACGAGGTACGGCATGGCGCGGAAGAAGCGTGCATCCGCGTTCGCCGGTGTGATGTCCTCCTTGAGCACGAGCTTCACGGTGTCGGCGAGCGTCTGCAACAACCCGAAGGGACCGGCCTGCTGCGGGCCGAAGCGCATCTGCACCCGGCCAGCGATCTTGCGCTCACCCCACACGCCTATGAGCGCGGCGATGGCGACGAGCAGCGAAGCCCCCAGGCCTGCCAAGGCGCCGTGCGCAAGCGGCGTGAGCCCGCTCACCTGTCGACCTCGCCGAAGACGGGGTCGAGCGAGCCGAGCACGACCACGAGATCGGAGAGTGTGTGCCCCTCGCACAGCAGAGGCAGCAGCGCGAGATTGCAGAAGGCAGGGCTGCGCACGTGCATCCGATACGGACGCGGCGACCCGTCGCTCACGAGGTAGACTCCGAGTGACCCGCGCGCGGACTCGATGTGGTCGTATGCCTCGCCCGGCTCGGGCGCGATGAGACGCGGCAAGCCGTCGGTCCGAAATGCGCCGGCGTGCATCTGCGTGATGGCCTGCTCGATGATGCGGCAGCTCTCGAAACACTCGTAGAGCTTCACGCGCCCGCGGTCATAGGCGTCACCGTTATCCCCGACCACTACGTCGAAGTCCATGCGCGGGTAGACCGAGTACGGGTCGTTCTTACGAAGGTCCCACTTCATGCCGCTTGCGCGCGCGACCGGACCCGACGCCCCCCAAGACGCCGCCTCCTCGGCCGACAGGACTCCGATGCCCTTGAGCCGCCCCCGCGCGATCGTGTTGCCGAAGAAGAGCCGGTCCATCTCGTCGAGGGCCGGCCGCGCCGCCTTGGTGAACGCGAGAACGTCGCCGGTCCACCCTTTCGGCGCGTCGTACGCCACACCGCCGGGCCTGACGTAGTTGTAGGTCAGCCGCGCCCCGCACAACTCCTCGAACAGCTCGACGATGCGCTCACGCAGGTCGAACGCGTAGACAAAGAAGGTGAACGCGCCTGTGTCGGCCGCCGATGCTCCGATGCCCATCATGTGGCTCGCGATGCGCTGCAGTTCGCAAACGATGACGCGCAGGTACTCGGCGCGCTCGGGAACCGGAATGTTCGCCAAGCGCTCGACCGCGCGGCAGTACGCCCAGTTCGCGTACATGCTACCCACATAGTCGAGACGGTCGGTCAACGGAACTATCTGCAGGTATGTGCGATTCTCGGCCATCTTCTCGATGCCGCGGTGCAAGTAGCCGATTACCGGCACGGCCTTGACGACCACGTCACCGTCCAGGTGCACGATCACGCGTCCCACGCCGTGCGTCGACGGGTGTGAGGGGCCGACGTTGACTACGAGCTCCTCGACGGGACGGCCGTCGACAGCCACTGCGGGGGTCCTCGACTCGATCTCGACGCTCATCCGCCCTTCACCTCCCTAGATGTAGTCCGGGCGCCTGATCAGCCGCGGTGACGAGTAGTCCTTACGCAGAGGATGGCCCTCGAAGTCGTCGGGTAGCAGGATGCGCCGCAGGTCCGGGTGACCTTCGAACACGATGCCGAACAAGTCGTAGACCTCGCGCTCCTGCCAGAGCGCCGCTGGCCACAGCGGCACGAGGCTGTCGATGCGGGCTTCGTCGCGTCCCACGCGGCACTTGACGAAGAGCTTCGTCGAGAGAGAGCGCGAACCGACGCGATAGACCACGACGAACTCGTCGACTCGGTCCACCGCGGTCACCATTCCGAGGCGGTCGAAACCGGCATCGCGGAGCTCGCGCATCGTAGTCAGCAGGTCGCCAGCGTCGATGTTGATGACGGCGTCGCCGAACTCAAGTGAAACCGCGAGACTGAAGTTCGGATTGCGTTCCGCGATGCGTTCGAGCAGTTCGTCAACCTCGCGTTGTCTCACGCTCCGTCACCGCCCTCGCGCGGGAGCAGAGTGGCGCGCTCACGACGCTTGCCCGGAGCGATCGACTCTGTCTTGACGAGCTCGCGCAGCTGGACGATCCCGTCTTGGAGCGACTCAGGCCGCGGCGGGCAACCGGCGATGTAGACGTCTACCGGCAGGAACTCGTCGGCGCCGCGCACGACCGAGTACGTGTCGTAGTAGAAGATGCCGCCCGAGATCGTGCAATTCCCCATCGCGACAACCCATTTCGGGTCGGGCATCTGGTCGTAGAGCCGCTGGACCGCCGGCTTCATCTTCTCGGTGATCGTGCCCGCGAGGATCATCACGTCGGTGTGCCTGGGGTCGGGACGCGGGAACGTCCCGAGCCTGTCGAAGTCGAACTTCGAGAACGACGCGGCTATGAGCTCCATCGCGCAACACGCCGTTCCCATGGGAAACGCCCACAGCGACTGACCCCGCGACCAGTTCACGAGCGCGTCGAGGCTCGTGAGGATGACGCCGCCGGGGCCCGAGTCGAGCGCGGCGCCGATGCGGTCTACGACCGCCATTCAAGCGCCCCTTTTCGCCATGCGTACGCGAGGCCGAGCCCGAGCAGCGCGACGAAGGCGCCCACCGCCACGAGCGCGAACGCGCTGCCGCGCAACTCGGATGCGACGGCGAACAGAAGGATCGCCTCAGCATCGAAGATCACGAAGAGCATGGCGACCGTCGAGAATCGCATGTGCTGGAGCGACCATGGCGCACCGGCCTGCTCGAGTCCGCACTCGAAGGGTGTCAGCTTCTCAGGATACGGCCTGTGGGGCGCAAGCAGGCGGTTCGCGATGAAAACGACGCCGATGAAGCCCGCCGCGGCAGCGACCATCCCCACCACGAACAGCAGTCCCTGCGTCACCGCTCCCGACATCGCGCCTCCCCGCGGCCGCCTTTCGACCGCCAAAGTCCAGAAGGCGGATCGAACGCGCACGACGCATCGCCAGGACGCGTCTGCGCAAGTGTAGAGAACACCAACTCTTTTGTAAATATTGTTACAATCTCGCGCGCACATCCGTCACGAACAGCGAAGATGGTGCTGTCAATCAGGTGTGTCGCGCGGGCCAACACTCTCCTCCTCCAGGCGCGCAATCTCCTCCGAAAGCTCTAGCCAAGCGCTTTCGAGACCCGGCAGGCGCCCCTTCAGGTCAGCGTACTCCCTCATCGCTTCGTCAAACCGGGCGCGATCCGCGTAGAGCTCAGGGGTCGCCATAAGCTCGACGAGCTCATCATGCCGGCTCTGGAAGCGAGTCAGCTCTTTCTCGACGCCCTCCAACCGCTCCTTGCGTTCACGGGTAGAGCGATACAGGGTGTTTCGAGCCTCGGCCTCAGCGCGCTTCTGCCCCTTCGTCTTGGGACCTTGGACTGTCTCATCCGAGGGGACCCTGCGGCCGTCGCTGACGACCGGGGCGCTCGGGGCTTCACTCCCCGCGCTCGCGGCGTCTTCCCGTTCTGCGCGCTTCCACAGATAGTAGTCGTAGTCTCCATCGAACACCGTGACACGGCCGTCAACGACCTCGATGATCTTGTTCGCCACGGCCCGGATGAGATGCCTGTCATGCGTAATGAGCGCGATCGTTCCCTCGAACCGGTCGAGCGCCTGTTCGAGGACATCGCTCGATGCGATGTCGAGGTGGTTGGTCGGCTCGTCGAGGCAGAGGAACGGCGCCGGCTTCACGAGCATCTTGGCGAGTGCCAGCCGCCCCTTCTCGCCGCCTGACAACACGCGCACCTGCTTCATGACGTCATCACCCTCGAATAGGAACGCGCCGAGGAGGCCGCGCACCTCGTTCTGCGTCCAGCCGGGTGCGATCGCGTCGACTTCGGCGAACACGGTGTTGGAGAGCCCGAGCGTCTGGAGTTGGTGTTGCGCGAAGTACGTCGTCTCGACATGGGCGCCCAGCTCGCGCGTCCCCGCGTCGAGCGGCGATTCGCCCGCTAGCATCCTGAGCAGGGTGGACTTGCCCGCACCGTTTGGCCCTACCAGGGCCACCTTATCCCCCCGATACAGGTTCAGGTCGAGCCCGTCGTAGACGACCAGCTCACCGTAGGCCTTGCGCGCGTTGGCAAGCGAGATGACGAGCTCACCCGTTCGCCGAGGCTGAGGGAAGCGGAACTTGACCCGCTTGCGACCCTCGGGCACCTCCACGAGCTCGGACTTGATCTTCTCGATGCGTTTGACGCGGTCCTGGGCGGCGACCGCCTTCGTGTTCTTGTAGCGAAAGCGGTCGACGAACGCCTGCATGTGAGCGATCTCCTTGAGCTGCGCTTCGCGCTGCTTCGCGAGGCGTTCGAGGGTCAGCTCGCGCTGCTGTTCATAGGCCACGTAGTCACCCACGTAGACGGTCACCCGCTTGTTCTCGATCTCAGCAACCCTGCTCACGAGCCCGTTGATGAATGCGCGATCGTGGCTGACCATGACGATTGCGCCCTCGTAGGAGCGCAGGAACTCCTCGAGCCACGTGACGCTCTCGAGATCGAGATGGTTCGTGGGCTCGTCGAGCAGGAGGACGTCGGGCCGCGTGAGCAGAAGCTTCGCGAGAGCGAGCCTCATCAGCCACCCGCCTGAGAACTCCGAGCCGTCACGCGCTAGATCAGCCTCGCGGAAACCGAGCCCGCCCAGCACTGCGCGCGCTTCGGCTTCGACCGTGTAGCCGCCCAGGTGTTCGAAGCGCTCCTGCAGGCGCCCGTATTCTGCGAGCAGGCGCTCCTGCTCTTCTCCCGAAGACGAGGAGATTTCGCCTGCGAGCAGGCGCAGCCGATGTTCGAGCGAGGTCACGTGTTCGGCTGCGGACAGCGCTTCATCGAGCACGGTGCGTCCGGCCATTTCGATGGCCTCCTGCTCGAGGTAGCCGACGACAGCGTCTCGAGCGAAGCTCACGCACCCTTCGTCAGCGTCCTGCTTGCCGGCGATGATCTCGAGAAGCGTGGTCTTCCCTGCGCCATTGGGTCCGACGAGGGCGACACGGTCTCGGACGCCAACGCGCAGCGAAGCGTTCGCGAACAGAACGCGCGATCCGAAGGTCTTGGTCACGTTGTCTACGGCGATGATCACAGCGCTTCAGTCTATCAACACACCGCGTGGAACTGGCGCGAGCGGACCCGGGCGGTACACGAGCCGAGGAGCTAGTCGAGCGGCCGCGCGATGTGAAGGTAGAGTGCCTCTCCGTCGGGGTCCGTGAGGCCGAGCGGGTAGACGGAGACATGCAATCCGCCGGCGCCTTCCGAGACGCGCTCCTCTACCGGAGAGCCGGATGCCACTGCGGCGGTCAAGGGGCAGTTGTGGGGCGCATGCCCACTTGCGTGCATCATGGTCGCGCAGACCACGCCCGCGTCATCCATCCCGGCACCCGTCCGGCGCCAGAACGCCTCGTTTCCCAAGATCACGTTGTGATTGCGGTCGAGCACCATCGCGGGATATGGCAGGCCGTCCAGGAGTGATTGGGCGTCTATCGAGAGTGTGCCGTCCGGGCTGGCGGATCGCTCGAGAAGGGTGTCGAGGATCTCGCGCATGCGTCCGGGGTCGAACGGCTTGACGATGAAGTCGTCGACGCCGGCGCTCTTCGCCTCGCGTTCCACGTAGGGATCGCGCTCGGTGCTGATCATGACAACAGGAGTGCGCGACCACTCGTCCATCCTGCGTAGGCGCCGGACGAACTCTATGCCGTCGAGCCCCGGCATGTAATAGTCCGTGAGAATCGCACCGTACCGGTTGGTGAGCATGAGCTCGAGTGCCTCGAACGCATCCTTCGCCTCATCGACCTCGTAGAGACCCATGCTCGTCAGAGTGACGGCTGCAAGCCGTCGCAGAACCGCGGAATCGTCGACAAGCAGTACTCTCGTTTTCTGGCCAGCCATCCGGCACTCCCCGACTGATGAATCCCCTCATCTTCATACATGATTCCCGCATGAAGCGCCAGCGCAACAGGGCGAGTATCCTGCGCGCAGAATACGGGGGACAGCACGCGCGAAGCCCCGACAGGTTCGCCGAGGCTTCGGTGGATGCTGGTGGGCGATACTGGATTTGAACCAGTGACTTCCACCGTGTGAAGGTGGCACTCTCCCGCTGAGTTAATCGCCCTCATGACGCCGCCCTGAGCGGCGAGAACACAGTCTAGCGGTAGCCGTTCGGGCGGGCAAGGTGCCAGCGCCACGCGTCGCCAACCATCTCTTCGAGAGACGGGCGGGCGGGCGACCACCCCAACTCCGCTCGAGCGCGCTCCGACGAGGCGACGAGCATCGCGGGATCTCCCTCGCGCCGGGGCCCGAACTCGATCATCACGGACAGGCCGGTGACACGAGAGCATGCCTGCACGACTTCAAGGTTCGTGAAGCCCTCACCGTTGCCCAGGTTGTAGACGCCGCCCGTGCCACCTGCTCCGAGTCGCTCGAGCCCCAAAGCATGCGCGTCGGCGAGGTCACGGACGTGGATGTAGTCACGAACGCACGTCCCGTCGCGCGTCGGGTAGTCCGCCCCGAAGACCTCGAAACGGTCCTGCCCGTCACGCATCGCGGTGAGAATTCGCGGGACGATGTGCGTCTCCGGCTTGTGAGCCTCGCCGATCGAGCCGTCAGGCCACGCGCCGGCGACGTTGAAGTAGCGAAAGCGGACCGCCCGGATTCCCCGCACGGCGTACTGCTCGATGCTTCGCTCGAACTCCAGCTTGCTCGCGCCGTACGCGTTGACGGGCTGCGTCGGGTCACTCTCGACGATCGGCACCCGCTCAGGCTCGCCATAGACTGCGGCCGTCGAGGAGAAGACGAGCGCTCCAACGCCTGTCTCGACCATCGCGTCGAGCAGCGCGAGCGGCCCGACGGCGTTCGCCTGCCGGTAGCGCTCCGGTTCGCGCTCCGACTCGGCGACATCGATGAGCCCCGCCAGGTGCATGACGGCGTCACAGCCCTCGAGTGCGCCAAGCACGGCCTCACTGTCTGAGACGGATCCCTCGACGAATCGCGCACGTTCGTCGACCGCGCCGCGCCAGCCGCGCTCGAGCGTATCGAGCACGACGCAGTCGTGACCCCGCTCGATGAGCAGACGCGCAGTGATCGATCCGATGTAGCCGGCACCACCGGTCACAAGCACGCGCATGCCGCTCCTTCCGCGGGGTTGACGACGCGCATCAGCGCAGAGGCATGATACCCCGCTTGAGGGCGCGTACCACACGGTCAGACACTGCGCGGTCCCAGCGCTGCGGCACGGTCCACGTGGAAGGGCGCTCCATCACACGTCTGATCGCAGCCGCGAGTGCACGGCCGGAGGCTGGGACCACGCGGTTCGCCCCGCACTCAATGGTGGCCGCCTGCTCGGTGCAGCGCCGCACCGTCAGGCACGGTGTGCCAATGGTGCACGCCTCGATCTGCACGCCGCTCGAATCGGTTACGACGACCGCGGCGTCCCGCTGGAGCGCGAGCATGCGGTGATAGCTCACCGGCTCGATCGCATCCACGTTATGTGGCAGCCTCGTTCCCTCTCGGGCAAGCGCTGCCTTGAGATCGGCCGAGTCAGGTGCGACGACAGGAAGCTTGCACCGCTCGAGTCCCGATACGATGCCTGCGAGGCGACCTGAGTCGTGCAGGTTCTCCGGTCGATGAACGCTGGCGAGCACGAACCCCCTCCTAGGTACCTCGAACTCAGCGGCAGCGTCGATCGCAGCCACCTCATCCATCGCGCGACTCACGGACTCGGCCATCGTGCTGCCTACGAAGTGGATGCGCTCCGGATCGATCCCCTCGTCCTCAAGATTCTCGAGGGCCTCGACCGTGGGCGTCAGGTGCATCGACGCCACCCGCGACACGACCACGCGATTCATCTCGTCCGGAAGACTCAAGTCGCCGCACCGCAACCCGGCATCCAGATGCACTACTGGTATGCCGAACCTCGCCGACGTCACGGCCGCTGCGAGCGCCACGCCGGTGTCACCCACCACGAGCGTCGCGTCCGCCCGTTCGGACTGGAAGAGCCGTTCGAACGCGAGCATCGGCTCCCCGGCCTGATCCGTGGGCACGCCACCCGCCTGGAGGAACCAGCGCGGTTTGACGATGTCGAGACCGAAGAAGGAGACGACACCGCCGCGACTCTGCGCGCGCTCCTCGGCACGCGAACTGACGAGCGCGACATCGTACGAGATGCCGGCGCGCGCGAACTCAGGAAGTACGGGGCCGATCCTGAGCATGTGGGGACGGGCTCCGAGGGCCACGATCAGGTGCACGCGAACACTCCCGTTCGGCAGAAGGTGAGAAGAGGGCCCCTTCCTCTATCGCTCCTTCAGATACGCCATCACTCCCTCTGCTATACCCGTTGCGACCTTGTCCTGATAGTGCGGACTAGCGAGAAGCCGATCCTCCACAGGATTCGACAAGAATCCGCATTCAACGAGGATGGCGGGGACCTTCGACCAGTTGAAGCCGGTCAGATCGCCTCGCGCCTTCGCGCCCCGATCGAGAGCGCCGGTCGAGCGCACCACCGAGCGCTGGACTTGGGATGCCGCACGCTTTGAAGGCGCGTGCGTCTTCTCCGTCCACCGGTTCTTCGCCGGATAGAGCGTCGAGATCCCAGCAACGGTCTCGTCGGGGTTACCGTCACCGTGGATTCGCACGAAGAGATCGGCACCTGCCTTGGTGGCGATTCGGGCCCGCTCGCGGTTGCTGAGACGCACGTCGTTCGTCGTGCGCGTCATGACCACCTTGACCCCCCGTGACTCGAGAAGGGCCTTGAGGTTCATCGAGATCTGCAGCGCGATCTCGTACTCGGGAATGGTGGTCTTGACCCCTGTCGTACCACTGGTGACGCTGGGCTTGGTCTTCTTCGACCCAGGACCCAGCGGTTCGGGTGTCGCATCTCCACGCTGCTGATGCCCGGGGTCGATGCAAACTACCCATCCGCCGCCTTGCCGCTTCTCAGGACTGCGCTTCGCGCTTGCCTTCTTCGGCTCCAGAGTGACGGCTACAGAGGCTTCGGGTCCGACGAGTGTCCCGGCCGCGGGCTCCTGCGACGAGATGCGGAGCGACCCATCAGGCTCTGTGGACGCACCCGCAGCGCGCTGCGCCATGAGGGAGAGACGCACCGCGTCGAGCACGACTCTTGCACTGTCCAGCGACATGCCCACGACATCGGGCACCTCCACCGTCAAGGACGCGTGCTCGCGAACGTCCACGAGTGTGTCCGTCACGGCCCTCGTGGAGTCAGTTGCACCGGCGGTGACGCCGTACAGCGCACCGCCTGCGCCCTCACTGGCTGGCGCTGAAGCGGCGACAACCGCGGTGACGGGCACAGATGACGCGGGGTCGGTGCCTGAGCCGGATGCCGCCGGTGAGTCTCCGGGAGAGCGCAGCGCGCCCACGGCGACAGCAACAGACACGAGTAGCGCAGCCACGGCGACCGACACGACCCAAGGACTCGCCCACGACATTCCGGGGGCGCGGCGGGCACCGGCAGCGCGATTGTGTGTGTCTCGTTGCACGATGGTCCTTCCTGGTGGGCCCGGCAGGATTCGAACCTGCAACCAAGGGATTATGAGTCCCCTGCTCCACCATTGAGCTACGGGCCCCCTCAGGGATACCGCACGATTCTAGCGCAACCGTCGCGAATCACACGGGGTCTCGGCAAGGTGGACGTCTCGGGATCATCGCTACACCACTTGAAATGTCGCCTTGACTGGAGCCTCAACCGACACGCCTGAGCGCGGTTGCAAACCGCGCGTGGCGTGCCTATACTTCGGACTCGCGCCGCACAGCGGCCCCGTTCCTCGGTAGCTCAATCGGCAGAGCATCCGGCTGTTAACCGGAGGGTTGTAGGTTCGAGTCCTACCCGGGGAGCCACAACACCTCGAAGGCCCCGATTCCGGGGCCTTCGTCAACTTCGTGATGCGGTTCGGAGGGGTTACTCCAGATAGTCACGCAGCCTGCTGGACCGGCTCGGATGCCGCAGCTTGCACAGCGTCTTCGATTCTATCTGGCGGATGCGCTCACGCGTCACGCCGAACTCGCGACCGACCTCCTCGAGCGTGCGTGGATGGCCATCGACGAGACCGAACCTGAGCTCGATCACCTTGCGCTCGCGCTCAGACAGACCGTCGAGCACCCTCCCTAGCTGTTCCTGCAGCATCGAGAAGCTCGCCGCATCCGGCGGAACGACCGCCTCTCCGTCCTCGATGAAGTCACCGAGCTGGCTGTCCTCTTCCTCGCCGATAGGCGTCTCCAGGCTGACCGGTTCCTGGCTGATCTTCAGGATCTCGCGCACGCGATGCGCCGCTCGCTCGATCTCGCCATCCATCTCACGAATGCACGCCTCGGGGCGCGCACGGAACCAGCCCTCGCTCTCCTCAGACACGTAGATATCCGGCTCGGCGCCCTGAGCGCGCTGCCTGAGCGCGGCGATGGTGTCTTCAGCCTTCGGCTCGCGCTCGAGCTCCTTCACGAGCTTCTTGTTGACTGCGACGCGCACCTTGACGAGCCGGTCGAGCTCCCGCGTGATCGCAGCGATGTCGTCAGTCACCCCGTCGACCGGGTCCGGAGTCAATGAGTGCCTGATCCAGTAGACGGCCCGCATATCCTCGGAGACGAGCTCCATCTTGACCGCGATCTCCTCAGGGAACGGCTCGCGGCCGAGCTCCTGCAGCAACTGACGCTGGATGCGGATGAGCTTGTTGATGGTCTCGACCATGTGCACCGGAATGCGGATCGTCCGGGCCTGATCCGCGATGGCACGCGTGATCGCCTGACGGATCCACCAGGTGGCGTACGTCGAGAACTTGAAACCCTTCACGTAGTCGAACTTCTCGACCGCACGTATCAGACCGAGGTTGCCTTCCTGGATGAGGTCGAGGAAGAGCATGCCACGGCCTACGTAGCGCTTCGCGATGGACACGACGAGTCTCAGATTCGCCTCAACCAGCTGTTGCTTGGCGTCTATGCCAACCTGCTCGATGCGGCGAAGCCGTCGCTGCTCGGCGCGATCGAGTTCATAGCCCTTGTCCGCGGCGTCCTCAAGACGAGCCGCGGCCTCAAGGCCCGCCTCGATCTTCATTGCGTAGTCCACCTCTTGGGCCGCCGTGAGGAGCGGCACCTTGCCGATCTCCTTCAAGTACATCCTGACCGGGTCGCCGGTGAGAGGTGCGACGGCCGCCGCATCTGACGCGCGCTTCTTGGGCTTCTTCTTGCCCTTGGGAGCGACAGGTTTCGGCAGCTCGGCCTCGGCCGCCACCACATCCGCGATCTCGCTGTCTTCCTCATCCAAATCGTCGCGCGTGCTGGGCACGTCGGTCTCGACCTCCGCCACGACGTCAGCGACCGCGTCAGGGTCCAGCACGTGTGAGGGGTCCTCAACGATCTCGATACCGCTCACCTTGAACTGGGCGTAGATCCTGTCGAACTGCTCATCCTCGAGTCCCGCGTCCACAAGTGCCTGTTGGACGTCGTCGTCGGTGATGCTGCCGTGGTCGGCGCCCTTCCTGAAGATCGCCTGCACCTGCGGCAGCAAGAACTCCGGATCAGACGGAAGCGCGGGCGTCACCGCACCCGTGCGCTCAGCCGGTGCAGCCTTCTTCGGCGCAGGAGTGCGCGCGGCCTTCACTGGCGCCGCCTTCACTGGCGCCGCCTTCACCTGCGCCGTCTTCGGCGGTGCGGATTTGGCGGCTTTGTCCGCCTCTGGCGAACTCTTCTTCCTGGATGCGCCCGATCTTGGGTTCGTTGCCACGCTTCTCCTTGTGCTCTGCGTCAGGGTGCTAGCGGAGCGGACTGCGCCGCACAGCGTCGAGTTCGCGCTGCAGCTCCGCTACATCCTTCAGTATCTCGTCAGATAACGTTCTGTCCTTGACTGCTGCCGGCGATTTCAGCCGCGCCCTCCCGACGGCTATTCGCCGCTCGATGTCGAACTCCTTGAGCCTCATCACGCAGCCACTTACGAGTTCGCCCGCTACTTCTTCCCCTTGTGCGGTCAATGTCGCACCAGACAGCACGCGACCGGCGCCGGGGACCTTCTCCTCCATCCTGCCCACAAGAGTCGCGGCGCGCTCGCCTGCAGGTGCGCCGGCGATCACCTCGACCATTGCCCGGTAGGAAGGGTCGGACAAGACGGTCTCAGCAAGCAACTCCTGTGCCCGGGGGCGCAGCGCGGGCCACTCAAGCAGTAGCGCGATGAGGTCTCTCGCGGTCTTGAGCTCGATGCTCATCGGATCGACAAGACCGCCGCCTGCCGCGGATGCCCCGGCAGCGTCACCCGACGGAACGGCGAGGTCGTCTGCCCGTTCGGGGCCCGGCGGCCGTGCCTTCGCGCGCGAAATCGCGTGCTTCACCGTCGCGTAGTCGGCAAACAGGCGGTCGGCGATGTGGTTCGCGTAGTCGTCCGCGAGCAACGACTCCTTGATGGGAGCCAGTACCGCGGCCGCGTCAGCGAGCGCTCGCGCACGTTCCTCCGGGCGCTCGAGGTCCCAGCGCGCGAGACGGCGGTCTATCGCGAACTCAAGGAGCGGCTGTGCGCTGTGTACGACGTCTTGGATGGCGGCCGGCCCGCGCGTCGCGACCGCGTCTGCGGGATCGGCACCTTCGGGGAGCACGGCCACGAGAAGCTCGACGCGGGCGCTCCCGGCCTCGGGGGTCACGGACCGGTCGACGAACTCGACCGCCCTTTCCGCCGCGCGCATACCCGCCTCATCGCCGTCGAACACGTAGACGATCCGTCGCGCGAAGCGGCCGAGCAGCCTCACATGCTGCTGGGTGAGTGCGGTGCCGAGCGTAGCCACCACATTGTTGATCCCCGCCTCGTGCAGCGCGATGACGTCGGTGTAGCCCTCGACCACGAGCGCCGTCCCGCTCGCCGTGATGGGGCCTTTCGCGCGGTCGATGGCGTAGAGGTTCGCGGACTTGCGGAAAACCGGAGTGTCGTTGGTGTTGAGGTACTTCGGTTCGCCGGAACCCACCACGCGTCCGCCGAAGCCGACCACGCGGCCTTGGACGTCGCGGATGGGGAACATGATGCGTTCGTAGAACCGGTCCTTCATCTGCCCGGAGTCGCTCCGGAGCGCGACGTTGGCGCCCACCATCTCGTCGTGCGTGAACCCCGCCTTCGTAAGATGGGCGCAGAGCGCGCCTCGCCCCGGCGCGTATCCGAGGTCCCAGGAGTTCGCGACCGCCGTGCCGAAGCCACGCCCGGCGAGGTAGTCCCGCGCGCGACCGGCTCCCGCGTCACGTGAGCCGGTCAACGTGCGATGGAAGAATGCGGCGCTCTCAGCTAGGGCAGCGTACAGCCGTTCCTTGGTGCCTCGCGGCACGCCTCCCTCACTCTCATGCAGTTCGATGTGCGCACGATCGGCGAGCAGCCGAACCGCATCGGGGAAGTCGAGGCTCTCGGAGCGCATCAGGAAGCCGAACGCGTCGCCGCCCGCACCGCATCCGAAGCAGTGCCAGAGCTGCGTCGCGGGGTCGATCTTGAAGCTCGGCGTCTTCTCTCCGTGGAACGGGCAGTTCCCCCAGAATAGACGCCCCTTCTGCCGCAGAACGACGCGCTCGGAGACTAGGGCCACGAGGTCAGTGGCGTCGCGTACGCGCGCGATGTCCTCATCCGTTATTCGACCCACATGACCTCCTCCCGTGGATACCTACCCGCTGAGACACCTGTGCTCCCGAGGGCGCTTCGCCCCCGGGAGCACCGGGTCACAACGACGCTATGAGCCGATGGTGCTAAGTACTAGCCGCCGTGAACCTTGAGGAACAGCGGCGCGAACACGAGCGACACGACCGTCATGAGCTTGATGAGGATGTTCATCGCTGGACCCGAGGTGTCCTTGAACGGGTCGCCGACAGTATCACCAACCACTGCGGCCTTGTGCGCCTCGGAACCCTTGCCGCCGAACTTGCCGCTTTCGATGTACTTCTTGGCGTTGTCCCACGCACCTCCCGCGTTCGCCATCATGATCGCGAGCAGGAAGCCGGAGACGACGGCGCCCGCGAGGAACCCGCCCAGGATCTCGAGGTTCACCACGCCGAGCGTGATAGGAACCAGCACGGCGAGCACGCCGGGAACCACCATCTCCTTCAGAGCGCCCTTTGTGGCGATGTCCACACACGCGGCGTAGTCGGCGCGCGCGCCTTCCTCACCCGCGAGCAGGCCCGGGATCTCCTTGAACTGGCGACGTACCTCACCAATCATGGCGAACGCGGCACGACCCACGGCGTTCATCGTGAGCGCACCGAACAGGTACGGAAGCATCGCGCCGATGAACAGGCCTACGACGATGTAGGGATTCTCAAGCGACAGGTTCAACTTGATCCCGCCGGCCGCAATGGTAGTACGGAACGCCGTGAACAGCGCGAGCGCCGTCAGGCCGGCCGAGCCGATCGCGAAGCCCTTGGCGATCGCGGCCGTGGTGTTGCCCACCGAATCAAGGCCGTCGGTGATCTTGCGGATACCTGGGTCCATGTGCGCCATCTCTGCGATGCCGCCGGCGTTGTCGGCCACGGGACCGTATGCGTCGACGCCCACCGTGATTGCCGTGATCGACAACATGCCGAGCGCGGCTAGCGCGATACCGTAGATGCCCGAAGTGTCCGACCAGGGCACCGCGAGGTTACCCATCGTATACGCGCCCCAGATGCCGACCCCCACGACGAGGATCGGACCCACCGTCGAGATCATCCCGACACCGAGGCCGGAGATGATGTTCGTCGCAGGACCGGTCTGACTGGCGTCGGCGATGCCCTTGACTGGCTTGAAATGGTCCGAGCAGTAGTATTCGGTGAGCTGGCCGATCGCGATACCAGCCACAAGACCGATCACGACGGAGCCGAAGTACCACATACGGCTCATGTCACCCACCGAGTCGCCCCACCACCAGAAGAGCGCGGCCATCGCGCCGACCTCGAGAACAGCCGCGACGTAGGTCCCGGTGTTTAGCGCGGTGTGCAGGTTGGAGCCTTCCTTCGCACGGACCGCGAACAGGCCGATGATCGACATGAGGATACCGGCGGCCGCGATCAGTAGCGGCATGGTGATACCGAAGCTGAGGTCCATCGGAGCGACTGAGACGATGTCCTGCAGCACGAAGACGGTCTCGTCGATACTGAGCGCCTGAAGCCGCTCGATGGTGAGCCCGCCCCACAGCGCGAGAGCCAGCACGATGGGAGCGAGCATCGAGCCCACGTAGCTCTCGAAGAGGTCCGCGCCCATGCCCGCGACGTCGCCTACGTTGTCGCCCACGTTGTCGGCGATGACCGCCGGGTTACGCGGATCGTCCTCGGGGATGCCCGCCTCAACCTTGCCCACGAGGTCCGCGCCAACGTCGGCGGCCTTGGTGTAGATGCCGCCGCCGACACGTGCGAACAACGCGATCGAACTCGCGCCAAGTGCGAAACCGTTGACGATCGCCTGGTCGGCGATCGGGTTGTCACCGGTGATGATGAAGACGATCGCCCAGATCGAAAGGCCGAAAAGGCCGAACGAGGCCACGGTGAGGCCCATCGTCAGACCCGAACGGAACGCGACGTTGAGCGCGCTCGCTACGCCTACGGTGGCAGCCTGCGCGGTCCGCGCGTTGGCACGGGTCGCGACGAACATGCCCACAAAGCCGGCGGTCGCAGACAGGAGACCTCCCGTCAGGAACGCGACGCCCGTAAGCAGGCCCTCGGTCGTTGAGGTGCCCGTGAACGTGAGCAGTGCGAACACGACGATGGCGAAGATGATCAGCACACGCCACTCCGCCTTGAGGAACGCCATGGCGCCCTCCTGCGTGGCCTTCGAGATGTCTTGCATCTTCTGGTTGCCGGGGTCCTGCTTGAGGACCCATCTGCCCAGAAACGCGGCGACAACGAGGCCGACGGCCGCGCACATCGGCGCGAGCCAGGCTACTGCCCCAGTCATGCACACTCTCCCTTCGTAAGAACACGACGATCCAGTGCCGCAGACGTGCGGCACTCGGACACTTGCGGATGAGAGACCCCCTCGTGCGGACTCTCGGCGCATAAGTATCGCACAGGAAACATGCCTGTCATACCAACCACTTCTTGGGTATGAAGAGGCGTTCGAACTCCCTGATCGCGTAGCGGTCGGTCATGCCGGCGACGTAGTCTACGACCCGCTGGACGAGTTCGTCCGCCGAGTCCGGCCTGTGCTCCTCCGGCAGCTGCTCTGGACTCTCGAGGTAGTGCTCGAAGAGCATCTGGACGACACGGGCGGCGCGCGGCTCCTCGCTCTTCGCCCGGCGCGACAGATACACGTTGTCGAACAGGAACGTCCGCAACCCCATCATCGCCTCCCACACCGCGGGCGACATCCTGATCCGGTCTCCCTTCGACGAAGTGTCGATGAGGTCGGTCACCATCGTCGTGATGCGTGCGGCGTGGTGGATGCCGAGCACTACGATGGGCTCTGGCGGCAGGTCCGCCTCTTCGAGCACGCCCGCCCGGATCGCGTCGTCGATGTCGTGGTTCACGTAGGCGACGCGGTCACACACGCGCACGATCTGTCCCTCGAGGGTCGCGGGCACGTGCCCGCCGGTGTGGCCCAAGATGCCGTCACGGACCTCCCAGGTCAGGTTGAGCCCCTTGCCGTCGTACTCCAGACGCTCGACGATCCGCAGCGACTGGCGGTTGTGCTCGTAAGAGGCGGGTGCGCCGGGATGGCGGGGGCCCACCTCCCTGAGCACCTCATCGAGCGCCTGTTCGCCGGTGTGGCCAAAGGGCGTATGCCCGAGGTCATGGCCGAGCGCGATTGCTTCGGTGAGGTCCTCGTTCAATCCGAGCGCACGAGCAACGGAGCGCGAGATCTGCGCGACCTCGAGCGTATGCGTGAGACGGGTGCGGTAGTGGTCGCCCTCCGGGGCGAGGAAGACCTGCGTCTTGTGCGAGAGCCGCCGGAACGCCTTGCAGTGGATGATGCGGTCGCGGTCGCGCTGGAAGCCAGTCCGGTAGGGATCGTGAGCTACCGAGCGTTCGCGGCCGCGGGACGCATCGGCGAACGCCGCCCGCTCCGACAGCGTCCGGTGCTCGGCCGCCTCGATATCTTCACGCCTCCGTACGCTCACAGACGACCCCACGACCACATGAGCCCGGCGGCGACCAGAGCGCCGAGAACGCCGCCCAGAAGCCACGGCCGTGAGATGCGCAACGTGCGGCTGATCCACGTGCCGAGCGCCGTCGGGACGATTGCCAGCTGGGCGCACGCGAGGGCGCTGCCGGCGATCGTCGTCAGCGCGCGTGTGAGCGGTTCGGGAGGCGGTGACACGATCGCGTCCACTGCCATATACAATGCGAGCGCGAGACCCATCGCCCCGAGCCAGTCCTGCCAGAACTGATGCTCGGTGCGCGAACGGCCCTGGATGATCGGCGAACCGGCCTGCTGCCAGAGCTTCGTCCCTCGCACGCACGCCTCCCCTCGCACGCACAAGACCCGGTCAGTTGACCGGGTCTTGGATCGAGCGCTAGCGGTTGTCCGATCCCGCGCCCTGCCGGGCAAGCGCGGCCTGCGCAGCCGCGAGCCGCGCGAGCGGTACGCGGTACGGCGAGCAGCTCACGTAGTCGAGCCCGATGTCGTAGAACGTGTGTACTGATTCCGGATCGCCGCCGTGCTCCCCGCAAACGCCGAGTTTGATGCCGGAGTTGACGCTGCGGCCCTTCTCGCATCCCATCCGCACGAGCGCGGCGACGCCCTCGTCGATGGTCTCGAACGGGTTGCGTGACAGCACCTTGCGCTCGAGGTACCGCGGCAGGAACTTGCTCTCGATGTCATCGCGGCTGAAACCGAACGTCGTCTGCGTGAGGTCGTTCGTTCCGAAGCTGAAGAACTCCGCCACCTGCCCGATCTCATCTGCCGTGACCGCTGCGCGAGGCAGCTCGATCATCGTACCGATCGCGATATCGACGGTGTTGCCACACTCGGCGGCCACGTCGGCGATGACCTTCTCGCACTCGGCGCGCAGTATGTCGAGTTCCGCCTTGACGCTGACGAGCGGAATCATGACCTCGGGGCGCGGATCCTTGCCACGGGCCTTGAGCTGGCACGCCGCCATCGTGATCGCCCGCACCTGCATCGCGTAGAGCTCGGGGAACATGATGCCCAGACGGCAGCCGCGCAGGCCTAGCATCGGGTTCATCTCGACCATCGAGTCGATCTGCGCGAGCAGCCTGCGCTTCGCGACGAGGGTCTCGGGCGCCGCGCCGGCGGCCTCCGCACGTACGATCTCCACCTCGAGCTCGCGAGGCGAGTCAAGGAACTCGTGCAACGGCGGGTCGAGCAGGCGCACCGTGACCGGCAGCCCGTCCATCGCCTCGAAGATGCCAAGGAAGTCGCCTACCTGGGCCTCGAGAAGCTCGCCGAGCGCCAGCTCGCGCGCGCCGTCGCCTTCCTCGGCGAGAATGAAGCGCTGCAATATGTCCTTGCGCTCGCCTAGGAACATGTGTTCCGTGCGGCACAGACCGATGCCGGCAGCCCCGAACTTCCGGCCCAGAGCCGCGTCGTCGGGCGTGTCCGCGTTCGCCCGGACTCCCGTGGTCCGGTATTCGTCGGCCCACGAGAGGATCGTGTCGAAGTCGCCGGTCACCTCGGGCTGGACGAGCGGCACGGCACCGAGGACCAAGCTGCCTGTCGTGCCGTCGATTGAGATGATGTCGCCCTCACGCAGCACCACGTCGCTGCCCGCGATCGTCGCTTCCCGCGCTTCCGCGTTGATCTTGAGCTTCTCGACGCCGCAGACGCACGGCTTGCCCATGCCGCGCGCGACGACCGCTGCGTGGCTGGTCTTGCCGCCGTGACTCGTCAGGATGCCCTGCGCCGCGTCCATCCCCGGCAGGTCGTCGGGGTTCGTCTCCCAGCGCACGAGGATGGCTCTTCGGCCGGCGGCCTTGGCGGCCACGGCGTCGGCGCTTGAGAAGACGACCTCGCCCACCGCGGCACCCGGACTCGCGTTCAGACCCGTCGCCACGACCTCGAACGTCGCCGACAGGTCGAACTGCGGGTGCAGCAGCTGGTCGAGCTGCGCGGGGTCGACGCGCTGTACGGCCTCTTCGCGGGTGATGAGGCCTTCCGACACCATGTCGATCGCGATCTTGAGCGCGGCGCGCGCCGTGCGCTTGCCCACCCGGGTCTGCAGCATCCAAAGCCTACCCTGCTCGATCGTGAACTCGATGTCACACATGTCGCGGTACTCACGCTCGAGCTTCGCGAAAACGTCGTCGAGCTCGGCACCGGCCGCCTCGAGGCCCGGCACCTTCTTCAGGTCCGAAATGGGCTCAGTAAGCCGGATGCCGGCGACGACGTCCTCGCCCTGCGCATTCGTCAAGAAGTCGCCGTAGTACTCGTCCGTGCCGTCCGCCGGGTTGCGCGTGAAGCCCACACCGGTGGCCGATGTCTCGCCCTTGTTGCCGAACACCATCGCCTGAACGTTGACGGCGGTGCCCAGATCGTCCGCTATCCGCTCCATCTTGCGGTAGTAGACGGCTCGCTCGTTCATCCAACTCCTGAAGACCGCCTCGATGGCAAGACGCAGCTGGACCGACACGTCCTGTGGGAAGGTGACGTGACCGTCCACGGCGAGCTCGGGGTAGTCAGAAGCCGACACGTGCCGGGCGACGATGCCCTTGAAGACACCCACAAGCTCCTTCATGTCGGCGGCCGACAGGTCCGTGTCGTTCGCGGCGCCGCGCTCGTGCTTCATCTTCGTGATGGCGTTCTCGAACAGGTCGCCTTCCGCGTCGAGCACGACCTTCGAGAACATCTGGATGAACCGGCGGTAGCTGTCCCATGCGAAGCGCTCGTTGCCGGTCTGTGCGATGAGGCCCTCAACGGAGCGGTCCGTGAGACCCAGGTTGAGCACCGTGTCCATCATGCCAGGCATCGAGAAGGGTGAGCCGGAGCGCACCGACACAAGTAGCGGGTCGCCCTCATCGCCCAGTCGCTTGCCCATCTTGGATTCGAGCCCCGCGACATGCTCGGTGATTTCGGCAGCGAGCCCTTCCGGAAACACCGGCGGAGTCGCATTGTAGTACTCCATGCATGCCTGGCAGGTGATCGTGAAGCCGGGCGGGACCGGGAGTCCCATGTTCGCCATCTCCGCGAGATTCGCGCCCTTGCCGCCTAGGACGAACTTCATCGCTTTGTTGCCCTCAGTGGCTCCACCGCCGAAGGCGTACACGCGCTTGGTATCGGACACCTTGGATCTCCCTCATGTCTACCGGGGGCCAGCGTGCAACGCATTCTACCGCAGAGACAGTCATGCGCACGCGCGCGCGATGTCAATCCTGCGTCTCGAGTCCTCCCTGAATGTGCCGGATTATCTCCTGAGCGGCCTCTTCGACCGCGCGGTTGTCCGTGTGCACGACGAGACAGCCAAGGCGCCGCATGAACGCCCGAGCATCCTCGAGCTCTCGCTCGACGGCCTCGCGATCCGCATATCCCGGTACCGTTGTGCCGATCTCCCGCATGCGCCCGCGCCGGATCTCGAGCAGGACGCCCACCGACGTCACGAGGCCGAACAGCTTCCGGCGGTCGACTTCGAACAGTTCGCGCGGTGGCGTCGTGCCCGGCGCGAGCGGCACGTTGGCCACACGCCACCCCTTGAACGCAAGGTACATGGCGAGCGGGGTCTTGCTCGTGCGCGACACACCCACCAGCACGATGTCGGCATCGAGCAGGCCCTCAGCGTTGCGCCCATCGTCGTGCTTGACGGCGAACTCCATCGCCTCGATACGATCGAAGTAGTCCGCATCGGTGCGCCTGATGGCACCCGCCTCGCCGGCGGGATCGAGCCCGGTGATCGACTGTAACAGCGCGACGGAGGGACCGAGCAGGTCCACGCCGTTCACCCCGTCGCGGCACAGCGTCTCCATCTCGCGGCGTAGTCCGATGTCGACGAGCGTGTAGAAGAAGATGCAGTGTCTTCCGCAGTGCGCGGTCACAACGGCTCTGAGTTGGTCAACGTCCTCGATCTTGACGAGCCGCTCGATACGGAACGCGCCGTCGTCGAATTGCGCGGCGGCAGCACGTGCCACCATTTCGCCGGTCTCGCCTAGCGAATCCGAGACGACGTGGATAGCGACGGGGACGGCCAAGCTACCCTGCCAGGCGGCCGAAGTCAGCGAACGAGGCGAACGAGGCGACGAAGCGGTTCAGCAGCCGCAGCCGGTTCTCGCGAAGCGCTACGTCCTCGTCCATGACGAGGACCGCGTCGAAGAAGGCGTCTATGGGACCCCTCAGCGCGGCGAGCGACTCCAGAAGCGCGGAGTAGGCGCGCTGCTCCATGAGCTGGGCTGCGACCAACTCCGCCTCGTCGAGCGCATCAGCGAGCGCCGACTCTTCGCCGCCCATGATCGAGCGGTCCGCCAAGACGCCGAGCTCTGGACGAGAGAGGTTCTTCGCCCGCGCGTAGGCGACGGAGAGGTCCTCCATGTCATCACGCGCACCCCGGAACGCTGTGAGTGCCTCGCAGCGCGCGAGCGCGTCACCAGGATCGTCGGCGACCACGGCAAGCACCGCGCCGACCGTGTCGTAGGCGTGCCCGCGATCGCGCAGGATCGTCTCGAAGCGCCCCACGAAGAACTCCTTGACCGAGCGGCCCACATCCTCGACGTCAAACGCCGCGGCCTCAGAGAGGCCCGACAGCGCAGCGGAGATGAGCGCGTCCAGCGTCACCGGCGTACCCGCGAGCCCCATCTGCAGGATACCGATGGCGCTCCGCCGCAGCGCGAACGGGTCCGAGGTTCCCTTCGGCGCGAGCCCCGCCGCGAAGATGCCGCAGATCGTGTCGGCCCTGTCGGCGATTGAGACAAGTCTCCCCGCGAGCGTCGATGGCAGGTCGTCTCCGGCGAAGCGCGGCCGGTAGTGTTCCTCTATGGCGGTCGCAACGCCGGCCTCCTCACCGGAGGCGAGCGCGAAGTGGCGCCCCATCGTGCCTTGCAGGTCCGTGAACTCCACGACGCAGTTCGTGACCAGGTCGGCCTTCGCGAGATGAGCCGCGCGGAGCGCGAACGCGGTCTGATCCGCCGGAGCGTCCACCATCTCGGCGAGCAATCCGGTCAGGCGCTCAACGCGTGCGGCCTTGTCGGCGAGCGTGCCGAGCCGCACCTGGAAGACAACGCTCGATAGCTTGGCAAGCCACCGCTCGAGCGGCACCTTGAGGTCCTCTTCCCAGAAGAATGCCGCATCAGCGAGGCGCGCGCGGATAACACGCTCGTGACCGCGTACGATCCGCTCGGTCTGCCCTGGCGCGCCGTTGTGCACCACGATGAATCGGTTGTCGAGCGAGCCGTCGGCGCGCTCCAAAGCGAAGTAGCGCTGGTGACTTGACATGGCGTGGACGAGCATCTCGCGGGGTACGCTCAAGAACTCCTCGTCAAAGGTGCCCACAGCCGCGGTGGGCCACTCGACGAGGTTCACGACCTCGGCGAAGGTGGACCGGTCCACGACCGCACCGCCGCCGTACTCAGACGCCGCCTCTGCTATCCCTTCCCGAATCACCTTGGCCCGGGTCTCGTGGTCGACCAGGACGTTCGCCCGTTCGAGCAACTCTGGGTAGTCCGCCGCCAACGGGATCACAACCGGCCCAGGCGACAGCAGACGATGCCCGTACGTCACATTGCCCGCCACGAGCCCGGCGAACTCAACGGGGATGACCTCGTCGCCGAACACGCAGAGCAACCACCGCACCGGTCGAGGGAAGCGCGCCGTTCCCGAGCCCCAGCGCTGCGACTTCGCCCACTCGAGGCTCTCGGCGAGGCGCGCGAGCAGGGCCGGGAGCACCTCTGTCGCCGGCACACCGCTCGTGTGCACGGTCGCGAAGACGTACTCGCCGCCGCCCTCCTCGCGAACCGTGAGGGAATCGACGTCGACGCCCTTGCCGCGCGCGAACCCGATAGCGGCCTGCGTGGGAGCGCCGTCCGCGTCGAACGCGACCTTCGCAGCAGGGCCTTTCGCCTCGGTCACGGCGTCGCCTTGGCGTTCGGCGAGCGAGTGTATCAGCACGGCGATGCGCCTCGGCGACGCGAGTACCGCAGTGCCGTTGTAGGTGAGCCGCGCGTCATCCAGCGCTTTGGGGATCTCGACCTGCAGCTGCTCGATCGCCGCGTAGACCGCGCTCGAAGGAAGTTCTTCGGTGCCGATCTCGAAGACGAGGTCGCGTACGCTCACGATGCCTCACCCCCTTCCGGAGAGGCCGCATCTTCTTCGGCCTCGCCCTCTAAGGGCGTGACAAGCTCGAGGTAGGCGGCGCAGCACGCTTTGGCGAGGGCGCGCACGCGCAGGATGTAACCCTGCCGTTCGGTCACGCTGATAGCGCCTCGCGCGTCGAGCAGGTTGAACGCGTGCGAACACTTGAGCACGTAGTCGTATGCTGGGAGCACATAGCCCGCCTCAAGGGTGCGCTGGCACTCCGCCTCGTACGTGCCGAACAGCTGGAGGAGCATTTCGACGTCGGCGACCTCGAAGTTGTACGCGGAGTACTGCTGCTCGTTGCGGAGGAAGACATCGCCGTAGGTGAAGGTCACGCCGTCGTCGCCTTCGGCCCAGACGAGATCGTAAACGCTGTCGACCCCTTGGATGTACATGGCGAGGCGCTCAAGTCCGTAGGTGATCTCCGCGGGCACAGGCCGACACTCGAAGCCTCCCACCTGCTGGAAGTAGGTGAACTGGGTTACCTCCATGCCGTTCAGCCACACCTCCCAGCCCAAGCCCCACGCGCCCAATGTCGGCGACTCCCAGTCGTCCTCGACGAGGCGCACGTCGTGTTCTGACGGCTCGATGCCGATGGCTCTGAGCGAGTCGAAGTACTGCTCGAGTACGTCGTCTGGGCTCGGCTTGAGAATGACTTGGTACTGGTAGTAGTGCTGAAGCCGGTTCGGGTTCTCGCCGTAGCGTCCGTCCGTGGGGCGGCGCGACGGCTGCACGTAAGCGGTGCGCCACGCTTCAGGGCCAAGCGAGCGAAGCGTGGTCGCGGGGTGGAACGTACCGGCGCCGACCTCTGTGTCGTATGGCTGCACCACCACACAACCCTTGTCGGCCCAGTAGCGCGACAGCGCCAGGATCATGTCCTGGAACGTGAGCGTAGCCATCGTGCGAAATCTCCTCAGGAAACGGACCCGTGCCCCTGTCACGGGTGTCGAAACATCTTACATGACGAACGCCCGCCACAAGCGTCGCGCGGCAAGGAGCACTTCTGACTCAGCCGAGCTGCGCAGCATAGTAGTCGAGCGCCTTGACGCGCGCTGACAGATGATAGGCGATGAAACTCCGCATCAGCGCGAAACAGTCGCTCACCGCGGCGTCGGGTGGCGGCGAAGCGGAAACACTTGCCATCGTCGTGTTCAGAAGAGCGGACAACCACGCCCGGGTCTCGTTGGGCATCGCGAGCGTGGCCGTGTCGAGCGAGCCGCACTCGAGGCAGACCGCTCCTCCATGCACGAGCGAGAACGCTCCGCCCTCGACTGATTCCCTGGCACACAGCGCACACGCTTCGAGTTCAGGCCGATAGCCGTGCATCGCCATGGCCTTGACGAGAAAGGCCGTGACTAGCGCCGGCAGCGACGCCGGAGGCGCGCTCTCCATCGCGCTGAGCGTAGTCGCGCCCAGGGCGAAAAGCCGCGGCTCGACCTGGCCTTCGAGCGAGATGCGGTCGAGCAGCCCGGCCACGACCGCAGCGGCGGCAGAGCGGTCGAGGTCCTCACGCAGTCCTGCGTGGGTCGTGGCCGTGCGAACCTCGGTGACCACCTCGAGTGAGGCGCCTGTGTGGAGCAGAAGATCGACTACGGCGAACGGCTCGAGACGTCCGCCGAAACGCGAACCTGGCTTGCGAAGACCCTTCGCCACCGCGCGCACTTGGCTGCCGTCTTGGGCGAGTAGCGTGAGGATCGTGTCCGTCTCACCCAGCTTGGTCTTGCGCAGGACGAGCGCGGTCAACGGATATGGCGGCATCCTGGAGCGTCCGAACCCGTGCCCGCAGCGCCTACAGGCCCCGCGCCTGCGCCTGCGCGAGGATCTCCAGGCCGGCGGAGGTACCGATGCGGTTCGCACCGGCCGACAACATCGCAAGCGCAGCATCGAGGTCTCGGATGCCCCCGGCCGCTTTGACGCCCACCTCGGTCCCCACCGCCATGCGCATGAGCTCGACGTCACGCTCGCTCGCGCCGCGCGGACCGAACCCGGTCGACGTCTTGACGAAGGCGGCGCCGGCCTCGGCGGCGATCTCACTGGCGCGCGAGACTCCATCTTCGGTCAGGCGTCCCGTTTCAAGAATGACCTTCACGAGGCCCGAACCCTCGCTCGCCTCCGACACCGCGGTGACGACCGCCGCGATGTCATCACGTACGAACGCTTCCTCACCCTCGAGGAACGCAGCGACGTTCATGACCATGTCCACCTCGGCGCATCCGAGCTCGACAAGATGCACAGCCTCTTCTGCCTTGGTTTCGGTGAGCGCATAGCCGAATGGGAAGCCCGCCACCGAACAGACCGCAGTGACCGTCCCCGCCGTGTGCTGCGTGGCGAGCGGCACGAGGAACGGCGAGACACACAGCGTGGCAAAGCCTCTGTCACGCGCCTCCTCCATCCACGCCACCGCTTCACCCATGCCGGCCGTCGGCTTGAGCATCGTCTGGTCGATCGTCGTTGCCAGCGTCGAAATGTCGACAGGGCTCATAGCCCCTCCCCGTAGCCGAACCGCCGGATCTGCGACGCATCCCGGCGCCAGTCCTTCCTGACTTTGACCGTGAGCTCGAGATAGACCTTCGTACCCAGCAAGCGCTCAAGATCGAGACGCGCCTCGCTACCGACGCGCTTGATGAGCTCACCGCCCTTCCCGATGATGATGCCCTTCTGCGAATCGCGCTCAACGTAGATGACCGCCCAGATGCGGGTCAGATCCTTTCCCCGAACCTCTTCGAGCTCCTCGACTTGAACCCCCACTGCGTGAGGCACCTCGTCGCGTGTCAGACGCAGGATCTTCTCTCGAACGAACTCGGCGATCATCACCCGGAGTGGCTGATCGGTGGGCATGTCGCGCGGGAACCAGCGCGGCCCTTCGGGCAGATGGCGAACCACGGCCTCGTAGAAGCCCTCGACGTTGAACCCCTCGACGGCCGAGAGCACGACGGTGTCGTCAAAGTCCGCGAGCGCTCCGGCATCCCTGATCTGGGATTCGACCTGTTCTGCGGTGGCGATGTCGGCCTTGGTGATCACGAGTATCCGGTGGCGGACGCCGCGTGCCTTCGCAACGTGCTCCGCCACCCAGCGATCCCCACCGCCGACGAGCTTCGTGGCATCGACCAGCAGCGCCACCACATCGACGTCCTCGAGGGCCTTCAGCGCGGAGCGGTTCAGCTCCTCGCCCAGTGCGTCGTGCGGCTTGTGAAGCCCGGGCGTGTCGACGAGGACGACTTGGGCGTCGTCGCGGTCGAGCACCGCGCGCAAGCGGTGGCGCGTAGTCTGCGGCGTGTCGCTCGTGATCGCGACCTTCGCGCCGACGAGCGCGTTGACGAGCGTGGACTTGCCGGCGTTCGGCCTGCCCACGAGCGCGACGAAGCCCGAGCGAAGCCCGCCAGACCCGGAGTCCGTGGCAACGCCGCGAGGTTCGGCCACCCTACTTCGTCTCGTCCTGGTCGAGGAACCCGCGCTGGAACGACTCGGGCAGCAGCTCGTCGAGGGTCATGACCATGACATCGTCGCGCTGCCCGCCCATGATCACCCGCATCTCGGGGTTGAACTCCGCGAGCACCTGTCGGCAGCAACCGCACGGCACGCAGGGCGCGGCCGAGTCGCCCACGATCGCAACCGCCGTGATGTTGCGGAATCCCGCCGAGACCGCGCGGGCGACGGCGGCCTGTTCGGCGCAGATTGTCGAAGCGTACGCGGCGTTCTCGATGTTGCAGCCTTGAAAAGTCTCGCCCTCTTCCGTGTGGACCGCCGCGCCCACCCGATACATCGAGTACGGCGCATAGGCACGCTCCTGAGCCTCACGTGCGAATGCGAGCAGTACGAGGTCAGGCTGGGTCAGGTTATGCATCGTGCGCTCCTTTGTCCTCGCGCGGCGCCGACTCAACGAGCAGCTGCCGGATGCGGGTCCCCTCCAACTCCGTCACCACCAAGCGCAGCCCTTCGAACTCCACTGACTCGTTGAGCTCCGGGATGCGTCCCGCAGCCTGGGTGAACAACCCGCCTACCGAGTCCGCGTCCGTATCAAGGTCGGTTCCGAAGGCCTCGTTGAGGTCATCCACTGGCAACCGCGCGTCGACCCGGAAGCGGCCTCGGCCCAGGTCCTCGATGAGCGCCTCCTCGCGGTCGTACTCGTCAGCGATGTCACCTACGATCTCCTCGAGCAGGTCTTCGAGGGTCACCAGCCCTGACGTGCCGCCGTACTCGTCGGCCACGATCGCGATGTGGGTGCGCGTGCGCATCTCGCGCAAGAGCTCCTCGACCGGCTTTGTCTCTGGCACGAAGTACGGCTCTCTGACGAGCGCGGCCAATGATACGTCCTCGCTGTTGTGCAACGCGGCGAGCAGGTCCTTCGCAAACAGCACGCCGCAGATGTCGTCGATCGTGTCGCTGTAGACGGGCACACGCGACACGCCAGTCGTGGAGATGAGATTGACCGCGTCGGCGACGCTCGCGGTGTCCTGGAGCGCATGCATGTCGGTACGCGGCACCATGACCTCGCGCACGACCTTGTCGGCGAAGTCGCTGACCGCTTCGAGCAGCGCCTCCTCGGCCCCTTCGCGTTCGGACTCAGTATCCGAGTCCAACGTGCCGCGCCACTCCGGCGTCACCGCCCAAGGCGAGAAGGGACGCTCGGCGCCTGTGAGAGAGATCGCCCACTTCCACGGTCCCACGAGGACCCGCGCGACCGGGTAGATGACGCCGATCAATCCGTGGGTGAACGGCGCGGAGTCGAGCGCGACGCGCTCCGGATTGGTCACCGCCAGCGTACGCGGCAGCGCCTGCGTCACCGAGTAGCAGACGAGCACGCTCACAGCGCCGGTAACCACCGCCGTGGCCCATCCCACCTCGAGACCCGCGAGCACCCCGGTGAATCCGGCAGCGGCATACGCAAGCGCCGCCACGAGCTCGCGAACCGCACGCAACCGGTGACGGTCGTCAGCTAGCATGTCGAGCGCACGCCCGCCGCGCCGATCCGCCTCGGCAAGACGGTGGATGCGTCCAGGAGCGAGCATGAGGACGGCAGTCTCCGAGGCGGCAAGCAGCGTCGAGACTACCGCGAGGATGATGGCGATGATGAGTGCGATGACCACGACTGCGAGAACGCCTCCCTGTGTCCGGCTACGCCGTATGAACGCCTATCCGAAGAATACCTGAAAGACGACGGTGGTCAGCAGGACGCCGAGCACTGCGCCAAGAGCACTCTGCCAGACGGTGTGGATCTCGGCCTCGATGCGGCTCTGGACTACGAGGAACGCGACGAACAACGCGAGCGCGAGCGCGGCGGCGCTCTCCGTGACGAACCCGATGATCGCGGCGGCGGAGAACGCGAGAGCCGCGTGCCCGCTAGGCCACCCGCCGGAAAGCCACGTTCCTTCCCGGGTGGCCGCCTTGAGGACGAGTACCGCCAGAACCACCACCCCGAGGGTGATGACGGTGAGATCCGGTGTGGCGAAGCGCACGATGTCGAGACCGTGCTGCAACACGTCGCGGACGCGGTCGAAAAGCACGAGGTAGGCGACGAACAACGCGTTGACGGCCGCGACGAGCACCGCTGCAGCCGCGACGTCCTTCGCGGTCTTGGCGAGCGGGTCGTAGCGATCAACCGAGATGTCGACCGCCGCCTCGACAGCTGTGTTGATGAGTTCAGTCACGAGCACGAGCACGATCGCGAAAAGCACTGCCACAAGTTCGCTGCGCGTGACCCCGATGAGCAGGCTGCCAATGGCGACGGACAACGCGATGGCGACATGGACGCGCATGTTGCGCTGCGTGCGCAGTGTGTAGACGATTCCTTGGATCGCATAGTTGAAGCTCCACAGGATGGAGCCGCGGCTCGGCGGTCGCACGGAGCTCAGAACGCCGCCGACCATGCCTCGAGCAACGAGCGTTCGCGAAGTTGCATCGCGGCGGCGGCCTCGTCCTCTTCGTGGTCGTAGCCGAGCAAGTGCAAGACCCCGTGGACGAGCAGCAAGTTCAACTCCTCCTCGACCGTGTGGCCGTACTCCTCGGCCTGGCGCTCGGCTACCTCAGGCGCAAGGACGACGTCACCGAGCGTCACGGGCTCGCCGGGCTCGACGACCGCACACGGGTCGTCACACGGGAACGACAACACGTCGGTGGGTCCTTCCTTCTCGCGGAAGCGTCCGTTGAGTTCGACCATCTCGTCGAGCTCTACTATGGCGATGGACAGCTCGACCGCCACAGGCGCCTCCTCGCGCTCGAGCACGAACACCGCGAGGCGCTCGAAGGCCACGAGATCGAGGGGCTCAGGTTCGCGATGGCTGACGACGCTGATCTGCATGACCCTCCTTCGCCTGAGTTCCCAGATGCCGCGGATACTCGCATCGTGCATGGAGCATACCCACGAGCATGCGCGTGAACATCGTGATGACGTGGTTGAGCTGCTCAGGCGAGAGGTCAGTGAGTTCAAGCTGACGGTCGTCGATCTTGTCCTCGATGACACCGCGCACGACAAGCGCGATCTCGTCGGCGTCAGGGTTCGTCAGCGCGCGCACCGCGGCCTCACTCGCATCGGCGAGCATGACCAACGCTGCCTCACGGGTCGTGGGGTGGCCGCCATGGTAGCGGAAGTCGCTCTCCACGACGCCCGGTTCGCTCGCTTGGGCCTTGTGGTAGAAGTAGCGGATAAGCGAGGTTCCGTGGTGCTCACGGATAACATCTATGACCGGTTGCGGCAGCTCGTACTCCTCGGCTAGTTCAAGCCCGTCGGTCACGTGCGCGGTGATGATCAGCGCCGAGTAGGACGGCCGCTCGAGGTCGTGGGGGTTCACATCCTCGGCGAGATTCTCGAAGAAGTAGCACGGCCGCTTGATCTTGCCGATGTCGTGGTAGTAAGCACCCACACGGGCGAGCAGCGGGTCGGCGCCAACCGCCTCCGCAGCGCACTCTGCGAGGCTCGCCGTCGCCAGCGAGTGCGCGTACGTTCCCGGCGCTTCGGTCATCAGCCGCTTCAGGAGCGGGTGCACCGGGCTCGCCGCTTCGATGAGCCGCACATCGGCTCGGCGGATGAGGAAGCGTCGCGCCACCGGAACCGCCACGATACCGAGCGCGGCCGCCACGAAGGCCCCGAGACCGCCCCAGAGCGCCGCCTGCGAGGCCTCAGCGGTAGAGGAGTCCGCGAGCCTGTCGCCCACGTACGCGACCGCCGCGCCGATGAGCGAAGCCGCCACGACAGCCGCGAACGCCACGAGCAGGAAGATGCGACGGGTCTTCGGGCGCATCGCAAGTGCGTGCGACGTGAGACGAGGCACGCGCGGTGGGCGAAGCATCTCAGCCGGAGCCATCTGCCTGCGCCGCCTTGGCCTCTTCGTGTTGCTGGTACGCGGTGACGATGCGCTGAACGAGCTTGTGGCGGACGACGTCCTTGCCCGTGAGTTCGATGAAGGAGATGTCGGCTACGCCGTCGAGGATGCCGCGGACCTCACGAAGCCCAGAGATGCCTCGCGGCAGGTCGATCTGGGTGATGTCGCCGGTCACGACGATCCTCGAGCCGAACCCCAGACGGGTGAGGAACATCTTCATCTGTTCGGCGGTGGTGTTCTGTGCCTCGTCGAGGATGACGAAGCTGTCGTTGAGCGTACGCCCGCGCATGTAGGCGAGCGGCGCGATCTCGATGACGCCGCGCTCGAGCATCGTCGAGGACTTCTCGGCGTCCATCATGTCGAAGAGCGCGTCGTAGAGCGGGCGCAGGTACGGGTCGACCTTCTCGGTCAGCGTGCCCGGCAGGAATCCGAGTGACTCACCCGCCTCCACCGCCGGCCGCGTCAGTATGAGCCGGCCGACCTCCTTGCGCTTGAGCGATTCGACCGCCATCGCCATCGCGAGGTACGTCTTGCCGGTTCCTGCCGGGCCGATGCCGAACGTGACGGTGTTCGACCGGATCGCATCGACGTATCGCTTCTGGCCTGCGGTCTTGGGCCGGATCGCTTTTCCCTTATGCGTGAGGATCACGTCGCCGTGAAGCGCCGTCGGCGTGCACTCCCCCTGGGTCATCAGGTCGATGGAACGCTCGACGTGGTCGGAGGTGAGCTGCTCGCCGCGCTCCACGAGTCCGATCATCTCGCTGAAGAGTGCCGAGACGGTGTCGTCGTCGGGCCCGCCGCCAGAGATCGTGATCTCGTTACCGCGTACCGCGATGTCGGAGCCGAATCGGTCTTCGATGACCCTGAGCAGTCCGTCCCCGTACCCAAGGATGCGGGTCATCTCCACCTCGGGCGGGACGATTAGGCGAATCTTGGTCGATTCCACGATGAGCGAGCACACCTCGGTTCGCGCTGTCGGATATCCGGACGGAGATGATTATACCGCCGAAGTGGGCGTGTGCGCTCCGTCCGTCATTGGGCGGCACCCGGCGCGCACGCCACGCACGCCACGCAGCAGACTTCTGCTCGAGCGACCGCGCAGCATGCGTCCGGCCGGTCAACGCAGGGCGTCTACTCGGCGACAGCAGGAAACGGGCTCTGTCGACGTGAGAGCACGCCCTCAACCCCGAACAGCGCGAGCGCTGCCCACACGAGGCCGAATCCGAAGAGCGTGTGTGCCGTGATCGTCTCGCGATAGACGAAGACACCCAGGCAGAACTGCAGTGTGGGCGCGATGTACTGCAACACTCCGATCAAGGTGAGCGGTATGCGCCTGGCCGCCGAGGCGAACAGAAGCAGCGGCACCGTAGTGACCACGCCGGCACCCACGAGCAGGAGGTTTGTGGAAGCGTAGCTGTGAAGGAACGCCCCGCCGCCACGCGCCTCGGCAGCGGCGAGCACTCCCAGAGCCGGCACGAGCAGGATCCCAGTCTCGAGTGCGAGCCCATGCACGGACCCGAGCGGAGCGAACTTCTTCACGAGTCCGTAGAGCGCGAACGTGACCGCAAGCGTCAGCGCTATCCACGGAAGGCGGCCGTAGTCGAAGGTCAGGTACACGACACCGGTGCCCGCGAGACCGACCGCCACCCACTGCCACGCACGCAGCCGCTCGCGCAGGAGAGCCACCCCGAAGACGATGCTGATGAGCGGGTTGATGAAGTAGCCCAGACTCGTCTCGACGATGTGACCGGCGTTGACGGCCCACACGTACGTCAACCAGTTCACGCCCACTAGCACCGCGGCCAGGGCGTAGACGCCAAGCACACGCGGAGCCCGCGCATTCGCGAAGAAGGCCCTCCACTCCCGCCAGATCGCGACGATGAGGGCGAGAAGCACGAACGACCAGATGATGCGGTGGGAGATGAGCTGCAGGGCCGGTACGCCTTCGAGGATCTTCCAGTAGATGGGAAGCAGCCCCCAGACGATATAGGCGCCGACGGCGTACCAGACGCCGCGACTCATGTGGTGCCGCCTGGCGCCGTCTGGGCAGGGTAGTGGTTCGTCGTCTGGTTCTTCACGAACGGAGGATAGCCGAACCGCGTCGCGACCGATATCTACGCACCCGGCTTGATCTCGCACGCGATGAGCCGCGCGAGCGAACCCCGCCGCAGTCAGAACCCGGCTACCGGCAGTCGACTACCATCTCCCGGGTGAGTTCGACCGTCACGAGTTCGCCCACGCTCGCGCCCGCAGCCGGCGCCCGCACGCGCAGGTACTCTCGAGTGGTCCCTTCGGCGACCCCATCCTCTACGCGCTCCACGAGCACTTCGACCGTCTGCCCGAGACGAGACTCGATGAAGCGTCCTCTGAGCGTCGCATCGAGTTCGCGCAAGTCGGCGGCCCGCCGGGCCTTCACGCTTGCGGGAAGTTGATCCGGCATAGCCGCTGCGGGTGTGCCCTCGCGGCGTGAGTAGCGGAAGACGTGCAGCCTGCTGAAGCCGATCTCCTCGCAGAACGCCATCGTCGCACGGTGATCCTCCTCGGTCTCGCCGGGAAAACCACAGATGATGTCAGTCGTGTAGGTCATACCGGTCGCGATAGAACGCAGTCCGCACATGATCGTCCGGTACTGCTCTGCGGTGTATGTCCTGCCCATTGCCGCGAGAACCCGGTCAGAGCCGCTCTGCAAGGGGACGTGGAAGTGCCGCACGATCTTGGGCGTGTACGACGTAGCCTGGAGGAAGTAGCAGAGACCCTCGAGTTCGAGACTCGACACGCGGATGCGCTCGATCGCCGTGCGACCCGCTATCTCCGCGGCAAGCCACGCAAGCTTGGGGAACTCCGGGTCGTGGTACTTGGCCGCGTTGACTCCGGTCAGCACGACTTCTCGCACGCCCGCATTCGCCAGCGCTCGCACCTCGTCGACGACATCCACTGCGGGCCGTGACCGAGGTACCCCGCGGGCGTAGGGCACAACGCAGTACGTGCAGAACGAGTCGCAGCCGTCCTGGACCTTCACCGGGACGCGGGTGCGAAACCCCGCTCCACCGCGGGTGACGGGCGTGGGCGCGGGCGACGCCGTGACGTTCGCTGGTTCGCGCACCCTGAGAGTCTCGATGACCTTCGCCGCGACCGTCTCCTTGTCCGGTTCGACGACAACACGATCGCCGAGCGCCTCGAGCGAAGCACCATCCAGCGCGGCAAGACACCCGGTGACCACCACGACAGGCTTCCCCGGCGCTTTCAGAGCCTGCCGCACCGCCTTGCGCGCCTTCGCGTCGGCCTCCGCTGTCACGGTGCAAGTGTTGACTACTACGACGTCGGCACTGTCCGCTTCGACGACGCGCACCCCACGGCCCAAGAGCTCGGCGGCGATTCCGTCACTCTCGACGCGGTTAACCTTGCAGCCGAGTGTTGTGACCGCGACGGTGAGCCCGAAGCGCAGTGTTGCGTTCGTCACGAGCGCCCCAGCCCACCGAGTTCATGGATGACGAGCGCGAGCCCGACCAGCGCCGCGGTCTCGGCGCGCAGCAAGAAGCGCCCGAGACCCGCAACTCGTGCACCGGCCTCGACGAGCCCGTCGACCTCTTCGGCGGTGAGCCCGCCTTCCGGGCCAACCACGAGAGCGACCTGCACCACTCCGTCAGGCCCCGCAGCCTCGACGCCGGCCAGCGCATCGGAGATGCCCCCGGCTTCTGCCCCGGCCTCCTCCCACAAGACGATAACCCCATCAAGCGGGGCCAGGTGCGCAGGCAGATCGCCCGGAACCACCGGGTCGTGGACGAACGGCACGCGGTCACGATGCGCCTGCTCGGCGGCGGACTTGGCGATGCGGCGCCAGCGCTCCCCTCGTTCTCGCCGCTTGGCATCATCAAGCTTGACTATGGTGCGGCTGAAGAGAACCGGAACGACCTCTGTGACCCCGATCTCCACGGCGTGACGCACCGTGTCGTCCATCTTGTCGCCCTTGGTCACGCCCGCGACAAGTACCACGGCCATCCCAGGTCTAGGTGCATCAGGCAGTCGCTCGCCCACGTAAGCCGACACGCCACCGGAGTGCGCCGCCTCGACCTTCACGACCCAGACCCCACCTGCGGGCTCCACGCATTCGAGCTCCTCGCCCGCGCGCAAGCGAAGGACGCGCACCGCGTGGCGCACGTCATCATCGGTCAGCGGGAGGGTCACGGCACTGCCACCCGGCTTCGGCAGCGGCGCGGCGAGGAAGAACCGCGGGCGCGACATCGCCTCTACCCCATCAGCCAGTGCTTGAGCTTCTCGAGCGGGCCTTGTTCGTGCCGCGTCGCATCGCCGAGCTCCTCGGAGAGCTCACGGAGGAGTTCCTTCTGGCGCTTCGAGAGCTTCTTGGGGATCTCGACGCCCACATGCACGATCAGATCGCCGCGGCCTGCGTTTCGCGTGCGAGGCATGCCGCGGCCCTTCACGCGAATCGTGTCTCCGTGCTGCGAGCCCGCCGGTATCGCCACCTCGTTGTCTTCGAGGATGCCGCACGCGGTGATCTCGGCGCCGAGCGCCGCCTGCGTGAACGAGATGGTCGCCTTGCAGTGCAGGTCGTCGCCCTCGCGATGAAGGTACTCGTGGGGCGCGACGCGCACGGTGATGATGAGATCGCCGGCCTGCGCGCCGCGGATGCCCGCCTCGCCAAGAGCGCGCAACCGGATCTGCTGGCCGTCGTGGATGCCCGCGGGAACGGTGACGTTGACGTGCTGACGGTCGGGCACGCGCCCGGAGCCTTCGCACTCCTCACAAGGGTTCTCCACGACGCGACCGGTCGCGCCGCAACGCTGACAGGGTGTCGACGTCTGCATCACGCCCAGAAACGTCCGGTGCTCTGTCATGCGCTGCCCTGTGCCTCGGCAGTCCGGGCAGGTCACGACGTTGCCTCCGCCCGTAGCCCCCGAGCCGCTGCAGGCATCGCATGTGGTGAGGCGGTTGACGGCGATCTCGCGCTCGACGCCGGTCGCGGCCTCCTCGAGGGTCACAGTGAGCTGCATCGCCATGTCGCGACCCTCACGCCGAACACCGCGAGCCGCACCCGCGACACCGCCGAAGAAGGCGGAGAAGATGTCGCCCATGCCGAAGCCGCCGCCACCGAACAGGTCGTTCAGATCCACATACCCGCCGTATGCGCCACCGCCCGGACCGGCGCCACCGCGTCCCACAGTGCCGAAGCGGTCGTACTGCTCCTTCTTCTGGTGATCGGACAGCACGTCGTAGGCCTCATTGACCTCCTTGAAGCGCTCCTCCGCGTCCGGCGCCTTGTTCACGTCCGGATGGTACTCCCGGGCTTTGCGCCGGAACGCCTTCTTGATCTCCTCGTGTGAGGCGTCGCGCGCCACGCCGAGCACCTCGTAGTAGTCCCTCGTCCCAGCTGGCACGGTCACGCTCCTCGCATGGCTTCAGAGAGCTCCCGGGCGACCGCACGAACGGCCCCCATCGCTCGTTGGTAGTCCATTCGTGTGGGCCCTACGACGCCCACGAGTCCCTGTGACGAGTCGCCCGCCGAGTACGCCGAGGCGACGATCGACACGTTGCCGAGTTCGCTGCGCTGGTTCTCATGTCCTATGCGCACCGTGACATCGCGCGACGATAGCGCAACTGAGAGCGCCTCGAGCACCGCGATACCATCCTCGAGGAACTCGATCAGAGGGCGCACGCGGTCCGCATCGTGGAACTCGGGATGCGCGAGCAATGCGGGCACGCCTCCGTGATGGAGCCGGTCTCGGTCGGCCTCTGAGAGCGCGTCGAGAATCTCGTCGAGCACGCGCGCCATGAGCGCGGTGTCGATGGCGGCTCCCCTGCCGCTCGCCCTCGCCGCGCCGACGAGCGCCGATCCACTCCCGCGCGTGTCGAGGGCTGCGCGCAAGGGGCGGATCTCGTCCGCACGCTTGCCCACGACCGCGGCGTTGAGCGCGCGCTCCATACGTGCGAGCGCCTCGGGCGCAGCCTCTTCGTCGAGCTCGATGGCCCGGTTCACGACCTGCCCCGACTCGGTGATCAGTACGAACAACGCGCGGCGCGGTGCGAGCGACAGCAGGTCGATACGCTTGACGCGCGAGATGCGCACCGATGGAGCGATCGTGAGCGCAAGGCAGTCAGTCAGGCGCGTCAACGCGACCGATGTCTCGCGCATGAGCTCGTCGACCTCAGCGGCATGGGCGAGTCGCGCGGTTGGATCAACGCATTCGCCGGCGTCATCGGCGCTCTGTGCACGCGCGAGCAGGTCGTCGACGAAGCTGCGGTACCCGCTGTCGGTGGGAACCCGGCCCGCGGAGACGTGCGGCTGGATGACGTAGCCGGTCTCCTCGAGGATGGAGAGCTCTGTCCGCACCGTGGCGGGGCTGCACCCGAGTTCATAGCGCTCGACGAGCGTACGGCTCCCCACCGGGGTCGCGGACGCGACGTACTCCTCGATGAGCGCTTGCAGGACGCGCCGACGGCGTTCGTTGAGCATCTGTGGCGCGACCTCCTCGCTCCTGCCTCGGACACGGAATCTGGCACTCGATTATAGCGAGTGCCAAGCACCGCACGGAAGAGCGCTCGACGTCCGTTCTGCGGTCTGCGGTCGTTCTGCGGTCCGGCTGGTGCGCTTACTCGCCCGTCCAGATCCGCGTGAAGATCTCGTTGCCCAGTAGCCATCCCCGCTCGGTGGAACGCCAGCGCTGCTGTTCGCCATCGCTCAAGCGCTCGACCAAACCCTCGCGCTCAAGGCTCGCAAGTGCACCGCGCGCTCCCGCTGCTTGTGCAAGCTCGTCGGTGATACCGCGGCTGAGGCGCAGCCCCAGCATCGCGTCCTCGCGTGCGACGGCGTCCGCCGGAAGCGTCTCCAACTCCACCGGGCGTTGCACGCCACTGAGATGGAACGAGGCGACATCCGTATGCATGGTGAAGCGCACCCGCGCCGCATCTGCGGGGAGATGCCACGCGGGCGGGGCATCGGCGGCGGGCAGCATGCTCGCCGCGGTCGGTCCTATGCCGAGGTAGGCGCCCCCGCTCCAGTAACGCACATTGTGGCGGCACTCCTCCCCCGGCCTCGCATAGCTCGCGACCTCGTAGCGCTCGTAGCCGGCGGCGCGCAGCGCCGCCGCGGCGTACGTCATCTGGTCAGCCGCGACATCGGGATCGGGATCAGGCTGTTCGTCCGCCTCCATGAGTGCGAAGAGAGGCGTGTCCGGCTCGACGCTCAGGGGATACACGCTCACGTGGCCCGCGCCGACCTCGATCGCGTCGTGCACCGTCCACTCCCACGACCCGGGTGTCTGCACAGGTATGCCGCACATCAGGTCGAGTGAGAGCCGCAGCCCCGCGTCGCGTACGAGCGCGGCGGTACGCAGCGCGTCACTGGCGGTGTGGCGTCTGCCGAGCCACGCCAGAACGTCGTCATCAAGGCTCTGGACCCCGAGCGAGATGCGGTTCACGCCCGCCCCAACGAGCGCATCCACGAGCGTCTCGTCAAGCGCGTCCGGATTCGCCTCGATCGCGACCCTGACGTCCTCGCCGCCACCACATCGTGCGATGACATCCCGGACGAGGTCTGGGAGCGCGCTGCCAAGCAGCGTCGGGGTGCCGCCACCCACATACACCGTGGGCACATGCCTAAGCAGCCCGCACTCGCGCCAGCCGTCGAGCTCGCGCATCACGGCCTCATGGTAGGCGGCGAAGAGGTACTGCGCCTCGGCGCTCTGCGGGTCGCACGCGACGGACGCGAAGTCACAGTACGCGCACTTCGACGCGCAGAAGGGCACGTGGATGTAGAGCGACACGCCCTGGGCACTCACGACAGACCCTCGAGGTAGGCGCGGTACTCGACGAGGATCGCGTCGAGCTCCTCAGGCGTCGTCGTCGAGTTCACGCGTTCGCGGCAGTGGCTCGCGCCGGGCATGCCGTGCACGTACCACGCGACGTGCTTTCGCATGCGGGCGACCGCGTGCGAGCCCATGAAGTCGACCAGCGCGGCCGCATGTTCGCGGGCCATGTCGATGCGCTCGAACCAGGTGGGCGGCGCGAGCGTCCTGCCAATGTCGATGAGCGCGCGGGCCTGGGCGAATATCCACGGGTTGCCCTGCGCGCCACGGGCGATCATCACGGCGTCGCAGCCGGTCTCTTCAAGCATCCGCCTCGCGTCAGCTGCGCTCATGACGTCGCCCGACCCCATCACCGGCACACTGACCGCGGCCTTCACGCGCGAAATCGCGCCCCAATCGGCCGCACCTTGGTAATACTGCGCGCGTGTTCGACCGTGGATGGCGAGCGCCGACGCTCCTGCGTCTTCCATACGGCGCGCGAACTCCACGGCGGTGTCCTCTCCTTCGGCGAAACCCTTGCGGAACTTCACCGTGACCGGCACCGGCGCGACTGCGCGCACGCACGCCTCGACGATGAGCGCGGCGCGCGCCGGATCGCGCATGAGGCCGGCGCCCTCGCCCTTGTTCGCGACCTTGGGCACAGGACAGCCCATGTTGATGTCGACGAGGGCGACGTTGTCCCCGTATCGCTCAACGATCACGCGCGCCTGTTCGGCAAGGAGGAAACCATCCCCGCCGAAGAGCTGCACGCCGTAGGGGACCTCGCTCTCGTCGAAAGAGAGCAGCTTGGCGGCCGTGCGCGACTCAGGGTGGTGGTGCAACCCGGCGGCACTCACCATCTCCGTGTATGTGAGACCGGCGCCGAGGCGTTTGCAGATCGCGCGAAAGGGCGCCTCAGTCACCCCGGCCATGGGCGCGAGGACGACGTTGTTCGCGGAGAGTATGTCTGCGACAGGGTTCACAAGTCCGAATCGCGCAGTCGCGGGCTACTCGTCGACCTTCAGGATGGCCATGAACGCCTCCTGGGGCACCTCGACCGAGCCAATCGACTTCATGCGCTTCTTGCCCTTCTTCTGCTTCTCGAGCAGCTTGCGCTTGCGGGTGATGTCGCCGCCATAGCACTTGGCGAGCACATCCTTGCGCTTCGCGCGCACCGTCTCGCGCGCGAGGATGCGCCCGCCGATGGCGGCCTGGATGGGGACCTCGAACATCTGGCGCGGGATGATGCCGCGCAGCTTCTCAGTGAGAACCTTGCCCCGCTCGTAGGCCTTGTCCCGGTGCACGATGAAGGAGAGCGCGTCGACGGGCTTGCCGGCGAGCAGGATATCGAGCTTGACGAGGTGGCCCGGGCGAAAGCCCAGGTACTCGTAGTCAAGCGAAGCGTAGCCCTTCGTCCGGCTCTTGAGCTGGTCGAAGAAGTCCATGATGAGCTCGGACAGCGGCATCTCGTAGTGCAGCTCAACAGTAGTCGCGGAGAGGTACTGCATGTTCACGAACGTTGCGCGCCGGTTCTGGGCAAGCTCCATGACTGCACCCACGTATTCGGGAGGCACGAGCACCGTCGCTGTGAGGTACGGCTCCTCGATGCGCTCGACTTTTGCGGGGTCGGGCATGTCCTGGGGCGAGTGGACGACCTTCTCAGTGCCGTCGGTCAAGTACGCGTGGTACTCGACGGAAGGCGCCGTGGCCAGCAGGTCGAGGTCGAACTCACGCTCGAGACGCTCCTTCACGACCTCCATGTGCAAAAGTCCCAGAAAGCCCACGCGGAAACCGAAGCCGAGCGCGTGACTTGACTCGGGCTCGTAGACGAGCGCAGGGTCGTTGAGCTTCAACTTGTCGAGGGCGTCGCGAAGATCAGGATACTGGTCGCCGTCGATGGGAAAGAGGCCGGTGTAGACCATGGGCTTGACCTCGCGGTAGCCCGGCAGCGGCTCCGCAGCGCCGTGCTTTGCGAGCGTGATAGTGTCGCCCACCTTGACGAGCGCGGGATCCTTCAGCCCGGTGATGAGGTAGCCCACCTCGCCCACTGCGAGCTCGGACACCGGAGTGTTCGCGGGCCGCCGGACACCCACCTCTTCGACGTCGGTCACGATGCCGGTAGCCATCATGCGGACCTTCAGGCCCTTCTTCACCTGGCCGTCCACGACGCGGATGAGCGCGACCACGCCGCGGTACTCGTCGAAGTAGCTGTCGAAGATGAGCGCCTTTAGCGGCGCATCCGCTTCGCCCACGGGCGAAGGCACCCGCCGGATGACGGCTTCGAGCGCCTCGATGACTCCCTCGCCGGTCTTGCCGCTCGTGAGCACCGCCTCGTCGGCGGGGATTGCGAGCCCCTCCTCGATTTCGTGGCGGACCCGCTCGGGATCCGCCGCCGGCAGGTCTATCTTGTTGATGAGCGGGATGATCTCGAGTTCGGCGCTCATGGCCATGAGCGCGTTCGCGACCGTCTGGGCCTCAACGCCCTGGGCAGCGTCGACCACGAGCAACACACCCTCACACGCCTCAAGCGAGCGCGACACCTCGTAGGTGAAGTCGACGTGTCCCGGCGTGTCGATGATGTTGAGCTGGTAGGTGGTACCGTCGGAGGCGTCATACATGACCCGCACAGACTGCGCCTTGATCGTGATGCCGCGCTCGCGCTCGATGTCCATCGAGTCGAGGACCTGATCGACCATGTCGCGCTCCTCGACCGTGTGCGTAAGCTCGAGGATGCGGTCCGCGAGCGTCGACTTGCCGTGGTCGATGTGCGCGATGATCGAGAAGTTGCGGATGTGGGAGGGGTCAGTAGTCATAGCGGTACAGTCTAGCAAGGTGCGTGCGAGCGAGCGAGTAGCGACGCTCGGAACCGTGTGCTAGACTGTCGCGGTTCGTCGACACCCCACTGTCACGGGCACCAACCGAACCGTCTTGGAGGACACGTACGTGGCGAATATCAAGAGCCAGAAGAAGCGCATCCTTACGAACGAGAAGGCGCGCATGCGCAACAAGGCCGTCAAGTCCGGCGTGAAGACCGCGATCAAGAAGGTCCACACCGCCGTCGATGCCGGTGACGCCGCAGCCGCCCTCGCGGCTGCCCTTGAGGCGTCAACGCTGCTGGACAAGGCGGCGAGCAAGGGCGTCATCCACAAGCGCCAAGCCGCGAACCGCAAGTCCGGCATCATGAAGGCCGCGAACAGCGTCGCGAAGTAGCCCGCTTGGCCAGGCAGGGTCTCGTCGCACCGCTGGCGGCGCAGACGCCGGCAGAGCAGCTCAGGCCGCGCCGCACGCCTCGATGATCCAGCGTTCGAGAACGAGCCGGGGGTCCCGGCCCGTTTTCATGTGGGCCTCGGCCTCGGCCGCCTGCTGCAGCAGTCTTACGAGCTCTCCCCGCTCGAAGCCGCGCGCCTGCCGCGGCAGCCGCTTGACCTGCCAGTCCGGACGGCCGAGCTCGCGAGCGACGTCGAGCGCTTCGCCGTGACCGCGCTCGTCAAGCGAGCGCGCTGTGATGAGATCGCGTAGCATGCGCACCGCCATCGCGTGCAGCGCATACTCCGACGTACCATCGTCGATGAGCTGGCCGGCGACCAATAGCGCCCGACGGCAGTCGCGATCGCCGAGCGCTTCGGTGAAGTCGAACAGAGTGCGCTTCGCGGTCGTTGACGCGATCTCGTCGACGTGCGCGAAGGTTATCTCCCGCACATCGGTCCCCACGTAGACGATGGCCTTGTCGATCTCGATGGAGAGCTGTTGCAGGTCGAGACCGACGGTACCAACGAACCGCTCCGCCGCTTCGAGCGAGATCTCCCTGCCGCGATCGGCGAACATCCGCCGCACGTACGCCGGCAACTCATGGCGCTTCGGCGCGGTTCTGGCCACCACACCCCCGAGCTTGTCTACCGCCTTGTAGAGTCTCGTGTTCTTCGCGAGCTTCGCCCCCACGAGCGCAAGCACCGTCGTCGGAGCCGGGTCTGTGGCGTAGGTCACGAGCGCGTCTGTCGATGCCGCGTTCACTTTGTCGATGTTGGTGACGACGACAAGGCGCTTCTCGCTGAGGAACGGCAGTGTGTTTGCGGCAGCGATGACCTCATCGGGGTCCATCGACTCAGCGTCGAACGTCTGTGAGTTCATGTCGAGGTCGGCGAGGTCGGCGACGCGCTTCTTCAGGCGCGCGACGGCCTGGTCGCGCAGCAACCGCTGCTCGCTCAGAATCAGGTAGACGGGCTTGAGGTCGTCAGGCGGGGTGCTCATCGCGCTCGTCTCGATGCGGGAACGTGGATGGGGGCAGTGTCGCACAGGCCGTCGGCGCTCCGCCATCGCATCCCGCTACCTCATCATCACCTCCACGTCCCCGTTGAGGTCAGTGCGCGACACACCAACACCGGCGGTCCGGAGCATCTCGAGCGCCTCGGACGTGGGGTGCCCGAACCGGTTTTCCGCCCCCACGCTGATGACCGCCGTCTTGGGCCGCAACGCTGCGAGCACTCCTGAGGTGAGCGACGCCCGCGACCCGTGGTGGCCCACCTTGAGCACGTCAACGGGACCTAGCACCCCGCCGCGCACGAGAGGTTCCAGCACGTCTGCCTCCGCATCGCCCGTGAGCAGCATGGTTCGCTCGAGTCCCTCCACGTGCAGCACGAGGCTCGAGTCGTTCTCGCTGGCGTCCTCAGCGGGCTCCTGAGGCCACACCACCGTCACCACCAGCGCGCCGAGAGTGAGCCGCGTCCCCGGATCGAGTTCATGCACAGGCGCCTTCAGGCGCGCGCCGATGCGCGCGTAGGCCTCTTCGTCGTCGGTATCGGAGACGAGCACCCCGCCCACGCGGTGCGCCCCCGCCAACGCAGGTACGCCACCGGTGTGGTCGTCGTGCGCGTGCGTCAGAGCAACCCACTCAAGGTCTCGGACGTCATGGCGCGCAAGCGCCGCGCGAAGCGCGCCGGCGTCGGGGCCGGTGTCGACGAGCGCAGTGCGCGGCCCGTCCCGGATGAGGATCGCGTCACCCTGGCCTACGTCGAGCACAACGACTCGCGCGCCGGCAGGTGCGGGCGGACCTGCCACGGCGACCACGAGGCAAAACGCCGCCACCGACGCCGCTAGCCGCGCAGCACGGTGCTCCGGTGCCGGCCAGAGCACCCAGACCGCGGTCGCGGCCACCACCACAGCCACTGCGGCTATCGTCCACCACTCGCCCACCGGCACCGCAGCATGTGCGACCCCTGCCAGACCACCTGCGATGCTGACCGCGAGTGAAGCCAGAGCGCCCGCGGTATGCAGCGCCGCACCGCCCAGCATCGAACTCGCTGCGCCTACGGCCAGCCCCAGCAGTCCTACCACGAGCATGGCCGCCACCAGCGGCCCCACCAGCAGATTCGCCACCGGAGCGATCAGCGACACGACACCGAAGACCGGCGCCGTGAGCGGAAACGTCACCGCCTGCGCGACCAGCGTGAGTGCGAGCGGCTGCGCCAGCGCCGACACCCGCCCGGGCAGCGCCGCTTCGAGCCATGCGCCGCACAGACGCGCGAAGACGAGGAGGCCTGCCACTGATGCGACCGAGAGCCGAAAGCCCAGGTCGAACGCGACGGGCGGCCAGACCACGAACGCTAGGCACACCGCGCACGACAGCGCCGCGATGCCATCCGCGCGCCTGCCGCCGAAGACCGCACCGACCGCGACCACCGTCATCACGAGCGCACGTACCGCCGAAGGCTGGAGCCCGGTGGCCACGACGTAGCCCGCCATCACCGTGACGACCGCCACCATCACGGCGGTGCGGCGCACGCGCAGGCGGTCGAGCAGCCACGCGGCGAGCGCACCCACCACCACGAGGTGGCTGCCGCTCACGGCGACCAGATGCGTCAGTCCGGCGGTCGCGAAGTCGGCCTCCGCGGGCGTGTCGGCGAGCAACCGCCGGTCGCCCAGGAGCACGCCGGAGAGCAGCGCGCCTGCGTCTCCGGGCACGCGCCGGACCCGCTCGACGCAGCGCAGGCGAAGGTGCCCGATCGCACCCGCGACACCCGGTGCCCACCGCGCCTGCCCGCGCGAGTTGACTGAAAGCGTGCCGCTCACGCCGTCTTGGTGCATTCGTCGGCCGCGCTCGTCGGCCTGTGCGGGCCGCAGTCTCCCCGTTACGCGCGTCAGCTGTCCGAGCTCCGGGGCTTGTTCGTCGCGTCCGAAGAAGGCCTTCACGCGCCGACGCACACCCGTGGCGTCCGCGACGACGCCTTCAACGGACGGTCCAAACGCTCCGGATCGGGCATCGTGCGCGGTAATCAGCGTGTAGGGTCCAGGCGCACGAGCGTAGCTCGCTATGTCATGGCGCCAGGCATTCCAGTACGCGCCGCCCGCGACACAACCCGCCGCCAGCCCTGCGCACACGAGCACGGCTGCTGCAACTCGCACGCGCCAGGCAACCGCCGCACCAGCCGCGCACGCGAACGCGACAGCCGCGATCGCCGCTTCCGGAACACGTCCTTCGAACACGCGCCATGCCAACGACTCGGCAAAGAGCACCCCGCCCCAGACACCCCCGCTCACCCACGCAAGTGGCGGGACCGAGGGACGCGGCGGAGTCCGTACGGCCGACTGCTCGACAACCTCGCAGACCTCCACCGGCCGAGACGGCTCATCGTACACAGACTAGCTCTCGGAGCAGTTCGAGCTTCTTCGGCCCGATGCCTGAGACGCGAGTCAGGTCGTCCACGCTGGCGAACGGCCCGTTCGCCTCGCGCTCCGCGAGGATCTTCCCTGCGGTCGACGGCCCCACTCCCGGCAGCGTGTCGAGCGCAGCCGCGTCGGCGGTGTTCACGTTGACCTTCGCACCCGCGGCGGCCGCACCCGCGGCGGCCGCGGGTGCGCTGCCCGCCGGCGCGGCACTCACAGGTACCGGCGGATCGTCTTCATCGGGTACGAGAATCTGCTCGCCGTCGGCCACAGGTCGCGCCAGGTTCACGCTTGACGCGACTGCCTCTGGCAGCATGCCGCCGGCCGCCTCGACCGCGTCCGCCACCCTTCCGCCCGCTCGGACCTCGTAGACGCCGGGGTGCCGCACCGCACCACAGACGTGCACCCACACAGGCGGAGCGGACGCCTCAGGCGAGGCTGGCATCGCAACCGCCGCGCCCGGCGCCGCGATCTGCTCGGCTTCGGCGTAGTTGAGCCCGGGGGCGAGATCGTCAAGCGGTGACGGCTCCCGTGGCCACCAGCGCCACAACGCCCACACGCACGCGAGCACGCACAGCACGCAGGCGGCCGCGAGAACCGGTGAGGACACGTCCGCCACGCCTGCCCGCCGCGCGACGTCACGCAACCTCGGTTCGATGCTCTCCCACACGGGCGACGCCCCCTTCCGCACGTGGACGGAGGGGGCGTCGCAGTGTGTACGTGAGACGGGCCGCCTTCACTCGACCCGCAAGGAGAGCCTACGCAGTGGACCTTACCGAAGTCTGTTCGGCGGCTTACCCAGCCACGACGACACTCACGAGCTTGCCGGGTACGACGACGACCTTCTTGACGTCCTTGCCCTCGACCCATGAGGCCACTTCGGCGAGCGCCACGGACTGCACGGATTCGACGTCCGCGTCAGCGGGCACGACAACGCGCCCTCGCACCTTGCCGTTGACCTGCACCGCGAGCTCGACCTCGTCCGCTGCCGCGGCGGCAGCGTCGAACGCCGGCCACGCCTGTTCGTGCACCGAACCCCGTGCGCCAAGCACCTCGAGCCACAGCTCCTCGGCCATATGCGGCGCGAACGGCGCGAGCAGCAGCGTCAGCCGCCCGGCGACCTCCCTCTGGAGCGGCAGGTCGCGCGCGCCGGATGCGACGTCGCGGCGGTAGTCGTAGGCGGCGTTCGTGAGCTCCATCATCGCTGCGATGGCGGTGTTGAACTGGAAGCGCTCGATGTCGCTGGTGACTTTGCCGGTGACGCGGTGCATCTCCCGGTTGAGCACTTTCGCAGCCGTGTCTTGCGAGGTCGCGGTACCGCACCCGTTCGCCGACTCCTCGGCGGCGTCGTTCACGAAGCGCCACACGCGCGCGAGCCAGCGGTACATGCCGTCGACGCCCTCATAGGACCACTCGAGGTCCTTGTCCGGCGGTGCCATGAACAGGATGTAGGTCCGGAGCGTGTCCGCGCCGTACTTCGCGATCATCTCCTCTGGCGCGACGACGTTGCCCTTCGACTTCGACATCGTCTCGCCGTCCTTCTTCACCATGCCCTGCGTGAGCAGGTTCGTGAACGGCTCGTCGAACCCGAGCATCCCCATGTCACGGAGCACCTTAGTGAAGAAGCGCGAGTAGAGCAGATGCAGGATCGCGTGTTCGATGCCGCCGATGTACTGGTCGACCGGCATCCAGTAGTCGACGTTATCGCGATAGAAGGGCGAAGTGCTGTTGCGCGCGTCGCAGTAGCGCAGGAAGTACCAGCTCGAGCACGTGAACGTGTCCATCGTATCGGTCTCGCGGCGCGCCGGAGTGCCGCACACCGGACACGTCGTCTCGTAGAACTCGGGATGGTCTGCGAGCGTCTCGCCCTTGGTGACGTCGATATCCATGGGGAGCAGGATCGGTAACTCATCCTCGGCCACGGGATGCAGGCCGCACTCCGAACAGTGGATCGCCGGAATCGGGTTTCCCCAGTACCGCTGACGGCTGATGAGCCAGTCACGCAGCCGGAAGTTCACGGCCTCCTTGCCACGACCACGCTCGGCGAGCCACGCGGTCACAGCACGCACACCCTCGCCGCCCTTGCCGGTGGGGGTGCCGGTGAACTCGCCGGACTGCACCATGACGCCATCGCCCGCATACGCCTCATCCCAAGGCACGTCATCGAGTACGCGCTCCTTCACGCCCCGAAGCTCCTCAAGGAGCGGATCGTCCTCGGCGACCACCACGGGCGGGATGGGCAGGCCGTACTGGTGAGCGAACTCGAAGTCGCGCTGGTCGCCGCATGGAACAGCCATCACCGCGCCGGTGCCGTACTCCATGAGAACGTAGTCGCACACCCACACCGGCACCTTCTCGCCATTTACCGGGTTGATCACGTAGCGCCCGGTGAACGCGCCGTTCTTGACCCGCTCGCCCAGCTGGCGCTCGACGGCCGTCTCGCGCGCGGCCTTCTCGACGACGTCCATGACCGCGTCTTCGTGTTCGGTACCAGCGACGAACTCCTTCACGAGCGGGTGTTCCGGGGCGAGCAGGAAGAACGTACAGCCGAACAGCGTGTCCGGCCTTGTCGTGAACACAGTGATCATCTCGCCGGTGGGCTCACCGGCCGCGTCGCAGAGTTCGAAGTCGACCTCCGCGCCTTCGCTGCGGCCGATCCAGTTCGCCTGCATCGTCTTGACCCGCTCAGGCCAGCCGGGAAGCTTGTCGAGGTCGTCGAGCAGTCCCTGCGCGTACTCCGTGATCTTGAGGTACCACTGCTCGAGTTCGCGCTTCTCGACGACGCTCTTGCAGCGCCAGCAGACGCCGTCTCCGATGACCTGCTCGTTCGCCAGAACCGTCGCGCAGCTTGGGCACCAGTTCACTGGCGAACTCCTGCGCTCGACGAGGCGGCGCTCCCACATCTTGAGGAAGATCCACTGACCCCAGTGGTAGTAGTCCGGGTCGCACGACCTCACCGTGCGGGCCCAGTCGTACGAGAACGCCATGCGCTTGAAGCTCGCAGCCTGCGTCTCGATGTTGGCGTAAGTCCACTTCGCGGGGTGGCTGTCGCTCTTGATCGCCGCGTTCTCGGCGGGCAGGCCGAACGCGTCCCACCCGATGGGATGGAGCACGCTGAAGCCCGCCATGCGCGCCTGACGCGCGACCACGTCGCCGATCGTGTAGTTGCGCACGTGTCCCATGTGGATGTCGCCCGAGGGGTACGGGAACATTTCGAGCACGTACTTCTTCGGCTTGCCGGGGTCCTCGACCGCGTGGTCAGCGCCCGCCGCCTCCCAGGCGTCCTGCCACTTCGGTTCGATCTCATGGGGCTTGAACGCGCGCTCGCTCACCCTGCGCCCTCCCTGGGGCCTAACGGCCGGCTCGAACATGCTGCTCACAGTACGAAGGATTCTAGCGATTCACGAACCTGCGGGCGACGCCGGGCTGCTCAGCTGTGGCTGCTCAGCCCTTCACGCTGGCGAGGTCGCGCCACATCGCGCGTGCCCAATAGACCCAGAAGGCCGGAACCTCGCGCGCGACGAACAACGGCGTCTTGGGGATGGGCAGCGTCTCGCGAGCCGGCACCGTATAGACCTCGCGCCCCCCGGCCCGGTACGCGAGCTTGATACGCGGCAGGTGGTAGAACTGGCTCACGACGAGCATGCGCGCGTCGTCCGGGATGATCTCTACTGTGTTTCTCACCGTGGCGTCGGTGTCGATGCCGCCCGAGTCGACCTCGATTGCTTCAGCTGGAACGCCCAGTCGCTTTGCGAAAGCGGCCATGGCAGTGCCCTCGTCGATACCGTTCGTGCCTGCGGCACCGCTCATGACCAGCCGAGGAACCAGCCCCTGCTTGTAGAGCTCGGCGCCCGTGAGCACACGGTCGGCGAGAGAGCCCGACAGCGAGCCGTCATCGCGCACGCGCGCGCCCAACACCACTGCATAGTCAGCCGGGCGGCGGTAGTCGGTCGTACCGAAGAAATATATCTGCGCGAGCGGGAACAGCAGGACGCAGACGAATGCGACGGCCGCTACGCGCATCATGCCGGCCGGCTCACCAGCGGGCTCGCCCCACCACGCCACCGATGCGATGCCGGCGAACATCATGGCGAGCACGAACGAGAACGGCCAGCCTGCGCCCGTGGCGATGTCGCCAGCCCGTTCGGCGGCGAAGAACGCGAACGAGTTGTAGACCGCGACCGCAGACAGGGTCGCACAGACGCCCGCGGTGAGCTGCCTTCGCGACTCGGGCATGCGCGGCCGAACCGTGAACTCGAGCAACACGACGGCGGCGAGCAGGTTCGCGGCCCACACGAACGGCCCCGGGAGAAACCCTAGATCAAGCCACCAGACGTCCTCGCTGCGGTCCGCGATCGCGGCGACGAGCGCGTTCGCGAGCGAGAAGACGCTGAAGAACATCGCGACGCCGCGTGCGACGGTGAGTCCCACGTCCGCTCGTCTCTTGGGCTCCACCCGCACCTCCGTTCGCAAGGCTGTCGTGTCTGCGTCGAGAATACGTGAGGCGTCCCGAGACGCAACCATGCACGTCGGTTCGTTTCGTGGCGGAGGCTTGACGCCGGACGTCGCGCAACAGCTGACGGCGGCGTCCGGCGCTCTCCGATCATCCCAGTCAGACTCGCCGGAGATCGAACCGGTCCAGGTTCATCACCTTGCCCCAAGCGGCCGCGAAGTCCCGCGCGAACTTCTCGCCGGCGTCGTCGCTGGCGTAGACCTCCGCCAGGGCGCGGAGCTGCGAGTCGGCGCCGAAGACCAGGTCGGCGCGTGTGGCCGTCCACCTTTCCTGGCCCGTGGCGCGGTCGCGGCCGACGAACACGTGGGGGTCCTCGGGCGCCGGAGCCCACTCGGTCCCCATGTCGAGCAGGTTGACGAAGAAGTCGTTCGCGAGCGTGCCCGGCCTGTCGGTGA
>JBBIJX010000004.1:0-63418 GCA_037445775.1 Actinomycetota bacterium
CACCCAGCACTGGTCTCGATACCGGACAACGACCTGACGAACCGCCGGATGCGGGCCCGCATGTCCGGTGGTGTGGGAGGCGGGTCGGGCGACCCGGCCCGCCTACCCGATTACCTCAGGCATGCTTCGCGGCGGTGGCTGTGGGCGCGGCGTCGCGCTGGTGTGGTTCTTGCGGCGGCCAGTCGTGCAGGGTTGGTCCGCAGCCGATAACCTAGTGGTGATGCGAGTCCACTCGAGACACAACCGGAGCCGTTTCTTGGCCGTCGTGCTGGCGGCTCTTGGGGTCTTCGTCGTGTTTTCCCTGGGCCGCTTTGCGGCTACCTCAGATGTGCACAACGGCGCGACCGAGGCCGACAGGGCGGTAGCGCGGACCCTGACCGTGCGAGTCGAGCCGGGCGAGCGTCGCGTGCTGGACCGGGCGGCTGTACGGCTCGGCCTAGAGGTGGTCTCGGAGATCGACGAAATCGGCGTCGTGGTGCTGCGCGCCGCTGACGTCACCACGGTCGATCGCGCAATCGAGGGGCTTGAGCGCGCGGGGTTCGGCGGCCGTGTCGAGCGCGACGTGGTGATGCGGATAACCCGCACACCCAACGACCCTTCATTCCCCATGTTATGGGGACTCAGGAACACCGGGAGCAGCTCCGGCGTGGCGGGTGCGGATGTCGATGCGGAGTCTGCCTGGAATCTTGGCACCGGCTCACGGGAAGTCGTGGTGGCGGTGGTGGACACCGGGCTTGACGTCGGCCATCCGGACATCGCGGCCAACGCGTGGGTCAACGAGGGCGAGATCCGCGGCAATCGTGTAGATGACGACGGCAATGGCTACGTCGACGACATCAACGGCTGGAACTTCCTCACGGGCAGCCCTGCGGTCTACACTCCGTTGTCCGGCGACACGCACGCGACTCACGTTGCCGGGACCATCGCGGCTGCGGGAGACAACGGCGTCGGTGTCACTGGGGTCGCCTGGCGTGCCCGTGTCATGGCGCTACCGTTCCTCGATTCGAATGACGGCGGGAATGCATCGGATGCGGCCAAGGCGATCCTCTACGCCATCAACAACGGGGCCGACGTGATCAACTGCTCGTTCAGTGGAACGTACAGCAGCACGTTGAACGCTGCCATCCTGGAGGCGGCCAAGCGCGGCGTGATCGTCGTGGCCGCAGCCGCGAACGACAAGAGCGATATCGACAGAAGCCCGGTCTTCCCGGCCTCGACGCCCGCAACCAACGTGGTAGCGGTGGTCGCTACGACGCGAACTGACGCACTCGCGGCGTTCTCCAACTGGGGTGCCGCTACCTGCGACATCGGTGCGCCGGGCCAAGACATCTTCTCGACGATCCCGGGCAACAGGTACTCGTACATGAGCGGCACCTCGATGGCGGCCCCTCACGTTTCCGGGGCGGTAGCGCTCATGAAGGCGATCTTCCCGGAGCGAAGTGCTGCGTGGGCGACGCAACAGCTGCTCGACAACGCCGAGCGCATCGCGTCGCTGGCGGGGCGCTGCAACACGGGCGGGCGGCTCGACGTGGGTGCGGCGGTTCGGGCCAACCTGCCCGCACCCGGGTTCGTTTCGCCGGGGGTCGGCGGGGAGCTCATAGCAGGAGTCGAGGCAGTGATCGAGCTCGCACCGCCGAGCGCCGAGGCAACCCAACTGGCGTACGAGGCCGTGCTTGAGTGCGCGGACCCGGCGCGACCAGGAGCGACGATGACGGTTGCCGCTACGCGGACCGCGGGAGATCCGTTGAAGCTTCGCGTCGCGGTGCCGCCTGTCTCCACCAGCCCGGGCGTGACGAAGGCCCGGACAGTGATGGGCGGCGCGGTCTCGGCATGGACCACGCGCGCCGTGCGGCTCGTGGTCGATCACACGCCGCCCAAGCCGCCGACCAGCGTCGTGCCGGAGGTCCTTGGCGACGGCAGTGTAGCCCTGAGATGGTCGGTCGACCCGGCGGATGGCGTTGCGGCGACGCGCGTTGTGCGCCGCACGGACATTGAGCCGGCCGGCCGTGACGAGGGGCTGGTCGTGACACAGACGGCAGGCACCGTCGCGCGGGACGCGGGACTAGCAGACGGCGAGACCGCGTACTACGCACTGTTCTCGGTTGACGATCGGGGCAACTGGTCCCAGCCGGCCACGGCTCAGGTGGAAGCGGTCGATGTGGTGCCCCCACCAACAGTGACGGGTGTCGTTGCGCGGCAGGTTGGTTCATCAGTCGTTCTGAGATGGAATCCAGTCGCTGACGACGTCAGTGACGTGCGCATCGTGCGGCGGTTCGGGGAGCCGTCTGCGGAGCACTCCTTCTTGACATCGCGAAGCGCGCCGTGCACGGATACGCTGACGACCGATGTCACTGAGACTGTCGTGAGCTACGCCGTCATCGCGCGCGACCGGAGCGGCAACGAGGCGGAAGGCGCCACCTGCGAACTCCTGCTGGACCTGGAGCCGCCCGCAGGCTCGTTCACGCTGGCCGGCGGTGCGGCGTACGTGACGGGCTTCTCGGTCACGGTTGCCTCGAGCGTGAGCGGCGCCACCGAGATGCGCTTCGACACGGGATTCGGCTTCCGCTCGTGGCAAACCTACACAGGAGCCGCAATCATCACCGTGCCCGGTGTGGGTACGCACCTCGTGCGTGCAGAGTACCGGGATACCGCTGGCAACGTGCTCTCGCTGGCGCGATCCATCACCGCACTCGCGCCTGCCCAGACCTACAACCCGCCTCCGGCGATCACCAAGCTCACACCGAGTGGCACGTTCTCCGTCGCCGCCGGCCGCGCGGTCACGACTTCGCACGACGTGACGCTCGACTCCGTGGTGACCGACGCGCAGCGCATGCGTTTCGACGTTGGCCGGGGCTGGGGCGCATGGCTGCCGTACGACGCGACGGTCTACGCGACTCTGCCGCCGGAGGAGGGAGCGCGAGCGGTCCGCGCTCAGTACGACAACGACACCGGCGGCTTGCTGGAGCTGTCGGACTCCATCCTCGTCGACACGCTCGGCCCGAGCCGCCCAGCCACCCCGGTGGTGGAGTCGGCGACCGCGCTCGCAGTGCGGCTGCGGTTCGCTGCGCCCTCCGACACCGCGACGCTCACGGTCCACCGGCAAACGGCGTCGGGTGACACGACGCGCGTGGCCACGCTGTCGGCGGACGCGACCGGTTTCGTCGACGCGAGACCTCCGTTGGGTGTGGTGGGCTACCGCGTGCTCGCGACCGACACAAACGGTAACGACAGCGACTGTTCGCCTGTGGTGAACGCGCGCGTCCGGAGCATCACGCGCATCACGATCGGGCAGACCTCGCGGCGCACGGCACGCGTAGCGCTCTCGACGCAGCTGGGGGCGCCGCTCACGGGGCGCAGGGTGAGCGTGCAAGTCAAGACCGCCTCCGGGTGGAAGACCGTGGCGCGTCCGCTCACAGGACTGAAGGGAACCGCAACAGCGACCCTCCGGTTGTCCCGCCCGGCCAGTGTTCGCGCGGTGTTCGGCGGCGAGGCCGACCACACGAAGCACACATCAAGTACGATCAGGTTCAGGCCGTAGGATGCGGAGCCATGTTGCCACCCGCGTGCTCCTTGCCGTCGCAACGGGACTCGTCGTGCTGCTCGCCGGGGCATGGGTCTCCAGGGCTACGATTCAGCCCGCGGCGGTGAGCGCTGACGGCACGCTCGCGCTCACGCTCGCGGGAACACCGTCGCCGGGGTGGGACACGGCATGGGTGTCTCGCGACGTCACGGTGAGCGCGGTGGCCTCTTCGTCGCTCGGCCCCGCTGTCATCCTGTACAAGCAGTGGCGTTCGGGCGTCGAGACCGAACCGGCAGTCTTTACTGCCACCGGTTCGTCGACTGCCACCCGCGTCGTGAGCGCGGAGGGCACGACCACACTCGTGATGCGAGCTTACCGTTCGTCTGACTTCCAGAGCGTCACCGCGACGCGTGCCGTGCGCATCGACAAGACCGCCCCGAGCATCCGGTTCTCGACGACCGTGCCGCTTGTCTCGGCGTGGACCTCGCAGTCCGTGCCTGTCGCTATGAGCGCGGAGGACACGCTCTCCGGGCCGAGCGGACCCATCCGCTACCGAACCTATCGCAACGGTGTCCTGCTCATGTCTGGGGCCGGGAGCGGCTTCACGCTCGAGGCGGAGGGCCGACATGCCGTCGAGGCGACCGCCACCGACGTCGCGGGCAACGTAAGCCCGGTCTATCGGATGCAGGTGGGTATCGACCGGTCGCCGCCCGTGACGCGCTGGAGCGGACCCGCTTACTTCTTCGGGCGCGCGGTGGTGTCGTTCGCAGCGACGGACACGTTGACTGGCATCAAGGAGACGCGCTACCGGCTCGGCGATGGCCCCGTCGAGACGGGCGGGTCGCTCGTCGTGACGCTGCCCGCGGACGCGTCGTCGGTGGCGACGCACACGATCACCTTCTGGTCCGTGGATGTGGCCGGTAATGTCGAGACAAACACGGCGGCGGCGAACTCGGCTACGTTTACCATCGAACCCGACCGCATAGCGCCCACAACGACGATCAGCGCTCTCGACGGGTTACCGGTGTCCGCTTGGCGTTCGACGGGTATCACGCTTGCGCTCGCGGGTGACGACACGAGCCGGGGCGCCGGTGTCGCGACGGCGTACTACCGCGTCTGGGGCTCGGAGCTCACCACTTACACGGCGCCGTTCCGGGTCGATGCCGACGGCGTCACGCTCTTCGACTATCACTCCGTCGACCATGTGGGGAATGCGGGGACGCCGAAGACCGCGCTGGTGCGCATCGACCGCGGGGCGCCATCGTCGACGTATCAGGCCCAGGCGCGTTACGACGGTCCGGCGGCGATTCCCGTCGTGGCACACGACGCGGAGTCCGGCGCTGCGAGCGTTCATGCGTGGGTGGACGACGGGATGCCGCGGCTCGTCGCGTCCGGCACAGACGGCGAGGCGACGCTCACGGCGGTCGCCGAGTGTTCGATCGCGGGCACGCACACCGTGAGCTGGGTGGTCTCAGACTTCGCGGGCAACCGCGAGCCCACGCAGACGGTCACGGTGCACGTGACCGGCACGCCCGCCGTGGTGCTCAGCACGAAGTCGACCACGCTGTCGAACACGAAGATCCCCGCCGCGGCAAGCGTTTCCGGTACGCTGCGCGACGGCTCGCGCGTCCTAGCGGGCAAGCGCGTTCGGCTCGAGTACTCCTCATCGTCAAGCTTCTCCGGCGCCAAGAGCGTGTCGACGACCACGAGCGCCACCGGGCGGTTCTCGTTCGGCATGTCGCTATATGGGCGCACCTACGTACGGGTGCGCTTCGCAGGAGACGAGGACTTTCGCCCCGCGGTGAGCTCGGCGGTGCGGCTCGTTCCGCGCCACGCGCTGTCGACACCCGCCGCTGGGTCGCCGCAGCGGGCGTACCGCACGTTCGCGGTGACGGGCACTCTTCGGCCGGGGCACTCTTCGGCGACGAGCGTGTACGTGCGGCGCTACAAGTACTCGGCGACGCGTGGGCGCTACGTGTACGTGGACCGCGTGCGGGCGAGCGTGACGAACAAGGGCTCGTACGCGACGTATCGCGCGTCGATGCGCCTTGGGCGCGGAAGCTGGCGGCTCTACGCGTACGCGCCGGCGGACACGCTGCACGGCGCGGGGGTGTCGACGGCGTACCGCAGGGTGGTCGTGCGGTAGGGGTGTGGGCGCGGGGCGTGGAGCAGGTGTCCGCGGCCGCAGAACCATGAAAAGATGAGGGTGGGCTTTACTATGTCATGGTAGAATCCCTACATGATCGCTCGCACCGAGATACTCAACTCCGTTCGCAGAGCACTTGATCGCGCCCCGGTAGTCGTCTTGTCGGGGCCCCGTCAGTGCGGCAAGACGACGCTTGCGCGCGAGCTGCTCGATCCAAACTCGGTGAACTACTTCGACTTGGAGGACCCCGCCAGCCTCGCTCGGCTCGACGAGCCCATGACCGCGCTCCGCGCGCTCGAGGGTCTGGTGGTGATCGACGAGGTCCAGCGGCGGCCCGATCTCTTTCCGGTGCTGCGAGTCCTTGTTGACCGGAGTCCGTCGAAGGCGAACTTCCTCATACTCGGCAGCGCCTTCGGGGAGCTGGAGCGGCAGAGCTCCGAGAGTCTCGCGGGCCGGGTGGAGCGCATCGCCATCAGCGGCTTCTCGCTTCGCGAGGTTGGTGCGGCTGGACAGGCGAGGCTTTGGCTGCGCGGGGGCTTTCCGCGCTCATACCTGACACGCACTGACGCCGATAGCACGTCGTGGAGGCGGCAGTTCATCCAGACGCTGCTGGAGCGCGATCTGCCTCAGTGGGGCGTCAGGGTGGCACCGACGGCGCTCCGTCGGCTCTGGTCGATCTTGGCCCACTACCATGGCCAGACGTGGAACGCTGCCGAGGCCGCTCGCGCGCTGGATATCAGCCAACCAACCGTTCGGCACTATCTTGATCTGCTCACTGACGCCCAGGTCGCTCGACAACTGCAGCCCTATCACGCGAATCTGAAGAAGCGGCAGGTCAAGTCCCCCAAGGTGTACGTACGAGACAGCGGGATCCTTCACGAGTTGCTGGGCATCGGAGCGGAGAAGAGTCTCTACGAGCACCCAAAGGTAGGCGCTTCATGGGAGGGATTCGTCGTCGAGCAGGTGTTGTCGGCGCAGCCGCACGATGCCGCCTGGTTCTGGGCCACCCATCAGGGCGCGGAGGTGGACCTGGTTCTGCAGATCGATGCCAGGCTCTACGGGGTGGAGATCAAGCGAACCGATGCGCCGAAGATGACTCCTTCGATACGGACGGCGCTCTCGGATCTGGGTCTCGCCAGGGTTGCAGTCGTGTATCCGGGGACGAAACGCTACCCGATGGCCGAGAATGTCGAGGCCGTTCCGCTGTCTGCCCTGGCTGATGGGTCGTCGGCGCTGTTCGGTGGGGTCGCGTAGGTAGAAGCCGGGCTGTCGGTCCGGGCGAGCGGCGAGGGCTGTTAGACGACGCCCCTTGGCATCGGGGTCGCCTTGACGTCGTCATTCTCAAGGAGTAGCATCTGGGGTAAGGAGTACCTGTCAAAGTAAGGAGTCCCGATGCGCGCCACCGCCAAGGTCACATCGAAAGGGCAGATCACGATACCCGTCGAGGTGCGCGACGAACTCGGCATCACGACGGGCGACTCGGTGGTCTTCGAGGTGAAGGCAGGGTATGCGACGGTCGCGAGGCGTCTCTCGGCACTCGAGGTCGCCGCTGAGTTGCGCGAAGAGTCCCAGGGGCTCATACGTGAACCGCGGTATGCAACGAAGGACGAAGCGATCGCAGCCCACTTCGCCCACAAGGGCCGCGACGAGGATGATGCCGAGCGCTACGCCGATGAGCTGCTTATCGCCGGTGGGCCACGGGAGGCCGCACGGTGAGGTTAGCGGACGCGAATGTGATTCTCGACTTCTGTGCGTTGGATCCGGCCCGGGATGAACGAGCGCGCCGCACGGCTGCTGCGCACCGCGGGCAGGGGCCCCTCGTGGTGACCGAGGCTGTGCTCGCGGAGTGCTTCTGGGTGTTGCAAGGCGCGTACGCCTTCACTCCCGCTCAGTCGACGAGTGTGCTGTCGAGGGTTCTCGGGTCCAGTGATTTCGCTTTCGGGACGGAGCACCAGTCAGCGGCACTCAGCCTGAAGCGTGCGCATCCCGCACTCGACGTCACGGACTGCCTCCTTGCGGTGCGCGCACTCGCGGGAGACGAGGTGGCGACGTACGACACGCTTCTGAACCACGTCGTTGAAGCGGGACTCGGGGGAGCCACCGAATGAGCGACCGCGAACCCGATGCACACCATCAGTGAGCCGATCTGCACCGCCCCCTCGAGCGCCGTTGAACTTGGGCGGAGCCATCTGCCACCTGCGTTCAGTCTTGCGCTTGGTACTACCAGATGCAATACCACCTGCATCTGGTAACTCTTGAGTTCTGGATGAAGCGGATTCAAGACGTGTCATACGCTGCGCATCCGCGAACAAGTACTCGGTCGGCTTGTCGTGTTGAGCTTGGAGCCTTCTAGGGTATCGTGAACGAGTGTCCGCAACTTCCGGCGGGAGGGGTTTGTCATGCGTGAACGTGTATCCCGGGCACTGGTGCCCGCGCTGCTTGCGCTCGTGATCGGCGCCGTGCTCGCCGCGCCGCTCGTGGGCGTGGCGATGTTCGGTGCGCCGGCGAAGGCGCCCGCGCCCGATGGCGTGAGCTGGGCGTCGGCCGAAACGACACCATCGAGTCAACTCACAAGCAGTACTGCGACGACCGGTAACGCCGGCTGGGCGCGCGCTGACGTGCTCGTCACGATTGCGGCGACCGACAACGCGGGCGTTGGCGGAGTGCGTGAGATCTGGTATCAGCGCACTCCTCCGGGAACTGTGACGACAGTCGGCGCTGACGTGGCGACCTTCACCGTCTCGGCAGAGGGCACCACAACCATCGACTACTTCGCCGTCGACACCACGGGCACCGCGGAATCCACCAAGACCGCGACGGTCCGAATCGACAAGAGCGCGCCCGTGGTCAGCGTGACCGCCACGGCGAGCTACGCGAACACCGCGACGGTGCCGGTCTCCGTCGCCGACACCCACTCCGGCGTCGCGAGTATTTCGTACCGCCTCGACAACGCAGCCACGCAGACGGTCGCTGCCGCAGCGACGACCATCGGTCCGGTCGTCACGCTCGGCGCACACACGCTTCGCGTGTGGGCGACCGACGTCGCCGGCAACGTATCTTCGGAGACCACGCGAGCGTTCACGGTGCTCGACACGCAACCGCCGGTCTCCTCGCTCATGGCAACGCCCGCAGCTGATTGGGCGAGCACGAACGTCACGGTGACGATCACGGCAACGGACACTGCCGGGTCCGGTGTGACCAAGATCGCATACTGGCTCAACACCGGCGCTGAGACGACGTATACCGCACCGTTCCTCATCTCCTCCGAGGGGACGACATCCGTCGACTACCGCGCACGCGACGCTTCGGGCAACGTCGAGGCCACGAAGACCGCGAGCGTGAAGATCGACAAGACACCGCCCGCAGCGCCACAGAGCTTGAGTTACTCGTCGCTCACCGACACATCCGTGGCGCTCGTGTGGTCGGCCGCGACGGACGCCCACTCCGGTGTCGCTCACTACGAGCTCTTCAACGGCGCTTCGCGGATGGCCACGACCACGGCGCGCGCTGCCTCGCTCACTACGCTCACGGCGGGCACGCAGTACACGCTGGGTGTGCGCGCAATCGACAAGGCGGGCAACATCGGGCAGTTCGCCACGCTCACCATCACCACGCCGGGCGCGGGATCGAGCGTGCCGGTGGGTGCGGGTGCGAGCATACCAGTGACGCTTGCGGTATCGGCCGGTGGCCTCAGCGGCTCAGGCGTCGCGTCGGTGACCATCACGAACGTCTCGGTGCCCGGTGTGCTGAAGCTCTTCCGTGCGATACAGATTCCCGCTCCGGCACCCGGCACGCTCCGCTTCATGGGCGATGACTACGAGCTGTCGTTCACGGGCACGTTCACCGGCACGGCGACGGTCACGCTGCCCTACGACGCGCGCATCCCGGCCAATCGTGCCGCCGCGCTTCGGGTCCTGCACTGGACCGGGTTTGCATGGGAGACGCTTGTGCCCGTCGTCGACCCGGTGAGCCACACCGTGACGTTCGCCTTGAAGTCGCTCTCGCCGCTCTCGCTTGCCGAGCCCGCAGCGACCAACACGACGGCGACGATCACGTTCACCAAGACGGCGGTGTATGCCACCTTCGGCTCGTCACCACTCGCGACCGCCCGCATGGTCGACGCGAGCGGGACGCCGCTGCCCGGCTTCACGCTCGTGCTGCAGCGCTTCGTGAACGGGGTGTGGGCGGACTTCGCCACTATGGCGCCGGTCGCGGGTGACCCGGGCGCGTATCGTGCGAACGCGACGCCGTATCAGGGCGTGCGCACGACGTTCAGGGTGCGCTTGGATGCAAACCCGCTCTACACCGCGGGCGCACCCAAGATGCGCGTCATCCCGCGCGCCAAGCTCTCCGTGCCGCGTCCGTCGATGACGAGCGTGGGGGCGAACCGCACGTTCTATCTGAGCGGGACGATGCTGCCGAAGCGTGCGACCACCGTGCGCATGGAGATCTACCGCTGGAACGGCAGCCGCTACGCGTACGTGACGTACAAGAGCGTGAAGACGAGCGCCGGAGGCTCGTACCGCACTTCGATGAAGCTCAGCAAGGGCACCTACAAGTTCCGTACCCGGGTGGGCGCGAACACGTACTCGTCGATGAATGCGCTCACGTACAGTCCGTACTCGGTGAAGGTGCGGGTGAGGTAGGGGGTACTGCGACGCGCGGTCTGTGTTTCCGGCGTTCGGTGTGAGAATCGAAAAGAGGGCGCCTCACGGGGCGCCCTCTGTGCATGCTGCTCATCTGTTGTGCATGGCCTCTGTTGGCTAGGAGCCTGTCGGGGAACCCGCATGAGACCGATCAGCTGACGAGGCGAGTACGTCGAGGTCCGGATCACGTCCGAAGCCACGCTCCTCACGTGGAGCGCGCCCAGCCTGACCGTCGGCTTGTTGCTCAGGGCTTCCAGCCGGGCATTTCGCGCTTCATGAATTCATCGAATAGCGGGACCGTGAACGCCGTGTCCCCATGAGAGGGACTCCAAATCATGCCCTTGCCGATCAGGCCGCTTCGCAAAGGGCCAAGACTCTCCACCTTCCTGCCCATGAGTGCTGCGATTTCCCCTGAACGGTGAGGACCCGCGCCAAGCTCCGCCATGGCACGAAGATACTCTTGCTCGCGAGGTGTAAGCCGACTGAAGCGGACGCGGAAGAAGTTCTTGTCTAGCGCCTCTGTCGCATCAACGCTTGCCTGCTTCACATCATTCAGTTCTATGGGTGAGTCGTCAGCCACCTGCCACGCATGCTTGCCCCACTCCTGCAAGAAGTATGGATAGCCGCCGGTCACAGCGACGATCTCAGCCAGGGCGTCGTCTTCAATGCCTACGCCCTCGTCCGCCAGTGGCCGCCGAATCGCTTCTCCCGCAGCCTCAGCGGACAAAGCGCCAACCGCGGGGTAGTCATAAAGGCGTTCCGCATAGGACTTCGCGTCGCCTGCAAGTCCTGCCACCTGAGGAAGCCCCGCTCCGAACATCACGATGGGCAGGCTCTCCTGTGAGATCATGTGGAATGCGACGATCAGCGATCGCAGATCGTCCTCGTTGAGGTACTGGATTTCGTCAACGAGGATAATCACGGTGGCATCGGCGGCTTTGGCTGCCCGTCCAACCGAGACCAGCAACGCCGCCAAGTCAATCTCCAAGTTGCCGGAGTCTGCTACAGGACCCTCGCTGACTTCGAATTCGAACTCCCCGATGGAAATCTTGAATGCGTTCGCAAAGCCGCGAAGTGCGCCAAGCGCCTGACCGGTTAGTTCCTTCGCCCTCTCGGAGCGACTGAGCCGGATGAGCGTACTCTTGAGCGATGGGGCTAGATACGCGGCCAGACGCTGGGTCTCCGGCGCCTCCAGTTTGACCTCCAAGTACCCGAGGTCTCTTGCGATCTGGCCGATCTTGTTCAGCAGGACTGTCTTTCCGACGCCTCGAAGTCCTAGGAGTATCTGGCTCTTCTCGAGCCTGCCGTCCCGTATGCGGTGAAGGGCGATGTCGGCTGCCTCGATGATTCGGTCTCGACCAACTAGGGCAGGCGGCTGAGCCCCGGCGCCGGGCGCGAATGGATTTCTGCGCGGATCCATCAATCATCCTCCTCGAGGAGTGGATTTAGAGTGATCTATCGGTGACTTACTAGTCTATCGGCATCTTACGCAATGAACATAGCAAGTTTACTGCGGTTCATCAATCTATACTCGCCACATTACGCAGTACTCTGATCCCCACGCCCTACGGCGTGCTCGTCGGCGGCACCGACGGGGCGGGTGGCGCCGGGGGAGGCGGTTTGCGCGGTACGAACCACGCCATCGACGTCCTGATGGTGTTGCGTGTGGGCGCCGTGCTGGTCACGTAGACGGGGTAGTTCGCCGTGGCACGGCCGATATCGCGCTTCGCCCGGGCGACGCCCATGGCGTCGGTGATAGCGGTGTTGCGGAGCGTCTTCGTACGCAAGCGCCACGTGAACGTGACGGTCGCGCCAGCCACCGGCAGCCCGTCGCCATCGAGGCAGCGCGTGCGCGCCGTGACTGTGGTCCCGTGGACCGGCGTGCTCGACGACACGGAGGATTCCATTGTCTGGATGTCGAGCGAGGGGATGAAGGACGACTTCGCGGTTCGCGTGGTGCCGCCGCCCGTCACCGACGCCTCTACGGGCACACGCCTTCCCAGCGTAGCCGCGCCTATGTTGCCGGAACTCCGGGCGATGCCCCTAGTGTCTGTCTTGGCCTGGACCGTGACCGTCTTGGTCCGGTAGTGCCAGTTGAACGTGACCGGCAGCTCCGCCATCGGCTTGCCGTCGCGGCTGAGCACCGTGGTCTCCGCTTTCACGACGGTGCCGCGTGCGGGATAGGCGTCGGAGACGGTGGTGCGCACGTAACCGATCTCGTCCGTGGGCACGAACCAGGTCGAGCCCGCCGATGAGGCGATCACGGTCGAGGCGGATGCTCCTGGCGTCGTGCGTACTTGGTGGGCGCTCACCGAGACGCGCCGCCCCACCTTCAGGCGTGCCGGGTCCGCAGCGACCCTTGCCTCGCCTGCCGCATCGGTGTAGGTGTGGACGGAGTCCGAGCCGTCCGCGTAGTTCCAGCGAAACTCGATCTTCGCCGCCTCCACGGGCAGCCCTGATGAGTCGTAGCAGCGCGCGGACGCGCTGATGGTGCGAGCGGCAGCCGGGTAGCGGTGCGAGACGGACGTGCTTACAGTGAGCCGGTCCGAGACGCCGAGCCCAGTTGGGATGGTCTGGATGATGTCGGCGAGATCGTTGACCGCGCGGTTGAGCATGGTGCGGGTGACGAGCTCGGTCATCGCGTTCATCGCGCCCATGCGGTAGTGAAGCTCAAGCGTGGGATACATCGCCCGCGAGGCCAGAGCTATGTCGACGGTCGAGGCGCGCACGTCGAGGATGGGCGCGCGGCTCCAGGGATTCACCCAGTGGCTGTTCGCCCCGGGCTCCGAGAGGAGCCGATCGACTTCGGCCTCGTACAGAGCATGCAGCGCGAGGTCCTGCGGTCCGAGGCGCGTGTGGAACGGGACCGCCATGTCCGCGTAGTAGTGCGAGAGCACGCCCAAGTGCCGGCTTGCTGCGAGGAAGTCGCCGCGACGGTGCGCATCGACCGCCTGTTCGTACAGGGTGGCTGCCACGTCGGGCGCGCCACGGTAGGCGCCGCTCGCGAGGTAGGAGTGGTTAGGGCGGTCCGCTTCGCCGTAGACCCAGTCCGGATCGTCGGTCACGAGCAGCGCCGCCTGTGTGTCGACCCATGAGGGCTGCGCGATTCGGAGAGCCTCGTAGAGGATCCAGTCGTGAGTGCCGAACCCGTCGGGTTCCGGGCCGTTCATCCAAGCGAGTGCCGGGGAGGGGGCGCAGACGACGAACGCTGCTGCGATGAAGAGTACGATGGACCTGCGCACGACCTGTGCTCCCTTGTCTACCATGGGCGGGGGCGCTCCCTAGGGTAGCATGCCCGTTTCGGCGTGTCTGGTCAGGGCACTCCTGTGAGCGACAAATTGCCATATATGGCATGCAGGATCCGCACCCGTTCGAGATCTCGAACGCCTTGGCGCCGGGTTCATACGTGAGCCTTGAGTCGCTGTTCGCATTCCGCGGACTCATCTCGGAGGCGGTGTACGTCACGACGGCTGTGAGGGTGGGTTCTGACGATCCGGAGTTCGTTCGTGAGCGGCGGCTTCAGCGTCTTGACGAAGTCGACTCCGAGCGCCTGCGCCGTATGGCCGAGCGAACCGGGAGCCGCAAGGTCAGCCGAGGCCCGATCCATGGCCAGTCGGCTCTGCTACCCTCGACTACGTGACTCAAGACCCGCACACACGCCCCACGCTGACCTGCGTGCTGTTCGATCTTGACGGCACGCTCATCGACACGCTCGGCCTCATCCGCGAGTCGATGCGCCACGCGACCGCGACGGTGCTGGGCGAGCCGTTGCCCGATGACGTCCTCATGCACAACGTGGGCATCCCGCTCGCCGCGCAGATGCGCGAGTTCTCCGCCGAACACGCCGATGCGCTCCTCGCCGCGTACCGCGAGCATAACGACCGCGTGCACGACATCCTCGTGAGCGAGTATCCGGACGTCGAGGGCGGGCTTGAGCGCCTATCGGCCGCAGGGATGCGCATGGGCGTGGTCACCTCGAAGCTGCGCCGGGTCGCTCTTCGCGGACTCGAGCGCTTCTCGCTGGGGCGCTTCTTCGAGGTGCTCGTAGGCTCGGACGACGTCGACGTTCACAAGCCCGACCCCTACCCGCTCGTCCACGCGGCGCGGCTTATGGGCGTCGAGGCCGCACACTGCGCGTACTTGGGCGACAGCCCCCACGACATGGCCGCGGCACGCGCAGCGAACATGCTCGCCGTGGGGGCCACGTGGGGCGTTTCGTCGCGCGCGCGCCTCATGGACGCGGGCGCTCACCACTGCGCGGACGCGATGTGTGAAGCGGTCGAGGTGCTGCTTGAGGCGGGCGTCGGCATGAGAAGCGAATCCGTGGCGCCAATCCAAGAGAGGCTGTAGGGGAGAGAGCCCTCCCGTTGTGGAACAATGGCTAGGGTGGTATCAGCACGGATCTACCGAGGAGGCGTTGTGTCGAAGCGCACCAAGATCATCGTCGCGATCGTTGCTCTCGTCGTGCTCGCCGTTGTGGCGTCCTTCATGTTCATGGGCGCGGGCGGCACAGGGCCCGAGGTCGAGACCGCGACGGCACAGACTGAGGACCTCGCCGTCACGGTGACCGCTTCGGGCAAGGTCAAAGCAGGCGCCAGCGCGGACGTTTTCCCAACCGCTCCGGGCGCCATTGACATCATCTACGTCGAAGACGGAGAGACCGTGACGGCGGGCGCCAAGATAGCCCAGCTCGACACCACAGCGCTCGAGCTCCAGGTGGCACAGGCCCGCGCGGGCGTGGCCGCGGCGCAGGCGCAGCTCAAGAACGTGGGCGCGTCCGGCGGCTCATCCGCCGACGTCAAGGCCGCGCAGTCCGGGGTCACGGCCGCGAAGCGTGGCTACGACGCGGCGGTGGCTGGGCGAACCGCCGCCAAGAGCGCGTACGATAGCGCGGAGGCGGCCTACGGCGCTGCGAGCGGGATGCTGCCCTCCGACAGCCCAACGCTGACCGCGCTCGAACTCCAGAAGGAGCAGGCGTGGGCGGCTTACAAACAGGGCGAAGCGGGCGTCGCGCAGGCCAAGGCCGGGCTCGACAGCGCGAATGCGGGTCTCGCGCGGGCGAAGGCGGCAAATCCCGCTTCGCAGCGTGACGCCGCCGAAGAGGGAGTTCGGCAGGCCAACCAAGCGCTAGCCGCAGCTGAGCAGGCGCTAGAGGATGCGACGCTCAAGGCCCCTATGGGCGGCGTGGTGATCTTCAACGCGCCGGCAGCCGCGCTCGGGGGTGGGGCGAAGCCCACGGAAGGTTCGGCGGTCTCACCGCAGGCCGCGCCGTTCACCGTGGTCGACCTGGACGCGCTCACGTTCGTTGCCGAGGTCGACGAGGCCGACATCGATCGGGTGAAGCCTGGCATGACGGTGGCGGTCACGCTCGACGCGTTCCCCGGCGAGGAGTTCGCCTCGACGGTCAGCCGGGTGAATCCCGCCGCGCAGCTCACCGCGACCGGAGGCACCATCTTCGAGGTCGAGGTCGCACTCGAGGGCATCGATGCCGACATCCTCATCGGCATGAAGGGCGACGCCGACATCGAGGTCAGCTCGCGCGGCTCGGCCCTCACGATCCCGGTGGAGGCGCTGTTCAGCGAGGGTGGCACGGATTTCGTGTACGTGGTCAAGGACGGGAAGCTCAACAAGACCGAGATCACCGTTGGCGCGACGACCGATACCCAGGTTGAGGTGCTCGAAGGCCTCGCCGACGGCGATGTCGTCGCCCTGTCGGGTTCGACCCAGTACACGGACGGGATGCCGGTCCGCGTCAAACAGTAGCCAGAGGACCAATGACCGAACAGACGAGCCGTCCCTCCGGGGACGGCACTCACGCCTCGCCCTGCGGCGGACGCGTCGTCCTTGAGGCGAGTGGCGTCACGAAGGTCTACGAGCTCGAGGGCATCGAAGTGCGCGCGCTCTGCGGCATCGACCTGCAGGTCTGCGAGGGCGAGATGCTCGCGATCATGGGGCCGAGCGGCTCGGGGAAGTCGACGCTCATGCACATCGTGGGGCTGCTCGATCGCCCCACCAACGGGGCCGTCACCATCGACGGCGTCGATGTCTCGCGCATGGAGCCCAACGAGCTCTCGGCGGTGCGAAACAAGCGCATAGGCTTCGTGTTCCAAGCGTTCAACCTGCTCGCGCGCACCACGGCGACGGCCAACGTCGAGTTGCCGCTCGTCTACTCGGGCCTCTCCGGGGCAGAGCGGGCGCGTCGTGCGCGCGCGGCGCTTGAGCGTGTGGGGCTCGGGGAGCGGCTCACGCACATGCCGAATCAGCTCTCCGGCGGGCAGCAACAGCGCGTCGCCATTGCCCGTGCGCTCGTGACCGAGCCGAGCATCGTGCTCGCCGACGAACCAACCGGCAACCTCGACTCGCGCAGCGGCATCGAGATCATGGCCTTCCTGCAAGAGCTCAACCGCACCGAGGGCGCGACGATCGTGATCGTCACCCACGACGCGAACGTGGCCCGCCACGCGCAGCGCATCGTCGAGATCTCCGACGGGCGGATAGTGCTGGACACGCGGGTCACCGACCGCATCGACGCCGCAGCGGAGCTCGAAGCGCTTCGGGCGAGGGATGGGGGTGCACCGTCGTGAACTTCGTCGAGAGCTTCCGCATCGCGCTCCGGGCGCTCAACGCCAACAAGGTGAGAAGCGCGCTAACGATGCTCGGCGTCATCATCGGCGTTGCGGCTGTGATCCTGCTTGTCGCGATAGGTTCGGGCGTGCAGCAGGAGATCACCGGGCAGATCGAGGGGCTCGGGTCGAACCTCCTGTTCGCCTTCCCCGGTGACTTCTCGCGGGGCGGCGGAGGCGGGGGAGGGCCGGGCATGACGATTCGCAAGCAGTTCATGCTCGACGACGCCGAGCTCATCCAGCGCCGCCTGGGCGGCGAGGCGATCGTCGTACCGGTGGTACAGGCCGCCGCGGTGCTGAAAGCGGGCAACCGCACGATCCGCTCGACGCTGGCGGCCGCCAACGAAGAGGGCGACGAGGTCTTCAATGCCGACTACGTCCACGGGCGCCACTACAACCGCAGCGAGTACGCGACCGCAGCCCGCGTGGTGATGCTCGGCGCTACGCCCGCCCGCGAGCTCTTCCCCGGGCAGAACCCCGTGGGCCGCGAACTGACCGTCAACGGAGAGCGCTTCACCGTCATCGGCGTTCTCGCTGAGCAGGGAGGCACGCTCTCGGGCGATCAGGACAACCAGGTCTACATGCCCACTACGACTGCACAGCGGCTGCTGGGGACGCGCAACATCTCGTCGATCATCGTCAAGGCGGCCGACGCGGAGCGCATCGACAGCGTCAAGGCGCGCATGGAACAAGCGTTGCGTCCGCGCTTCGAAGACGAGTTCAGCGTCTTCACGCAGGAGCAGACGCTTGGAATCCTCTCGTCGCTGCTCGGCACGCTGACCGTCATGCTCGCCGGCATCGCCGGCATCTCACTACTGGTGGGCGGCATCGGAATCATGAACATAATGCTCGTGAGCGTCTCTGAGCGGACGCGCGAGATCGGCATCCGTAAGGCCGTGGGCGCGCGAACCTACGACATCATGAGCCAGTTCGTCATCGAGGCGGTCGCGCTGTCGGTGGCCGGCGGGATCGTGGGAATCGTGCTCGGCTGGAGCGGGGCGGCCGCGCTCACGCGTTGGGTTCCCACAGAGGTCACGTGGTGGGCGGTCGCGCTCGCGTTCTTCTTCAGCGCGGCGGTAGGCATCTTCTTCGGCGTCTATCCGGCCTGGAAAGCGTCCCGGCTCGATCCCATCGTGGCGCTCCGCTACGAGTAGGGCCACGCACCGGGGCGACGACGGCTCCTGGGTCGCGCGGGCGCTGCGCTCTTAGCCCTGGAAGTCGCTCGGGTCGACGTTCTCGAGGAAGTCGCGGAAGCGCTCGACCTCGATCTCCTCGTCGACCTCCTCTTCGCCCGCGATCGACTCGTCTGCGACGGCGGCGTCGGCCAGCACCTCTTCGGCTACGAAGATGGGCGCACCGGTACGCACGGCGAGCGCGATCGAGTCGCTGGGGCGTGCGTCGACGATGCGGGTGCGCTCCTCGCCGCGCAGCACGATGGCCGCGTAGAACGTGCCGCTCTCGACGCGGGTGATCTCGACGCGCTCGACGTAGGTGTCGAGCGTCTCGAGCACGTCGCGCAGCAGGTCGTGGGTCATCGGGCGCTTGAGGGGCACGCCCTCGACCGCAAGCAGTATCGCCGTCGCCTCGGCCTGCCCGATCCAGATGGGTAGTAGCACGCCCTCGCCAGGCTCTTCGTCGAGCGGCTTGAGGATGATCACGGGCTGGTCGGAGCGCGGATCGATCGCGAGACTCGCTATGCGGACCTGCTGCACCGCGCTCACCTCCGTGATGTGCGTGAGGGCTCTACGGGTAGTCTCTACCCTGATGTCATTGTACGCGCTGCGACCGGGAGGCGCTGTGAGGCTGGAGATCACGACGACTATGCGCGAGCAGATGGTCGACGTCACTCGGCAGGTCGCCAATGCGGTGCGAGAGAGCGGCGTGACCGCTGGCGCCGCGCTCGTCTTCTGTCCGCACACGACCGCTGCCGTCACCATCAACGAGAACGCGGACCCGGACGTCTGCGATGACCTGTGCGATGGACTAGCACGGATCGCGCCGCGAAGTGGCGGGTGGCGTCACGTGGAGGGCAACAGCGACGCGCATCTCAAGGCCGCGCTGGTCGGCCCGAGCGTGCTCGTGCCTGTCGAGGACGGACACCTCGTGCTAGGAACTTGGCAGGGGGTCTACTTCTGCGAGTTCGACGGACCTCGTTCGCGTCGCCTCGATGTGACCGTGCTGCCAGGTGTGCGATAGGGGCTAGATGCAGCGGACGCGGAGGCCCGTTCCGCCTGCGCGAGCCAGTTGCCGGTCTGCGGTGACCAGCGCGCACCCGAGGGTATGCGCCAGTGCGGCGTATGCGGAGTCGGGCGCGCTCACGGACCCTTCGGCAACCATCCGCGACGCCTCTGCGAAGAGGCTCTGATCAGGCGCGATGAGTCTTACATCGAGTTCGAAGAACGCGTCCATGGCATCCCCCAAGCCGAGCAGCGCGCGCCCGTCGCGGGCGAGCGCACCGAACAACTCATGTGCGAGGAGCGTGGGTGCGACCAGTCTGATTCTTCCCGCAATGTGGTCTCTGAGCAGCTCGTGCGCGGCCTCGACCGATCCCTCATTCTCGCTCACCAGCCACTTGAAGGCGACGCTTGCATCGACGACAACGTGCGGAGCCTCAGTCACCGTGCCGCACCTCAGCCTCGACTCGGGCGGCAGCGACTTCGGCGACGGCGTCAGTATCGCCGAGTCCAAGCCGCTTTCCGATCTCCAGGAGTCTCCTCGATGCCGCCTCGGCCTTGAGTCGTCTGCGCTCGGCCTCGCGGTCAGCCGACGACCGGACGATGTATCGGAGTGAGGCCTCCTGGACGAGCCCGCTGCGAGACAGGCCGAGCGCCTGTGCTTCGGCGTCGATTCGTCTGAGCAGCTCGTCAGGTATTGACAGGTTCACCTTGGTCAAGCTGATCACTCCATTGGGAGTAGAGAATACGATGCACTACCGTGAGGGTACACCCCTGCCGCCGAAGGGTCAATGCGCACGGTGAGGCACTGAGGGGAGCGTCGGCGCCTCACAACGGGAAGCACTGATTGACCGCCCCGAGGTGCTGTTATAAGGTATGCGGGCGTTTCGCCCAGTCGGGCCCGTAGCTCAGTTGGTTAGAGCGCACGGCTGATAACCGTGAGGTCGATGGTTCGAATCCATCCGGGCCCACCACTCTCCCCGTTGGTTTCCCGCGCCGGGCGAGAAGCGGGGTTAGCGCCCACGCCGCTTCCAGACTCCGGAAAGAACGGCTTCAGCGCCTCGGCGGTCGCCTCCGGATCCTCCGAACAGGCCACTCGCGGAGACCCTCCGACAACCACCACAACCCCAGTCCAGCTCCGGCACCGAGCAGCGCACTAACGGCGAGGAAGGCAACGAGGTGGCTACCGAGCCACATGATGCCAAGACCCTCCTCGATGTGGGCCGCCCACGACATGGGCATCAACCACTGCAGCGCGCGACCGAGCGTGTAGCCGAGCAGGTCGAAGTACAAGTCAGGGAGAAACCCGCGCACCGCGAAACTCAGCGCACCCCACAGTGCACCGCCCAGTGCCCATCGACCGGCGCGGATACGCCGCGAACGCGCAGAGCGCCGGTTCTTGCTGTCAATCATCGTCTCTGCTGGACCAGCCGCAGGCATCGTCTCGCGTACCCCCCTCAGGTGCGGCACCACTACCTCCGGTCAACGAAGACCGGGCTGCACCACACGTGCGAGTAGTCGCTGTTGTCTATGTTGGCGAAGACCATCTTGATGGAGTTGGGGTCGGTGTTCGGCTTCGGAGGAATATACGCACAGTGAAGACCACTCTGAGTCTACATGCCGCTGCGCTGGTGATCGCCGTCGTCTTGGCCGGATCCTTGGCAGGCTGCGCCAAGCCCGAGACCGCACGTGATGACCTCCCGTACAGGGAACTCTCTGGCGCCGAACGAAAGCGACTCGATTCGCAACGAGCCGTCGTTGCCGCGGTCGCCCAGGAGCGATACGGCGTCCTTGGGCTCAGGCAGTCAGCTGCTGACCTGCCCGTCCTCCAGCGGATGCTCGACGACAGGGTGTTCAGTGAGGACCAGACCTACGAGCTACGCTCCCTTGGCGTAGCCTTCGGCGACGTTCTCGCGAATGAGTTGCCGCTGCGCTGGATGGCGATCGAGAGCCTGGAAGGGTTCCGCCCGACCCTGCGATTCAGGGATACGCCACGGGACTTCGATGCTCTCTCGCTGCTCGAGAAGGAGGGTGCGTACCGGACGCTCGATCTTTCCTCAGAGCTGGAAAGCCTCAAGAAGCAGCTTTCCTCTCTCGACACGACACCGCGCCCCGGAGGCTACCTCAATCCCGCTGAAGTGACCAAGATCGAGTTCTGGGATGGGCCGTCGGAGCGAGAGACGGTCTTCGCCGCTGACGATAAGCGGTTCGGAAGAATCCTCTCCGCGTTCAACGCTGCCGAGCGAACTGCAGCGCCTGGTGAGACCACCAACGACTACTCCATCCAGTTCTACAGCCGTGCGGGTCTTGCGGCGGGTGTGTATTTCAGTGCCGGTGATCAGGTCCTAAGGGTGCAGACGCCCCATGGTGAGAACCTCGGCATCGTGAGCGACGAACTCGTGCGCAGGGTCCTAGAGGTCGCCCGATAGTGTTCTTGGATAGCTTCTGGCACTGTCTGTCGCGCTCGACTAGCTGGCGGCTGGCGGGCGGTGCCTGCGGCGGCGCCGCCGGTTCGGCTTCATGCCCCCGCCTCCCGGCTTTGGCGCGGTGCGTCGCGCGGCGCGCCCGGGATCCGGAACCAGCCGCTCCTCGGTGTAGGTGAAGCCGGGATGGTCTTCGCACGCGAGCGTCGCGCCGATCTCGCGCTCGATGTCGCGCAGGTTATCGTGCTCGTCGGGTGCCATCATCGAGATCGCGTTGCCGCTTCTCCCCGCGCGTGCGGTCCGGCCGATGCGGTGCACGTAGTCGGCCGGAACGTTCGGCAGGTCGAAGTTCACGACGTGCGTGATGTCGTCGATGTCGATCCCCCGGCTCACGACGTCGGTCGCCACGAGCACGTGCACGCGGCCGTTCTTGAAGTCCTCGAGCGCCTTCTGGCGCTGGGCCTGCGACCTGTTGCCGTGGATGGCCGCTCCGCGGATGCCCGCCTTGCCCAGGACGCGCGCCACGCGATCGGCGCGATGCTTCGTGCGTGTGAAGACCAGCGCGCGTTTGAGGTTGTGATGGCGGACGAGATCGATGAGAAGGTCGGTCTTCTGCTTGGCGCCCACCGGGTAGAGCGACTGCTCGATCGCTTCGACGGGCGTCGAGGGAGGCGTGACCTCGACGCGCACGGGGTCAGCGAGCGTCGCGTCGATGACCTTCACGACATCGGGCGACATCGTGGCGGAGAACAGCAGGTTCTGCCGTTTCGCCGGGAGCTTCGCGATGATGCGCCGAACGTCCGGCCAGAAGCCCATGTCGAGCATGCGGTCGGCCTCGTCAAGCACGAGCGTCTCGACGGAGGAGAGGTCGCAGTCGCCTTGGCCCACGAGGTCGAGCAGGCGCCCCGGGCACGCGACGAGCACGTCGATACCGCGCTTGAGGGCGGCCTTCTGCGGTTCGTAGCCCACCCCTCCGTAGACGACAGCGACACGGTGGCGGGTGTGTCGAGCGACGCCGCGCGCGACCTCTTCGATCTGCAGCGCGAGCTCGCGGGTGGGAGTGACGACGAGCGCACGGATGCCGCCCGGTGCGGCCGGGGTGCGCTGCAGCAGCGGCAGCACGAAGGCCGCAGTCTTGCCGGTGCCGGTCTGAGCGACACCAACGACGTCGCGGCCTTCGAGCACGAGCGGGATGGCTTCACGCTGGATGGGGGTCGGCTCGGCGTAGCCCATCGCGCCCACCGCCTTCATGAGGCGGGGGTCGAGACCCAGGTTGTCGAAACTCAAGAACGCTCTCCTTGTCCCGGGCGCCACATGGAGGCGCCCTGCGTGGCAGACGCAGTCGATCCGCGTGCACGCGAGGGGAGCGTGGAGGACAACCGAGTCTAGGGTGGGCGGCTCACTTCGAAGCCGCATCCTTCAGGTGCGGAGTATGACGACTCGCGGACGAAAGCGCCAGCCCGGGGATGTCGCCGACGTCGCATGACAGCGCCACATGCGCACGAAGCGCTCGCTGAGTGGTGATTCCGGCTGTCTTCGCGCGGAAATAGCATCCGTTTGGATACATACCTCATCACGGGAGTTCATCCTCGCGCGAACCGGGGGAACGCGTGCCGGCCATACTCATCACGGGCGTATCGTCCGGCATCGGCCACGCGTGCGCCTCGCGTTTCGCGCGCGAGGGGTGGCGAACCGTCGGGACCGTTCGCGACGCGGCCACGCCCGTGCCGGGGCTCCCTGACGACGTGCTGCTCGAGCAGCTCGACCTCGCGGCGTCGGGCTCGGGCACGGCGCTGGCGGGGCGCGTGCTTGAGCACGGCTGTCCGGACGTCATCCTCAACAACGCCGGGGCGCTGCAGTTCGGTCCGCTCGAAGACGTCTCGGACGAGGAACTCGAGCGGCTCTTTCGCGTCAACGTCTTCGGTCAACTCGAGGTCATCCGGGGATTTCTGCCTGCGATGCGTGCGCGCGGCAGCGGCCTCATCGTCAACGTCGGTTCGCTCGGGGGGCGGATGACGTTCCCGTTCTTCGCAGGCTACAACTCGTCGAAGTGGGCGCTCGAGGGGGTATCCGAGGGTTTGTGGCACGAGCTCAAGCCGTTCGGCATCCGTGTGAAGATCATCGAGCCGGGGTTCGTCGAGACGGCGATCTGGGGCAAGGCGCTGCCCGCAACGGACGAACCGGTGCCCGGGCGACGCGAGTACGAGCCATACGTGCGCTCGATGCGGCGGTTCGAGGCCTCGATCACGAAACGCACCTCGCCCGAAAAGGCTGCCGAACAGGTATGGCGCGCGGTGCAGGACCCCGGCGACCGGCTCCGCTATCCGATTGCCGCGTATGCGCGTCCCGTCCTCACGGCACGCCGGCTTCTGGGCGACCAGACGCTGCTGAGGTTCTTCCATCGGCGCTGGTTCGACTGAGGGGTGTCTGGGTGAGCACCCGAGTGTCTGCGCACGCGCGCGAGAGTACCCGGACGTTTCACGCAGCATTCGCGGGGTTCGGCGCCCCCCGCTCGTGACGAGTCTGCCCGTGCCGGTCTCACGCGCTGAGCATCGTCACGACCACGTCGTGATCGAGGCCGTTCTCAACGAGCGGTACCCCGCCGTCACCTTCGTGCACCAAGCCATCGACGCTGATGCGCGCGACGCCGCGGTTCACGCCGCGGGGGTTGTCCACGCGTATGCGGTAGACCGTGGCGCCGTGACGGTACGTGAGCGAGAACCCCGTCCAACGCTTGGGGATGCACGGGTCGATCACGAGCCTAGAACCGCTCGAGGTGGCCACGATTCGGAACCCCAGCAGGTGATGCAGCGCCACGCGGTAGAACCACGATGCCGAGCCGGTGTACCACGTCCATCCTCCGCGCCCGGTGTGAGGTGCAACCGCGTAGACGTCTGCGGCGACCACGTACGGCTCGACCTTGTAACGCTCGACACCGGTACGGTCCAGGGTGTGCCTGATCGGGTTGATGAGGTCGAGGAGCGCGGCGCCCGCATCGCCATCCCCGCGCAGTAGGTAGGCGAGCACGACCCACAGCGCGGCATGCGTGTACTGGCCCCCGTTCTCACGAACACCCGGGACGTAACCCTTGATGTAGCCGGGGTCGTGCTCCATGCGGTCGAACGGCGGCGTGAGGAGCGCTATGAGTCCGTCTTCGCGGCGCACGAGCTTCTCCTCGACACTGTCGAGCGCGACCTGCGCGTTCTCGGGGTCGGCGAGGCCCGAGATCGTCGCCCACGCCTGGACTACGGCGTCGATGCGGCACTCCTCCGAGTCGCGGGACCCGAGTGGAGTGCCGTCGTCGAAGTACGCTCGCCGGTACCACGCCCCGTCCCAACTCGTCGCTTCAATCGACGCGCCGAGTCCGGATGCCCACGCGCGGTAGTCGCGCGCGCGGTCCGCATCGCCGCGGGACTCGCAGACAACCGCGAAGCGCGCGAGGGTGTAGGCGAGGAACCAGCCGAGCCACACGCTCTCACCACGCCCCTCGTGTCCCACGCGGTTCATGCCGTCGTTCCAGTCGCCGCCACCCATGAGGGGCAGCCCGTGCTCGCCCACGGTCCGTCCAGTCTCAAGTGCTCTGATGCAGTGCTCGTAGACGGTCGCGGCCTGCTCGGAGGTCGCCGGCTGCAGGTAGGCGTCCTCAGCGTCAGACGCGAGCGCGGGACCGTCGATGAACGCCGTCACCTCGTCGAGAACGCTCGCGTCGCCGGTCGTCTCGAGGTACTCGGCTACAACGAGCGGCAGCCAGTGGCGGTCGTCGGTGATGTGCGTTCGAACGCCGCGTCCTGAGAGCGGCTGCCACCAGTGCAAGACATCGCCCTCGGGGAACTGATGCCTGCTCGCCTCGACTATCTGCTCGCGCACGAGGTCCGGGCGGGCCACGAGTAGTGCGAGCACGTCTTGCAGCTGGTCTCGGAAGCCGTACGCGCCGCTCGACTGGTACGTGGCCGTGCGACCCCACAACCGGCACGCGGTGACCTGGTAGAGGAGGTGGCCGTTCATGAGCAGATCGAGTCGGTCGTCGGGCGTGTCCACCTCGACGACGCCGAGAAGGTCGTCCCAGAAGCCGCGCGCGTCGGCGAGCGCCTTGTCGACCGCTGCGGGACGGCGGTAGCGGGCGACGATCTCGCGGCACTCGTCGAGAGTCGCCGTCTGGCCCAGGAGGAAGGAGACCTCGACGCTCGCGCCGGGTGCGAGTGTGACGTCTGTTCGCAGGGCGCCGCAGTTGTCGTGGAAGCGCCCGGAGGCTCCCGCGAGTCCCGTGCGGTGCATCGCGTCGGGATCGGCCGCGCGTCCGTTGCGACCGAGGAACTCGGTGCGGCTCGCCGTCCACGAGTGAAGCGGCCGGTCGCATGCGAGGAAAGCGCAGCGCCCGGGGAAGTCGAAGTTGAAATGGTTGTGCGCGGTGAGTATCGCGTCCTCGGCGTCGAACCAGGTGACTACCAGGTGTTGCGCCTTGGAGCGGGAGTCGCCCAGCACCCACTCCACGAGCTGGGTCACGGACAGGCGGCGCTGGCGTCCGGAGAGGTTCGTGAGCTTCAACCGGCAGACGCGCACCGGGTCGTCGGCCGCGACGAACCAGTCGAGTATGTGCGCGATGCCGCGGGTCGTGTGCTCGAAGCGAACGCCGCCACGCCCATGTCTGATCACGTAGGGCTCGGGGGTGCGCACAGGCAACGGCGTGGGGCTCCAGAACTCGCCGGTCTCCTCGTCGCGCACGTAGAGCATCTCGCCCGAGCCGTCACTCACAGGGTCGTTGTTCCAGGTGGTGATGCGGTTCTCGTGGCTGTTGAGCGCCCACGTGCACCCGATGCCCGCCTCGGAGACGATTGCTCCGAAGAGCGGGTTCGCGAGGACGTCGATCCACGGCGCCGGCGTGGCGTCCTCGCCTTCGAGCACGATGACGTACTCCCGCGTCGCGGCGTCAAAGCCGCCGAGGCCGTTGTCGCACGCGAGCTCGGGCCGCGCGAACGGCGGGGCAGGCCAGGATTCAGGGCTGCGAGAAGGCACGAACGCGTCGGTCGTCGCCAGGAGCTCGCCGCGACGGTTGAGCTGGAGCTCCAGGCTTGTGCCGCCGTCCAGGCACGCCCGGGCGACGGTGAGCAGCAGGTTCAGCACGTCGGGGTGCATCTGGTCCGCTCGGCGCACGTAGACGCCGCCCGGCTTGTCGAGCATCTGCAGTGCGTGTCCGGTGCGCACCAGGAGGCGCAGACGGTCCTCGAGCTCGCTCGCGTACGCGCTCGGCTTCGTGTTGAGGATGACGAGGTCGGAGACGAGACCCTTGTGCCGCCAATACTGATGTGCGAGCAGGGCCTGGCGGACCAGCGGAGCGTGCTCGATCTCGTCGACACGCACGAGCAGTATGGGATGGTCGCCTGAGATGCCGATCGACCATAGGCCGTCAATCCGCAGCCCGTTCTCGACCGGCGTCTTGATCTTGAGCGGCGAGTGCGGGTCTGTGAGCAGAAGGCGCGAGGCGAGGCGTTCGATGGTTACGGCCTCACGCGGCGTGATGCCGAGGTCCCTCAGCTCGAGTTGCGAAGCGGTCCATGCCAGGTCTATGGCACGCTGCGCGGCTGCGGCCTCGTGGTACTTCTCCGTCAGGCGCAGGGCCTCGTCCCGCGTGCGCGCGACACCCTTCGTGAACACGAGGCGAGCGGTCTCCCCGGGGCGTACCGTGAGGGCCCGCCGCATCGCACAGCAAGGATCGAGGACCGCTCCGTGCGTGTTGGGCAGACGCCCGCCGCGCTCGATAGCCACGGGGTTGGTGACGTTGCGCAACCGGCCGAGGAACGCCGCGCGGTCCGTCTCGTACGACCATTCGCACTCCTGCTGTTCACAGGCGAGCACGTGCAGACCCCACGCTCGTCGCTCATCGGCGCTCCGCGGCCGCCTCGAGAACAGCAGCGCGTGAGTCCCGGGCAGCGCCTCGGTCTCGATGAAGAGGTTCGAGAATGACTTGTGAGCCTGGTCAGCGGCTTGCGCGGTCAAGGCGATCTCGAAGTATGAAGTGACTTCCAGTGAGCGCTCCGTGAGCCCGTGGTTCGTGATGGCGAGGCGCCTCACCTCGACGTCGTCCTCGGGGGACACGGCCGCTTCGACGTGCGTCTCGAGATCGCCGTCGAACCGGCGGTACTCCGCCTTGTCCGGCGCGAACGTCACGTGATAGCGATCAGGGCGAGTGGGCATGGGGTTGTGCGGCGCCGAGAAGCACGTCCCGCTCGCCGCGTCGCGCACGTAGAAGAAGGTGCCCCAGCAGTCCCGTGTCACGTCCTCGCGGTAGCGGGTGACTGCGAGGTCGTTCCAGCGCGAGTAGCCACCGCCACCGTTCGTGACCATGACTGAGTAGACGCCGTTGGACAGGAAGTGGGTCGCGGGCACGGGGGTCTCGGCGAGCGGGTATGTGCGCGCGACGGGCGGCGGCAGTTCTCGCACTGAACGCACCTCGCGTACTTCCTCGACGTGCGGTTCCACGAGGACGATGTTGCGCGGTACGCGCTCCTGCAGGAGCAACTCGGCAGCGTTCACCATGGGATCGGCGTGGAACCGCCGCTGCATCACAGTGTCCGTGAGCGCATTGACGAGGGCCACGTAGCTCATCCCCTGGTGATGTGCGAAGTACGCGCGAACCACCGCGCGGCTCTGTCCGGCCGGTACGCGTCCCGCTGTGTAGTCGATCGACTCGTAGAAGCCGTAGCGGCCTTCGGCGCCTTGTGTCCGTAGCAATGCGAGATTGCCGAGTACCGCATCACGTGCGAACGGCAGCGCGAGGATCGAAGCGTACGGCGCCACGACGATGTCGTCCGACAGGCCGCGCTTGAGGCCGAGACCTGGAACGCCGAACGCCTGGTACTGGTAGGTGAGTTCGGCGTCTCTCGCGTTGAACGCACTCTCTGAGACGCCCCAAGGCACACCGCGTTCGGCGCCGTAAGCGATCTGCCGCACGACCACCGAGCGGTATGTCTCAGCGAGCAGGGTCTTGGGCCAGTCCCGCATGACGAGCACCGGCATCAGGTACTCGAACATCGATGCCGACCAGCTGACGAGCGCGCGACCCTTTCGCGTTCCCGTGAGCGCGCGCCCGAGCCGGAACCAGTGCTCTTGCGGGACGTCTCCCTTCGCGATGGCGAGGAAACTCGCAAGCCGGCACTCACTCGCTATGAGGTCGTAGAAGCTGTTGTCCAGCTTGCCCTCGGCTAGGTTGTAGCCGATCGAGAAGAGCTGGCGGTGCGGGTCGTAGAGCATGAGGAAGTCGGTGTGCTCCCACATCTCGCGTGCGATGTCACCGTTGAGGCGCAGCCGTGCGAGGAGCTCGACTGCGTGCGGGCGAGCTTGACGAAACAGACCGAGAACCTCGCCTGACCAGCGCGCGACGTCGGCGTTCTGGTCTTCGCTTAGCTCGGCGAGCGCGAGCAGGGCGTCGGAGAGCCCCTCCGCGAGACCCACGAGGCTCGGGGTGTGTGCGAACAGCGGCTGCAGCGCAGGATGCTCGCGTACGGCGACCGGGGCATCGTCAAGGTGCGTCGCCCATGGCGCCAGGGTGCCCACCAGGGCGAGAGGTCGGCTGACGGCGCGCGCCGCGTCGTAGACCGACGCCCTGAGCGCCTCGAGCGGCGTGCCCGGTACCGGCGGCGCGGTGGCGTGTCGCACGTCGGGAGCGCCTGCGGCAGGCTCTGCATCAGCGGCTGGCTCTGCGAGTTCGTCGACTGCGGCGAGCGTGTCCTCGAAGGTGCGCTGTGCTCGCGTGAGCAAGGCGGACCACGAGCCCAAGTCGTGCGGGGGCGCCGACAGCGCGAGCGAGCGCTCGAGGGCCTCCAGGCACTCGTGGCACCGGCGCACGGCTTCGACCGGTCCGAGGTTCGGCTCGCCGGCCACGAGGTCCTCCAGCGCGAGGCGCACGCCGTCCCGGGCGCCGGCTATCACCTGCGGCCCGAGGAGCGGGGACTCGCTCGCCTCAAGGAGCCCGATGCGCAGCACGAGCAGGTGGCCCGCGAGGTTGCCCGAGTCGACAGTCGACACGTATGCAGGGTGGAGCGGACTCAAGGTGCGGATGTCGTACCAGTTGTAGAAGTGCCCGCGGAAGCGCTCGAGTCCGGCCAACGTCGACAGCGTTGCAGAGACGCGTTCGACCAGCCCGTCGAGTGTGATGTGTCCGAGGTCGTAGGCGCCAAGGTAGGTGAGCAGCTGCAGTCCGACGTTCGTGGGCGACGTGCGCCATGCCACGACGCCGCGCGGTTGCTCCTGGAAGTTGTCGGGCGCTAGGTGATGGCCTTCTGCGGTGACGAAGGCGTCGAAGTAGCGCCATGTCGCGCGCGCGACGCGCCGCAGCGACTGCCGGTCCGGGTCGCTGAGGGCTTCGGTCTCCCGCACGGGAAGCGGTGTGGACAACCACCATGCGGCAAGTGGGGCGCTTGCCCACAACAACGCCAGCGGGAGTGCGGTCGCGGCGCGCGCGGGTTCGAGGTAGACCGCCGGAGCGAGGAGGGCGACAGAAGCCAGTGCCCCGGGCCCCATCGTGCGGTAGAACGTTCGCGCCGTGGTGCCCGCCCGCTTTTCCGCGTCTGCGGCGGTCTCCCACTCAAGGAGGCTCCGACGGCTGACGAACCGGCGCCAGAGCGCCCGGAATGCGGCATCGAGCGTAAGGTGAGCCTTGTGCGGGAGTGTCGCGAGTGCGAGCGTCTCGCGCCACACGCCAGCCCCGAGATCGCGCACGATCCCAGGCAGCGACGTCGACAACGGCACCGACCCCGGTCGCGACGCCAGCGCATCGAGGAAGGAGAAGAGGGCCGGGAACAGCACCACGAGGAAACCGGCGAGCGGCCACCAGAGGGCCTGCCCGGGAACTAGCACCCATCCCACCGTGATGAAGAGAACCGTCGCCGGGGCTACCAGCGAGCGTCGCAGATTGTCGGTGAGCTTCCAGCGGTGCAAGAGACTCAGCGGGTTGGCTATCGCGGTGCCGTCCTCGGTGCGGATCGTCGCGCCAAGGTACGGGACCGTCTGCCAGTCACCTCGGATCCAGCGGTGCAGGCGCGAGGAGGAGGCGAGGTAGTTCGCCGGGTGGTCGTCGAGCACCTCGACGTCGCTCGCGAGCCCGGTGCGGACGAAACATCCCTCGAGCAGGTCGTGGCTGAGCAGGGTGCTCTCCGGGAACAGGCCTTCGAGCACGTGCGCGAAGACGTCGACCTCGAAGATTCCTTTGCCGGTGAATGAGCCCTCGCCGAACACGTCCTGGTAGGTGTCTGACACGGCGTTCGCGTACGGATCGATCCCAGGCAACCCCGAGTAGAGGGCGGCGTAGCGGCTGCGCTCCGCGCCCGCGATCGTCATGCTCACGCGCGGCTGGACGAGGCCGTATCCTCGCGTGACGATTCGCCGTCCCGGCTCAAGCCGAGCGCGATTCAAGGGGTGCGCTATCGTGCAGATGAGCTTGCGGGCGTCGTCGAGCGGCAGGACGGTGTCGGCGTCGAGCGTGATGACGAACGCGCATGAGCGCCGGAATTCCTCGTCGCCGAGTTTCGTCGAGAACGTCGTCTCGGGCTCGCCGCGCATCTCGCGCACGAGTTCGACGAGTGCGCCGCGCTTGCGTTCCCAGCCCATCCATTCGCCTTCGCTGTCGCTGAAGGTCCGTCGGCGCATCAGCAGGTGGAAGGGTCGTCGCCCGTGCTCGGCCTCGTAGCGGGCGTTGAGCTCGGAGATCCCGCGCACGGCGGCCTCCAGGATCTGCTCGTCTGAGGCGAGAAGGGGCTGGGTGGCGCTCCGCACGTCGCCAAGCAGCGTGAAGCCGACGTTGGAATCGCGATTCGCGAGGTAGGCCACCTCGAGGTTCGCGATCACATGCTGCGCGGTCTTTGAAGACGTCAGCAGCGCCGGAACGACCACGAGAGTGCGGTGGTCGTCTGTCACGGGGACGCGGTGGTCTAGCTTTGGCAACGTCCGCGCGGCGAACGTGAACGAACAGACCCTGTTGAGCAGGGTGATCGCGATCTCTGAGACCGGCAGCACTCCCAGCAGCACGAGGAGGGCGGTCTGCTCGGGCGAAGCTCCGGCGACGAGCGCCGTCAACGCAAGGCCGGCGATCAACACCGCCTCCGTGACGACGAGCGTGCCCCAGTAGAAGAGCCCCCGGTTTCTGAGCGGCCCCCGGAACAGCCGCTCCCGGGTCAGCGGGTTGTAGCCGACAAGCCCCTCGAGTTCGTAGCGCCCGCCGGAAATGAGCCACCAGCCCACGTGTCCTCGCACCGCGTCGGCCGGGTCGGCGACGATCGCGCCGCGAGCGAGCGCGACCACCGTCTCGGCGAGTTCGATCTCCGACTTCGGGCAGCGGCGCGCCATGAGCTCAAGCGCATGACGGTAGCGGTCTCGGCTCGCGAAGTCCATCGCTGCGTAGGTGTGCGACGGATCCCTGCGCAGGATCTCTTCGACGAGCGAGACGCGCTCGAAGAAGGTGCGCCACTCGAGCGCGTCGAGGAATCTGATAGAGGTGATCGCGTTGGCGATGGAGACTTGGTTCGCAGCTTGGGCGAGCTGTTGAGCTACTGCGGTGGACTCGAACGAGATGCCGGTTGATGCGAGCCAGCGCTCGGTCCAGATACTGACCGCCTCGGGCATGGGCTCGAGGTCCGCAAGGCGCTGTGCAAGGCGGACGTAGAAGGACGGATGGGCGTCTGACGCTTCGGCCTCAAGACGGGCGAGCAGCGAAGTCAGCGTCTCGGGTGCGTCCTGCGACGCAAGGAGGAGGCGTTCTGCCCACGTGTCGGCGGCGCGTTCGGCGCGCATCGTCGAGACGACCGAGCGCGACAGGCGCCTGAGGTTCTCGACGATCGCGATCCGGAGCATGATCGGGATCGCCCAGACCTCGCCCATAGCGAGCGCCGCGACGTCCTGATAGCCCGCGACAAAGCTGATGAGACGCTCCTCATCTATGCGCGAGTCCGTATGGGCGACGAGGCCGAGCAGGGCCTCGTAGATGCGTGGGAAGCCCGCATGCTCGCCGCTGGTCAGGTGTGGAAGCTCGGCGCCGTAGCCTGCGGGCAGGTCCTCATGGACGATGAGCACCTGTTCTTCGATCAGGTAGTAGTTGTCGAGCAGCCACTCGCCCGCAGGAGGAGCTCCTACTCCTGAGCGCACCGCGCTGGACAGCTCCGCGTTGTCCTCGGCGAGCCACGTCGCCGCGCGCTCGATGAGTCCTGTGAGCGGGGTTGAGCGGCCGTGCGGCTCGGCGCTGTAGTGCTGCAGCGCCGCGACGCCGCGGGCTTCGTCGGACAGGCGGTCCGCGGTGAGGATCTCCGCGCGCAGCGGCGGTTCGTCGGCGGGCGACGACGTGTTGCGACGGTGCGCGGTGGCGTTCGGGTCGGCCATGGGCTCCTCTCAGGACGCGGCGAGAGTCCCTGTTGGTGAGCGGGTTGCTGTGGAACAGGAGTAGGGTGATTATCCCCGAGAGGGACCCGGAGCGTGACCGCTTGTCGGCGGCATACCCCATGGGGTATATTGAGACTCTGATCGGGCGGATGCGAGGAGCGTGCATGAAGCCGAAGAACGTGGTTCTGGTCGTTGTCCTGGTCGTGGCGGCGATCTTCGTCGCCTGGAACCTCTCGCGCCCGGCTGGCGGTACCGGGGTCTCCAACGTCGACGCCGCGGGAGCGGCCGCGGCAATCAAGCAGGGTGCCCAGGTGGTCGACGTGCGCTCGCCCGCCGAGTTCGAGCTCGGGCGCATCCCCGGCGCCATCAACGTCCCCATCGAGACGGTGGAGAGCCGGGTGGGGAGCTGGGACAAGGACCGCCTCTACCTCATCTACTGCGCCACCGGAGCCCGATCGCAGACCGCGCTTGAGATCGTGAAGGCGCAGGGGTTCACGAATATCCGCCACTTCGCGGCGGGCATCCAGGCGTGGCCCGGCGAGCTCGAGAAGGGCGCCGCGACGTCGTCGCAGCAGATTCCCACGGCCGGCAAGCCGGTCTTTCTGGAGTTCTACACGGACAGTTGACCCGCCTGCAAGGAGATGGAGCCTGTGGTCGACAGGCTGAAACAGCGCTACGGCGATGACGTGGAGTTCCGCATCCTCAACGTCGAGACCGACACCGACGCGCGCGCGCTCGCGGCTTCGCTCGGCGTGACCGGGGTACCGACGTTCTTCTTCGTCAACAGCGATGGCGTGCAGGCCGGCCAGATCGTCGGTGGAGCCACCGAGACGCAGCTCGCATCCATGATCGAGCAGTTGCAGTAGAGATGCGAAGGCTGCGAAGGCGAAGGCCTCCAAGGCTTCGGCAGTATGGCGGTTTGTATGCGGGTGCGGCGTGGGAATAGTCATAGCAGGCGGGGATCGCCTCGCCGCAGTCGGCATGCGAAAGGAGACACCTTCGAGGTGGATGCAACCTGCATAGCCGAACATCCGGCCGGGATGGCAGAGTAAGGCCCTCGTGCGCGCTATCTGAGAGACAGTTCTTTGCGAGTTGAGTGCGCTGGTTGTCTGTGAAGGTTGGACGAGGCGTCCGTAGGACAGACGCCCCTGGTGTGTGAGTACTCGATCCGAGGTCGCCGAGGGTCAGGCATAAGCCCGCAGCGGTACGGGGATGCGAGCGCACGGACAGAAGCGTTCAAGAGGCCCCGAGGATAGCCCTTTGGAGGGGCAGCACGGGCGAAGCGAAGGCCATCCCGGTCACCCAGCTCTTGAGACCGGCGCAGCGGCGCCGGTGCGCGAGGAAGGCGGGCGCAGAGGCGGCCCGCCTTCTCTCACGAACCCGGCTTGCGCATATTGCGGCTCGCGGCCGGGCCTTTGGACGGAGCCCGCGTTTCGGGCCGATGCCGGAAGCATCGCGGAGCCCGCGTTTCGGGCGGGTGTCCGGGACGCGAGTTCTGCGTGAAGAGCGTATGGCTCGGGGTAACCGCTGGAACGTGCGGGACGCCGCTGCTAGAATCCTCGCGCACGGGGACGTAGCTCAGCTGGGAGAGCGCGGGCTTTGCAAGCCTGAGGTCGTGGGTTCGAGCCCCATCGTCTCCACCAAGAGAATCACGCGAGGGGCCGGCCGATACGCCGGTCCTTCGCTGTTGAGCGACGTGTGTCGCTGTAGTCGGGAGTACTCACCCGCAACCGCACGGGGTGCCGCCATAGGCCGCCGCGAATCACCCCGTCGTCAGGGCGTGCCGGGCGGGGCGGCCGTGGGCCTGACATCGAAGCCGGCCAGATTCTCCGGGGCCTCCTCGAACCGGTCGACGGTGGTGACCGCCGCGCGCTCGGGTCCCCGGCCCACCCACGCAACCGCTTGGGCCACGCGCTCGGGCCTTCCCTCGAAGACGGCTTCGACGCGACCATCGGTGAGGTTGCGTACCCAGCCTGCGACACCGGCTCCGGCCGCCATACGGCGTGTCGACTCGCGGAACCAAACGCCTTGGACGCGTCCCTCGACGATCACGCGGATCCGCACGGTCTCGATCAAGAAGACTCCTCAAACAGGTGCCGCGAGCGGCCTCACAGGTGCACATACCCCGCACCACCCAAGAAGCGGCGGTGGTACGCTAGCACGTGCAATCGAGTGCGGAGAGGACCGATGTGACAAGCGGAACCGCTGCTGCGTCGCTGCCTTCGAAGAAGGGCCGACGCGACTACACGCTGGGCGAGGAGATCGCCAACAGCATCATCCATGGCCTCGGCATAGGGCTGTCTGTCGCCGCGCTGGTGTTGCTTGTCGTATTCGCCGCGCTCGCTAACGACCCCTACAAGCTCGCAAGCGCCATCGTCTACGGCGTCTCGCTTGTACTCGAGTACACGGCATCGACGCTCTACCACAGCTTCCAGCAGCCGCGGGTCAAGCATCTCTTCAAGATCTTCGACCACTGCGGGATCTACTTGCTCATCGCCGGCACGTACACGCCGTTCTGCCTCGTCACGCTACGTGGGGACGGGGGTTGGGCGGTCTTCTCGGTCATCTGGACGCTTGCCGTGGTCGGCATTGCCGCCGAGGCGTTCTGGGCGTATCGGCCGCGGTGGCTCTCGGCGCTCGTCTACTTGGGCATGGGCTGGCTCGTCGTCTTCTCGCTCCGTCCGTTGGTCGAGAATCTCGACCCGGCGGGCGTTTGGCTGCTGTTCGCCGGGGGGCTCAGCTACACGGCCGGTACGATCTTCTATGTCATGAAGCGCGTGAAGTACATGCATGCGGTGTGGCACGCGTGGGTGCTCGCCGGCAGCACGTGTCACTTCTTGGCGGTGCTGCTCTACGTGGTCCGCTAGGCGCTCCCGGTGGGATCGGAAGGGGGTCGCCGCGTGTCTTCCTACCGAACGATCGTGACGCAAGTTGACGGGTGTGGCGGTGACGTCGTCATGCTCACACTCGCCCGCCCGGAGGGCTACGAATTCGAGCCGGGGCAGTGGTTCCGCCTCACCCTTGAGGCCGACGACGGCGAGCAGACGAGGACGTTCTCGCACGCGTCGGCTCCCGGAGACCCCGGCCTCGATATGGCAACGCGGCTGTCCGGCTCACCGTTCAAGCAAGCGCTGCGGCGCCTAGAGGCAGGTGACCGCGTCACGATCGCTGGTCCGGGAGGGAGGCTCGGCCTGCCACGGCCGCCTGCTCGCGTCGTCTTCCTCACCGGCGGCGTGGGTATCACGCCGGTGCGCTCAGTGCTGCTCGACAGCGCGCTACGTGGTGCGGCCTACGAAGACGCGCTCGTGGTGTACGGCAATCGTGAGCCGGCGTGCGCGCCGTACCTTGCCGAGCTCACGGGACTTGCGTCGACGGGCGTGCGCGTGGTGCCCGTCTACGAGCACCCCGGCTCCTCGTGGGACGGCGAACGGGGGCGCATTGACGCTGCGATGATTCGCCGTCATCTCAGCCCGGCTGGCAGCCGGGAGTTCGTGGTGACGGGGCCTCCGGCGATGGTCAACGCAATGGACGCAGTGCTCGACGAGCTGGGAGTCGACGTGTCTCGCCGCATCATCGAGCGCTTCGGCGCATGATCGCCCGCCGCTGCGACGGGCACTCGGGGTATACGTCTGTTAGCGGTACGCAGTGAAGGGGCGATGGCCCCGCAGGGCACGAGGAAGGGAGCGTCAAATGGAGCTGCTTGCCCGTACGTGCAACCTCGAGACGATGAACGCGCAACGGATTCTGGCGCGCGGGTTCGTGCTCGCAGGGGCGTTGTTCTGGGGCGTCGTGGCGTGGGTTGCGGAGTGGGCCAACGATGGCGCTCCGTTCTCGGAAACGCTGCCTTTCGCCGCCATGTATGCCGCCGGCATTCTCCTAGTCTTCGTCATCGGGCTGTTCCTCGAGAACCTCGCGGCCGCGATTCTTGCACTACTGTCCGCCTCTGTCGTTGCCGCAGGCATCGTCATAGGGTGGGAGGTGGGCGTCTGGGCCACGGTGCTCTTCTTCTTCATCCTGCCGCTGCTCATGGCGGCCGCGCTGTACTTGCTCGCCGCGCGCATGCAGAAGATCTGCGCCGCCGCACCCTAGGGGTGCGCACTTCGGTGTTGCCAAGGGACGCCGGGAGCATTCTTTTGGCGCGGGCGGGCTGACGACGTGCGGCGGTCGGGCCAAATGCCTACCGCTGAGAGTCGAATCGGCGCCGTTCGTCGCGGAGCCTGCAAAAAGATGCGCGATTCGCGTAAACTTTCTTAACGTTTGAAGCCGATACCTACTGTATTCTCCCCGTATGGGGGCGGCAGGCGAGGCTGAGGGGGGTGCGGTCGACTTTTGTATGACCTCGGAGGGGTCCTCGGGCCAGATGTCATACGCTTCGTCGAGTCTCACGTGAGGTCGTTGCTTGCGTGGGACATCCTCGTCTTCTTCCATCGCAACCCCGACGCAGTGCTCGATCCGGATGGACTCGCCGCCCGTCTGGGTAGAAGCACCAAGGAGATCGAGCCCGAGGTGGACGCGCTCTGCGACGGGCAGATCCTGCAGCAAGCCGGCGGCCTCGTGCGCTACAAGCCGACGCCTGAGACCCGCGCCCAGGTCGGGGAGTTCGTGGACGCATGTCAGGACCGCGCGCGTCGTCTCGCACTTATCGCGCTCGTCCTGCATCGCATCGGGCGCGGCTCGTCCGGCACCTGAGCGGGGCGCCGCCCGTCCGCGCACTCCTCAGCCCGGGGCGTGTCCGGAACTCAGAGCTTGTCCGACACGATGAGGTCGAGCGTCTCGGGTTCGATGACCTCGACGATGCGCGGTCCGTCGCCGTCGAGGTCCACTTCGAGCGAGTCGGCTAGCTCGAGGCCCCGCGCATCGTGCGTCACGCGCACCGTCGGTTCGAGCGGGCTCGCACCCGGGCGGGACACTACACCGACCGTCTGGTCAGAGAGCCGCACTAGGCACCCGACAGGGAAGACGCCGAGCGCTCCGACGAACAGGCGGGTGAGCACCGGGTCGAGCGGCCCATTCGATTCGCGCATCAACTGGACGACCGCCCGGTCGGGAGTGAGTGCGGCCGTGCCGTTCCCGGGATCGGTCAGGTTATGGAAGCGATTGGCCACCGAGACCATGCGGCTGAACGGGTGTGCCACGTAGTCGTTGGGCCGCTCCGGCCAACCCGAACCGTCGACGCCCATGTGGTGCTCGAAGGCGACCAGCATCGGTGCCGGATCCTCCAACGCGACGCGCTGCAGGATGTCTGCGCCGACCTTCGGGTGCATCTCGTGCATCGGGGCGGCCTGCCCGGGCTCTGCGGGGTCGAATGCGGCCTTGCCTACGTCGTGGAGCAGGGCCGACAGGCCGAGTGAGTGCAGCCCCTCGTCTGGCAGACCTAGCCGCTGCCCGAGCAGCAACGCATAGATGGTGACGTTGAGTGAGTGGAAGAGGCCGTGCTCGCCGGTACTGCGGATCGTCGCAAGGCCGAGCATCGCACCCGGGTCTGCGAGCAGGCGCTCGATGACGCTTCCCACGAGCGAGCTCGTCCGCGAGAGGTCCGGGCTCGCACCTGCGGACAAGCGCTCCTGGACGTGTTTCAGGTCCGACAGGAAGCGCTGGTAGAGTTGCCGGTCCTCGGCGCGCTGCCGGTTGCGCTCCTCCCGCTCTTCGCCGCCGTGGTCGCTTAGCATGCGTATCGTCACGCCGGCCACGCCGCGCGCGGCTAGTTCCGAGGGGACGTCAAGGTCCGGCGACGGCTTCGACATCAGCACCTGGGTGAGTCCGATCGCGTCGGTCTCGCAGAACGCCGCCGAGAACGCAAGCGACTCGATGCAGCGGGACTCGAGCGCCTCGGCGATCGAGGCGAGCGATCCCTGGTCGCCTGCGAGCACGTCGCTTCCGTGGTAGAGGTGGCCCTGGTGCCAGTTCAGCACGAGCGGCTCGTCGCGCGTCGCGTTCCGCACGCAAGCAACGAGCGTCTCGACGGCCTCGCGGTGCGCCGGATGGGCTGGCGGGTACAGCTGGATGGCCTTGCGCGTGCCGGACAGCGCGGCAACCACCCGGGTTGCTACGTCTTCCATCAGGTATCACCGCCTCGCATGCGGGTGGCCTGTGCGCGCTTGACAAGCTCCTGGACCTCGGCGAAGTGCCCGCGCTTGATGAGGGCCCGCCTACCCGCGAGTCGCTCCAGGGCCTCGTCTGCAGCGGCGCCGGGTACCTTGGCGAGCGCCGCGATGAGCTCGCGCGCGATGGCGAAGTCCCCGTTGTCGATGTCGAGCTCGGCCAATCGTGCAGCGAGCAGTTTGTCGGCGCTTGGCGGACAATGCCTGACGAGCGCGCGCACCGCCGAGATCTCAACCTCGGCGCTCGGGTCGCGCAGCGCGTGGCCGATGAGACGGGTGGCGGCGGGTGTGCCGGCCATCGCCAGACCGGTCACGACTTCGCGGCGGGACTGTTCGTCGGGCCGCTTCAGCAGGGACTCGATCGTCGAGACGGAGTGCGCATCACCCTCCTGTGCCAGGCGCGTCACGAGGGGCGCGACCTGATACCACTGGGCGGCAGAGGCGCACTCGTTGAGCGCGTCGACGATACGGCGGCCGATTATGGCCTCCGCGACCTGGAGGCCCGGCGCCTTCAGCGCGATCGCCTCGGTCACGAGTGCGGACGTGCCCGCGTCGCCTGCTGAACGGACGATCGATCGCGCAGATTCCACCGCCGCGTGATCGGCCTGCACGGCCGCGAGCAGGGCGCGCATCGCACGAGGCCCCGCAGCGGCGTTGCGCGCCTCACGCAGGCGGCCGGAGAGCTGGGGCCATGGGCTGTCGTTGTACGCCTCTCGGTTGCCGAACTCGGTCATGACCCGGGCGGCCATGTCCAGGTCTCCCTGCTCAATGAGGCGCGGCACCATCGAGGAGAGGTTCATCGCTGCAGCGCAGTAGAGCTCGAAGTCCTGCTGCTGGTCGAGGAGGTGCAACATGGTGCGCACACTCGAGCTAGCGACGTCACGCTGCGCGGCGTCGACCGCAGCCCGGGACGCCGCCACGGACTTGGCGCTCAACCGCGTCGCGTCGGCCACCGCGCGGTAGACGGCGTCGGTGTCGACGAGCGCTGGTTCCGGAGTGGCGCGCCCGCGAACGTCGAGCATGTGCTCGAGGAAGTCCGCCTCCTTGGCCGAGTGGCCGCTCGCGGGCAACATCGCCCGGACTTCCGCGCGCACCTGCGCCGTCACTTGGTCGAGCGGCAGGTTCGTCAACGCGCTCGAGAGCGAGAGCATGTTCTTGCCGAAAGTGCCGCCCAGAATCGAGCCCGCGATGTCGGCCGACGAGAGGTTCTGGAACATCTGCCCGGTGAGTTCGCGTACCGGGCCGGGATCCATCGCGAGCTCGAGGAGCGCGTCCTTGCGTTCGGCGTCCTGAGTGCGAAACGCGACCGCAAGCGATTCCAGCAACGGTCCCAAACCAGCGGAGCCGGAGACGCGTGCGAGTTCCGTCAGTCCCTCTTGAAACGATGCCGGATCGCCGCCCGCGGCAGAGGCGAACCAAGCGCCGAGCCGTTCGGGGTCAGCGGACAACGAGCGGAGGAACTCCTCGACATCGGTCGAGGGTCCCGCTGCGGCCTGATCGACGACTGTGAGCTGAACGCCGGCGACGCGAGCGTGTTCGACGCCGGCTTCGACGAGTGCGACCGACAGACCGCCCGAGGCGCGGAGCTCGCCGGGCGGTGTGAGCACCGCACGCAAAAGCGCGAGCAGCTCGTTCGCGTCGCAGCCCGGCAAGAACGCTACCTCGGCCACCCCGTGCTCCCGCAGCTCGTCAGAGAGCTCCTGCGCGCCCACGACCGCCGTACCAAGCGGGGCGCCCTGGAAGGCGAAGCCGTCGCGGGCAACGGCGAGCGCTACGACCGGCTCGCCGTTCGCGAAGTACGCGGCAAGCGCCGCCTCCGCGCTCTCCAGGCACTGGCGGGGAATCGGGCTTGTGGGCGGGTAGAGACGCAACGCCTTGCCGGCCGATGTCACCGCACGCACGACGTTATCGATGGTGGCTGATTCGCAGATCTCCGACACCGGCGCTCCCTGAGCTCACGCGACGACGGACAGTCTCCGCGCGCCCCTCGTCTGGGACTGTTCGGTATATCGGCATGTCGCCCGTCGGGTTGACCCCAAATAGGAATACTGGGCCGTTTCCCCGCACCGCGTGTTGGTAACCTATGCGACATGGATACCCCGATTGCCGAGGTTCTGCTTATCGCGGTGCTCGTCGCGCTCAACGGTTACTTCGCGGCCGCCGAGATAGCGCTCATCAGCGTCCGCCGTGCGTCGCTGAAGCAACGCGCCGGTGAGGGCTCGAAGGGTGCGGCTCGCGCGCTAGGTCTGACCGAGGAGCCCACGCGCCTGCTCGCGACGATCCAGGTGGGCATCACGCTCGTTGGTTTCCTCGCGTCTGCCGCTGCGGCAGTCTCGCTCGCCGCTCCCGTCGAGGAGTGGTTGGACGGGCTGGGCCTGCCTTGGCTCTCGCGCGTTTCGACGGCGCTCGCGGTGTTTCTGGTGACGCTGGTCGTGTCGTACGTGACGCTCATCTTCGGCGAACTTGTGCCCAAGCGAATAGGGCTCATGCGGGCCGAACGCGTCGCCGTTGCCGTCGCGGGGCCCGTCAGCTTCGTCGCCAAGGCGTTCTCGCCGCTTGTGTGGTTCCTGTCAGTGTCGACGCGCGCGGTCGCGCGTTTCGTGGGCGTAGGAGGGGATGGCGGGCGTCCGGGAGTCTCCGAGGAGGAGATCAAGCTCCTCGTCACCGAGCAGGGCTCACTGCTCGACGAAGAGAAACGCATGATCCACGAGATCTTCGAACTCGGCGACACAGTCGCGCGCGAGATCATGGTGCCACGAGTCGACATGGTGCTCGTCGAGGACGACCGCACGGTCCGTGAGGCTGTCGCTATCATGCGGGTTACGGGATTCTCCCGGGTGCCGGTGTTTCGCGAAGACCATGACACCATTGTTGGCATCGCGTTCCTCAAGGACCTCGTGGGTCCGGTTGCCGAGGGTCGCGGTGATGACCCCGTCCTCGGTCATCTGAGACCGCCGGTGTACGTGCCTGAGACCAAAGGGATCCTGCCCCTGCTCTCGGAGATGCAGGCGTACCGCACGCAACTCGTGGTCGTCGTCGACGAGTACGGCGGTACCGCAGGCCTTGTCACCCTCGAAGACATCGTCGAGGAGATCGTCGGCGAGATCGTCGACGAGTTCGACCGGGACCGCCGTTACGTCACGAAGGTCGGCGAGGGGGAATGGGTGATCGACGGACGCCTGCCCATCGAGGACGCGCTAGCTCTCGGGCTTCCGGTGTGTGAGGCCGAGGAGTACGACACGCTCGCAGGATGGCTACTCGCGCAGACGGGGAGGATCCCGGCGCCAGGGGAGCGATACATCGAAGATGGGTACCAGTTCAGAGTGCAGGCGATGCGGCGACGGCGCGTCGCGAGAGTGCGGGTGTCGGCGCCATCTCTGATCGAGGATCCGGACCACGGAGTCTGACTCCTGTCACGGGTGCTCGTTCGGGGGCAGGAGCGAATCCAAAGGGGAGATCCCGATGACCGACACGAACACGGTTGCGCCACCCAAGCCGCCGCAGCCACCGCCCCCGGCGGGTGTCCAAGGTCCTGCGCCGCCCGAGCCGCCGCGCCAGTCGGGAACGGCGGCGGTGACGTGGGGCGTGATCCTCATCGCTGTCGGGCTTGTGCTGTTAGCCGAACGCTTCGTGCCGGTGTTCTCCGCGTGGAACCTCTGGCCCCTCATCATCATCATCGCGGGCGTGGTCCAGGCGGTCACTCCCGGTAAGGACGGTTGGAGAATCTCGAAGCTCTTCGATGGGCTCGTAACCGTCGCGTTCGGCGGTGTGTTTCTCGCCATCACCACAGGCGTTGTGGGCTGGGACGTCTGGGCCCGCATCATCACGCTGTGGCCGGTGCTCATCATCGCGCTCGGGCTCGAGCTCTTGAGCAAGGCGCTCGGTGCGAGCTGGCCGAAGATCCTCGGGTCACTCGCGATAATCGCGGCGCTCGCGTACTCGGTCGCCGTGACCGCCGCCGACCTCGATGGTGTCGTGCTTCTGCGCTCCCCACCCGGTGGCACCCCCTACGAGCTGTCCGAGTCCGACGCCGGGGTTGAGCAGGCGAACCTCAAGCTGGATGCAGGTGTAGCACGTGTGCGCATGAGCGCGGGCGACGACTTGGTCAGCCTGCGTGGCACGAGCCCTTTCGGGGAGCCGGAGCTGCGTGTCGAGCGCTCGGGGAGCTCGGCTGACGTGGACGTCTCGCTCCAGAAGGAGCCGGTGTCGATGGTGTGGCCGGGCGACTTCACCGCAGACTATGCGGTGAGGTTCTCGCGTGACGTGTTGTGGGACCTCAAGGTCGACGTGGGCGTCACCGCGCTCGATGCGGATCTGTCCGAACTCGACGTTGCCCGGCTCGAACTCAAGCCTGGCGTGGCGAGTTGTGACGTGAAGCTCGGCGGCGTCCCCGCCGGCCGAACCGAATCGCGCGCTATGGTCGAAGCCGGCGTCTCAAGCGTTCGAGTGCGCCTGCCGTCACGCGTCGCTGCGCGTGTCGAGATAGAGAGCGGGCTGTCGGGTTCGACCGTCCGCGGAGGGTTCTCGCCGGCAGGTGAAGGGGTGTGGGAGACCGAGGACTACGATGCGGCGCGGGCGGCGAGCACGCCGGTGTGGGTCGTGAACGTGAAGTCCGGCATCGGTTCGGTCACGATCGACACCTACTAGGAGGGTAGTGCGATGAATGAGAACAAGAGGAGTGCGGACTGGCAGGTCTTTGGCGCGATAGCGCTGATCGCGCTTGGCGCATTCTTGTTGATGAATCAGATAGGGGGGCCGTGGTGGGGCATGGTGCGCGAAGCGTTCCGTGCCGCCGCCTCGTACGCGTGGCCCCTCGCTCTCATCGGCCTTGGTGCGATCCTCTTGATCAACGCACGGCATGGAACCTTCGCCACAGGCGCTGACGGCCGCCGCCTGTATCGCTCGAGGTCCGAGCGCATGGTCGGCGGTGTTCTCGGGGGGCTTGCCGAGTACCTGGGGGGCGTCGATCCCGTCTGGTTGCGGATCGCCTACGTGCTCGTCGCCGTCGCGACCGGCTTCGGACCCGCGGTGATCGTCTACATCATAGCGATGATCGTGATCCCCGAGGCGCCGCGCCCTGCCCACGAGCCGACACAGTGGCCGCAGCCGTGCGAGCCGCCGGCGCCCCCGGCCCCGCCCGGGACTCAGCCGCCACACGCGCCGACCGTGGAGTAACGGGTAGTGACGACGCGATTGCCGGAGGCGCCTCCGAGCCGTCCGGGAGACGTCATCGACGCCCACGTGCACCTGTTCACCGTCGGCCTGCTCGAAGAGTGGCTCTCCACGCTGCCTCCCGGTCAGATGAAGCGGTTCCGGAACGCGCTCGAGGAGCGGAAGTTCGGCAGAAGGGGTGATCAGGTCCTTCCGGACCTGACACCCGAGGAGACGGCCGAATGGTACGCGGAGCGCCTGCGCGAAGCCGGGGTGGCCAAGGCGCTCGTCGTCTCGGTCGCGCCCGACAACCAGTGGACACGTGAGTTCATCACGCATGCTCGTGGTCACATCCACGCGCTCTGCAACGTCGACCCGCGCGACCCCGGAGCGCCGGAGCTTCTGGAACGCGAGCTAGCTGCGGGCTTTCGCGGCGTGAAACTGCTCCCGGTGAACCGGTGTTTCCGCCTTTCGGATGCGGCGTGTCGGCCCTTCCTCGAGAAGGCGGCTGAGCGCAGGGCGCCGATGATCGTGCACTATGGCGTCAGTGTCGATCCTGGGGCGGACCTGCGCTTCGCCGACCCCATCGACCTGTCGCCCGTGGCAAGAGACTACCCCGAGATCACGTTCGTGATCGCACACTTCGGGGCCGGTTGGCTCGACAGCGTGCTTAGGCTCGCGTACCAGTGCCCCAACGTCTGCGTCGACTCAAGCGGGACGAACAACTGGCTCGATTATCACGTACCCAAACTCGCGCTCGCCGATGTCTTCGAGCGGTGCCTGACGGCGATGGGGCCTGAGCGTGTGCTGTTCGGCACGGATTCGAACACGACCGCGCCGTACCGAACGTGGATCCGGTACATGCAACAGCGCACGCTCCAGGAACTCGGCTTGTCGCCTGACGATGTCGACCTCGTCGTCCGCGGCAACGCGGCGCGCATCTTCGGGCTTGACGAGCCGTTGACGGCGACGGGGGGGTGAATCGATGAGCGACAGCACGAAACCGGTCGCTCCCAACAGCCACTACGATGAGTTCGTGGACTGGGAGAAGCGCCTCGCGGTTGAGGGGCCGTTCTTCCGGGACCTGTTCGCGCGCGAGGGGGTCTCGCGCGTCGTCGACGTGGGATCGGGGAGCGCGCGTCACGCGATCATGTTCGCAACGTGGGGGCTCGACGTCACTGCGGTCGATCCCGACGAGTCGATGCTCGCCCGGGCACGCGCGAACGCGGAACGGTTTGCGGCCGACGTAGAGGCGGCCGGCGGAAGCATCCGCGTCGTCGAAGGCGGTTTTGGGTCGCTGCACCGGCTCGGCGTCGAGGCCGCCGACGCGGTGACGTGCACAGGCAACGCCTTGCCGCACGTCGCCGGACGCGACGGTCTCACGGAGGCGCTCGCTGACTTCGGCGGTGTGCTCGTCCCCGGCGGTGTGCTCGTGCTGCATCTGCTCAACCACGATCGGCTGCTACAGAAGAGGACACGCGTGATCGCACCTAAGGTCGTCGAGACTGCAAGCGGTGCGACGAAGGTCTTCGTACGGGTGATCGACTACCCCCAAGGTGACGACGTCTTCGTCTTCGACTTCGTGACGCTCGAGCGCGACTCGGGCGGCTCGTGGTCGCTGTCGAGCCGGCGCTCGACCCATACGGTGATGCCGGTGTCCCTGCTGGAAAGCGAGCTGCCTTGCGCCGGATTCGGGCGTATCGAGACGTTCGGTGGTCACGATGGGCACGCAGTGACTTCGGACGACGAGAGCGTGATCGTGGTCGCACAGCGTCGCTGAGGTTCTGCGCCCCAGTGGTGTGTCAGGTCTCGCCGACGATGCGCGGGCCCAGGCGGCAGGTTCGCCCGAGTGCGGCGTTGCAGGCGCCCACCGGCAGTGATAGCCCCTCGGGTGTCTCGGCCACGATGGCTGGGTCACTGAGAGCCGAGCAGAGGTGACACAGCGGCAGCCCGGCGACGTTCTGGAAGCACTCGTCGAGTGTGACAGAGGCGACCTGGGCCTCGATGTTGTAAGCCCCGGCACACCCGAGGTACGTCCCGAGGGCGAGCCATGCGGCGATGCGGCAGTCGGTGAGTTCGGCCATCACTACCTCGGTCGTTACTGCGAACGTCGTTGGTGCGGCCGCGTGCGGGTCCCAGACTGCGCAGCCGGTCACCACCTGATGCTTGCGGGCGGAGAGAGCGCGAAGCATGCGCCACGCGTCGGCCTCATCGACAGGTTTGCCGAGCAGCTCGCCATCGTGCACGACGATCGTGTCGAAGCTGAGCAGGAGCGCGTCGGACTCGAGTCCCCGGGCGGCCTCGGCCTTCTCGGCAGCGAGCGCGGCCGCGAGCGCGGCCGGGTTGGACGCCAGCGGTGAGGCGAGGTCTTCAGGCGTGTCGACGTGGATCGCATGGAACTCGACGCCTAGCCACCTCAAGAGGCGCCGCCGCCGGGGGGAGCGCGACGCGAGGACAAGGCGGGTTCCGTGATGGTGAGGCATGTCGGCATGATAGCGCAGGACAGGCGGGTATCACGGCGGGCTCGGCCTCCGGCCCGAGGAGCGCGTGCACTGCCCTATAATCGGGGGAGACTCGCCGCGCGCACGCCCGGCGAGGGGAGGAGACGGCGTGACCCCTCATCGTGACCAGCCGAAGGCGCCGCCGCAGATTGAACGAGTGTTGCGCGCACTCGTGACGACGGCTAAGGCGGTCTCCCTCTACCCGAAGACGAGTACCATCCCCCGTGACACGGCGACCGCATGCGCAGCCTGCGTGGCGCAGGCGCTCGCGGAGCGCTCTGAGCTGCGCTTCGTCATCGCGAAGGAGGGACTGTTCTGCGACGACATCCTCGTCTCCGCAGAGCGCGCTGTCTTCGAGACGCTTGCGCTGTCCTTCTACAACCATCACCTGGCTGACGTCCGTTTTCACGCGGGGGTGGACGCGCGATCCATCGTCGGGCTCCTCTCGCTGTTGCAGAGTCCTCCGGAGGAGGTCGCGGCGGCCGGCGGATTCGAGTCGCGGCTGTGGGACCTGAACATACCCAACATCTCGGTGACCGAGGTCCACGTTTCGATCGTGGACGCGGATGTGGCGGGCGAAGGTGAAAACGCCCCCGCGGAGTCGCTCCCCGCATCCCTCGGCGAGATCGATGAGATCGTGGCTGGAGCGTACGGCGGACGTGCGCGTGACCAGCTGACGGTGGCGCGCTTCCTGCGGAACCCGTCGGCCGTGAGCAAGTACCTCCGCGATACGTTCAGCGGCGCAGGCGCGGGTCTCACCGACTTGTCGCTTGTCGGTGAGCGTTTCGCTGAATTGGCCGAGATCGCGTACACCGCAAACAGCGGCGAGGGACGTCTTGACCGCTTGCGCGCGTTGGGCGCCTCGCTCGCGGAGCTCGATCCGGATCTGCGTCATGGGCTCCTCGTCGAAGAGGTCTTCCCTGAAGCGCGTACGAACGAAGCGCTCGCTGCCGTCATTCGCGAGCTGGACCTCGACGAGATCTGTCGAATGCTCGTGAGCGATGTAGGCGCCGACGAGATCTCGCGACAAGGTCTCGCGCGCGCGATCCGGTACCTGTCGATGATCTCGCTCACCGACTTCGATCAGGTGATCACCGCAGCAGGAGCGGCGATGCGTGGGGCGGGTTTCGAACAGGGGTTCGTGGGTGACGTGCTTGAGATGACCCTGCCCAGCCGCGTCATGATCAGGCAATCGCCTCAGGCCGCGCCCGCCGGGCAGCGGCCGGTGGACGCGATCTACAAGCTCATGGACCTCGCGCCGCTTCCCGAAGACGGCGTGGTAGCCGCTGAGCCCGAGATGGCGGGGCTCAAGGAGGAGGCACGGCGCGGTATCACTGATGGTGATGTGATCATGTCGCTCGTATCCCTTGTAGCGATGGATGTCCGGGCGGCGCAGTTCGCGACGACGATGTCGATGCTCGAGGACTCGCTGGGCCTGCTCGTGTCGAGCGGCGAGATCGACATCGCGGCAGACGCCGCCGACGAGCTCATGGCGGCATCGCAGGACGTTCGGCTCGACGAGGGACAGCGTATGCGCCTGAGCGGGGCGATCAAGCGGTTCACACGCCCATCGGATGTGCAGGCTATCGCGCATGCTCTTCGTGTGTATTCTCCGGGGTCGAGCGAGCACGAAGCCGCCCAGCGGCTTCTGGGGGCGCTCGGGCCGCTCGCGGTCGATCCGCTCCTAGAGCAGCTCGCGTCCGAGGACGAGATGCAGGTGCGGAAGCTCTACGTCGACCTCCTGTCGAGCATGGCGACGCGCTACGTGAGCGAGCTCGGCGAACACGTGAGTGACCACCGTTGGTTCGTCGTGAGGAACGTCGTGGGCATCCTTGGGAGCACGCGGTCATCGGCGACCCTGCCCTACATCGAACGTGTCGTCAGGCACCCCGAGGCGCGCGTGCGTCGTGAGGTGATCCGCGCGCTCTCGCACATCCATGACCGGCGGGCGCACGACCTCCTCGTGCACGCACTCTCTGACGATGACGCTCAGAACGTGCAGTTGGCGGCTCGCTACCTGGGTACGGCCGGAATCGGGACCGCCATCCCGGCGCTCATCCAGGTCGCCAAAGGCGAGGGACGCGGCAATCGAGAGTCCGGGCCTCGCGTTGAGGCGATAGAGGCCTTGGGCCGCATGGGCGCCACCGAAGCGCTGCCCGCGCTTACGAGCATCGCACGCAGCCGGTCGCTGCTCGGCGGCGGGCGAGGCCGTGAGGTCAGGACCGCCGCTGAGGCCGCCGCCACCCGGATCACAGGCCGGAAAGGGGGCGAGCGGTGAGCGACGAGGAGCGCGCAGACACGTTCTTCGCAGGGGGGAGCGACGAAGAAGACGCACTCGCCGCCGAACAGGGAGTCTGCACTACGGACGCCGCGACCGGCTCAGATGAGTTGCTCGTTCGGTACTCGCAGGCGCAGCTCGCACGTGGGCGAGAGCTGTTATCACGGATCTATGCGATCCGCCGCGCCGCGCGGTACTACCCGCTCGATCACCCCGCAGTCAAGGAGAGCGTCGTCGCTCTCATGGGCGTGGCGCGCGCCTATCATGTTGAGGGTGTCGACGTGCATCTCTCGTTCTTCGAGGGCGAGGTACTTCTGGGCGAGCAGCTGCTGACCGAGGAGAGCGTGCTGTTCGACCAGATGATCCGCGACATCACCGCGCTCGGGATAGGGTCGATCGTGGTGAAGCGCGGCGCCGACGTGGATGAGCTCATGCGAGCCGCGCACGTCCTGGCCGCCGACGAGGAGCTCATCGCCGCGAAGGGTGGGCTCACCGCCGCCGTCGAGGCCCAGGGGCTCGCGAACGTGCTCATCGGGGCGCTCTGCGTCGTCGACCGCGCGACCCATGAGGCTGTCGGGGGGGTCGAGGGCACCAAGGCGACGTACGGCGAGGCGGTGTCGCTCCTGCGCGAGGTCGACCGGCTCATGCGGCTCAACAAGCCGGCGTCCGCGAACAAGGTCAAGGGGGTCGTGCGCAGCCTCGTTGATGGTGCCACATCCAACCGGCACGCGATGCTGCAGCTTACCGGCTTGAGGAACCACGACGAGTACACTTTCTACCACTCGGCCAACGTCGCGATCCTGTCGCTGTCGCTCGGCTCGCTGATCAGCCAGGACTATCGCTTCCTCTCCTCGCTCGGCACCGGAGCACTCCTACACGACATTGGGAAGCTCTCCGTCGACGCAGAGATCATCAACAAACCCGGCACGCTGACCGCCGAGGAGTGGGCGAACATGCGCCTTCACCCCGTGACCGGCGCCGAGATCGCCGCCCGGATTCCCGGCATCGACAAGTCGGCGATCGTCATGATTCTCGAGCACCACATGCGAACCGACGGCTCTGGGTATCCGGAGCGCACCGTCAAGCGCCCGCAGCACCTCGCGAGTCGCATCGTGTCGGTCGCTGATGCGTACGATGCGATGACGTCGAGGCGCAGCTACTCGGCGGCTCGCGTGCAGGACGAGGCGATGTCGCTGCTCGTCAGAAGCGCCGGTGTCTCGCTCGACGCGGCGCTCGTGCGTCTGTTCGTCCGCATGATGGGTGTCTATCCCGCCCGCTCGGCCGTGCGGTTGTCGGACGGCAGGATCGGGGTGGTCGTGAGTCCGAGCCTGACCGACCCGGTGCGACCGCTCGTCCGCGTCGTAGCCGACGCCTCCTGCGCGCGCATCGCGCCTCTCGACATCGACCTGACGGTCGACCGGGACGTCTCGATCTCCGCGTGCATCGATCCGCGTATGCTGAACTTCGACGTCGACCTGTTTGTGTGAGCCGATTCTTGGAGGCACCGCTATGAACTCACGTCGCCCGAACCGGTCTCCTGCGTCGTGGGTGATCGTCGCCGGCGCGGTCTTCGTCTTCATTGGGCTCCCGGTGCTTGCGTGGGCTTCGACGGTGTGGACCGACTATCTGTGGTTCGTCGACTTGGGGCAGTCAGATGTCTTCTGGACGCGCATCGTGTCCCAAGTGGCGGTCGGTGGCGCATTCGCAATCGCGGCGTTCGTGTTGCTGTACGGGAACATGCGTCTGGCTCGCCGGTTCGCGCCGTCGCGCGTCGTCGAGACTGTGGCGTCTGAGAGCATGCCCCCGCAGCTGGCCGAGCTTATCGAACGGGTGCGCGCCGGCGTCGGCCCGATCCTTGACAAGGCCATTCTGTGGGGCGCGGTGCTGCTCGCGGTCCTTAACGGTATCGCGATGTCGGTCCAGTGGGAGCGGTTGCGGCTGGCTCTCGCCCGGGTCCCGTTCGGCTTCGCCGACCCGCAGTTCGGGCGTGACGTCGGGTTCTTCGTGTTTGAGCTGCCGGCGCACGCATCGCTGCAGGTGTGGCTCAGCGACCTGCTGCTGTTGACCGCGCTTCTCACGGTGCTGGTTCACCTTGTCGACGGCGCTATCCAGCCGTGGCAGCGGTTCCGCGGCGTCGCTTCGCACGTCAAGGCGCACCTGTCGGTGCTTGCGGCGCTCTACGTGCTGTCCCGTGCCTACGCGTACTGGGTTCGTATCTACGAGCTCAACTTCTCCCCGCGCGGGCAGGTCATCGGTGCATCCTACACGGACGTTCACGCGCAGCTGCCCGCGTACCGCATCCTCATCGTCGTGTCGGTCGTCGTAGCCCTGGCGCTGTTGCTGAACATCCGCTACCGCGGCTGGCGGCTTCCCGCGATCGGGCTCACGATCTGGATGGCGGCGCTCGTCGCGCTCGGGTCGATCTGGCCGGGGCTTATGCAGCGCTTTGTCGTCGCGCCGAACGAGGCGGGCCTTGAGGCGCCCTATATCGAGCGCAATATCGAGATGACCCGGCGCGCGTTCGGGCTTTCCGACGTTAGCGGCAAGCGCTTCCCGGCCGCCGAGACGCTCACGGCCGACGACGTCCGGGAGAGCCGTGCGACGCTCGGCAACGTGCGACTGTGGGACCCGCAGATAATCCGGCAGGGGTACCGGCAGCTGCAGACGATCCGGCCGTACTACGAGTTCGTCGACGTGGACGTGGACCGCTATCTCGTGAACGGGCAACGCCGCCAGATGCTCGTCTCGGCACGCGAAATGAACTCCTTGCTGCTCGCCGAGACGGCTCAGACGTGGGTGAACCGGCATCTCGTGTATACGCACGGCTTCGGGCTCGTCATGAGTCTCGCAAGCGACCTCGACGCCCGCGGCCTGCCGCGCTTCGCCGTGGGAGATATCCCGCCGAAGGTCGCGAGCAGCGTCGCAAGCGGCTCACCCGATCTTGTGCAGGACGAGCCGCGCATCTACTTCGGCGAGGACACGACCGACTACGTCGTCGTCAACACCGGCATCGACGAGTTCGACTACCCGCTCGGTGAGAAGAACGCGACGTATCGTTACAAAGGGGACGCTGGTATCGAGATCGGCTCGCTTCCGCGACGCATCGCGTGGGCGCTTCGGCTCGGCTCGAGTCAGGTGCTCTTCTCCGAGTACCTCACGCCTGAGAGCCGTGTCCTCATCCGCCGGGATCTCCAGTCGCGTCTCAGTGAGCTCGCGCCGTGGCTTCGCTACGAGACCGACCCGTATCCGGTGCTCGCAGACGGCCGCATCCTGTGGGTGGTGGACGCTTACACGATCTCGGATCGCTTCCCGTACGCCCAGGACGTCGCCGGCGTGACGTACCTGCGCAACTCCGTGAAAGTCACCGTTGACGCGTTCACAGGCGAGACGATCTTCTACGCGTTCGACCCTGAAGACCCGGTGCTCGCGGCGTGGCGCACGGTCTTTCCCTCGCTCTTCACCGACGTCGACGAGGTTCCAGACTCGGTCCGCGCACACTTCCGCTACCCGAGCGCGCTCTTCAAGGCGCAGGCAGAGATCTACCGCACCTACCACATGACCGACACCGGGGTCTTCTACAACAAGGAGGACCAGTGGGAGATCCCCGGCGAGCGCAGGGGCGAGCCCATGGACCCGTTCTTCGTTCTTCTGCAGCTTCCGGGCGCATCCTCCGAGCACTTCTACCTCATGCAGCCCTACACGCCCCGTAACCGCGACAACATGATCGGGTGGATGGCCGCGGCGTCGGACCCGGAGAACTACGGCGAGCGGACCGTCTACCTCTTCCCGAAGGAGCGCGTCATCCTTGGCCCCGACCAGGTCAAGGCGCGCATCAACCAAGATCCGGTCATCTCGCCGCAGCTCTCGCTCTGGAATCAGCGCGGCAGCCAGGTGCTCTTCGGCGACATGGTCGTCATCCCTATCGAAGACTCGGTCATCTACATCCAGCCCCTCTTCTTGCAGGCCGAAGAGACCGCGATTCCCGAGCTCACGCGCGTCGTGGTCGCGTATGCCGACGAGGTCGAGATGGACCGGACGCTCGAAGGCGCGCTGCTGAGGGTATTCGGCGAACGTGCCCCCGCGAGCGAGGAGGGGACGGGCACGCCGGGGGCGGACGGAGCGGCTGCGGACGTCGACGACGCTTCGCGGCTGTACCGCGAGGCTCTCGAGGCGCAACGCGCCGGTGACTGGGCGCTCTACGGCCGAAAGATCGCGGAACTCGGGCGTGTGCTGAGCGCGCTCGCCGGCGCGGAGGTGACGTCGACGCCGTAGCCCGGAGCTGACTCCGCCGACGGGCTTTGGCGAACGTAGCGAACGCATGTTCGCTTCACGCTTGCTTCGCATGCGAGGACAGTGTAAGGTTCCATTTCGTGTTCGCGTTGTATGCGACCCCGCATACGTTCGGCCGTGTGAGACCGGGACGGCCGTTGGACCTGCGGTGCGGGGATCGAAGAGCTGGAACCCGGTCGGATCGGCCAGAGGGAACTCGCCTGGCAGCCCGCGGCGAGTCCCAGTACGACCGAGCTGCAGCACGACAGGTCCACGCCGAAGAGCATAGCGCTTCTCTGGCACTTGGCGACGGTCCCGCGGACTGTCCGTGCCGGATGCGAGGCAGCTAGCCGTCACCCGATCGCACCCCGCTGTCTGGGCACCGTTGTGCCCCCTGCGCCTCCGCGCCGTCGCCGGTCATGTCCCCGGACCCGGAGGTCACCTTGAGTTCACGCATCACGCTAGTTCCTGTTGCGCCGATAGCGCTTGTCGCCGTCACCTTGATGGCGACTGCGATCGCAGCGCTCGTAGGGTGGGCGGGAGTCCCGCAGGCGCGGGCGCTCGCCTCATCGACACTCATCGAATCGGCGGTCATGACTGACACGCCCACATGCCCGGAGCCGGACTTCAGCGAAGCAGTCGCTTCGGCGGTTCCGGATGAGGCAGTCGAGCAGATGCTCGCTCCGGTGGTGGAGCGCCCGGCCATCAAGAAGCGATCCGTGAGCCGCGTGCGTACGCTGCGCGTCGGCCCGTGGCGCACAGCGCGAGTCTCGTGGTACGGGCCGGGCTTCTACGGCAACACGATGGCGGGTGGCGGTAAGCTCAGGCGCGATAGCATGGTCGTCGCGCACCGCTCCATGAAGTTTGGGACGCGGATAGCCTTCAGTTACAAGGGGCGCACCGTGACCGCCGTCGTCCGAGACCGCGGCCCCTACATCGCGGGTCGCACGTTCGACTTGGGGCCGGGCATCGCCAAGGCGCTGCGATTCCAAGGCGTCGGCGTCGTCAGGTATCGCGTGCTCTAGAACCGCCCTTGGGCTTCGCGTGTCAACGGCCCAGGTGGGGTACCTATGTTTCGTGACGGTGCCCCGAGGAAGAGACCCCTATGCCCAAAGACGAGGACCGGACCCACGAGGAGAAGAGCGCCCCTGCGGCGACGGACGAATCGAGCGAGGGAACGAGCGGTGGATCCCCGCCGCGAGTGACCGTCGCTGACGCCCTCGCGGACTTCGTGCAGATGTTCGTCGACTACGTGCGCCAGGAGACGGACGACCTCGTCAAGGAGAAGGTCGTGCGGCCCGCTCAGAAGGCCGGCCAAGTGGTCGCGTTTGCGCTGGCCGCAGCCGGCGTGCTGTTCTTGGGCGTCGGCTTCATCAGCGCCGCTGCGCTGCTCGTCCTCGCGGACCTGATGGGATGGCCTGCTGCGCTCACTCTGGTTGGGCTGGTGTTGATAGCGTGCGCCGGCGGATTCACCTATCTCAGAATGAAGAGGATGCAGCGATGAAAGCGAGCCTGCCCGGTCGCGAGCCGATGGATCGCATCAGTCTCGACGACCTGAAGCATCGGGCGGAGGCGGTGCGCGACCTAGCTGTGAGCGACACCAAGGACGCGGTCGCCCGTGTGCTTCACCAGGAGGCGACGCGGACGCTGCTGATCGTCGCCGGGATCGTCGTGCTCGCCGCATCCGTCTCCTACCTGCTCGGGTCCCGCAACGCGCGGGGTTTCCACGGCGGCGACGGGTTCTAGCTGGCCGCCAAGGTGGGCGTCCTTGCAATCGAAAGCGTGACCGTGGACGAGCGGAAGCTCGAGGCTGTCGTGCGCGTCATCGACACCGCGTTGACGCGTACGTCGGCCGTGCCCGGCGTCGCGACGCGCGCGGTGGCGCTGCTCCCCGGACTTGCGCGGCACACCTGCGAGAACTCCGACGGGAGATATGCATTGCGCGAGTTCGCGAACACGGAGACGCCGCATCTGCTCGAGCACCTCACCTGCGAGCTCATGGCGTTGGCGGGCTCGCCGCGGACGCTTCGCGGCGCGACGTCTTGGGATTTCTCCCGCGACGGAGAGGGCGTGTTCCGCGTGTGCCTCGAGTACGACGATGATCTGGTCGCGCTCGGAGCGCTTCGCGAGGGATGTGCGATCGTCGAGTGGCTGCTGCGGGGAGCGGGCGGCGGCGAGGCACCCGACGTTGATGCGGCTGTCGGGCGGCTGCGGGCGGCGCGGGGTGGGGCGGCTTCAGGCGGCGGTGGCATCGGCGGCCATTCTTGACGCGTAGCCATGCGAAGTCATACCATAGGTACGAATGGGGGTATGACTCGTGGTGCGCAAGGTGACGATATCGTTGCCCGACGAGCTGGCGACCAGCATCGACGCGGAAGCGTCGGCGCTGGGCGTGTCGCGCAGCGAACTCGTGCAGGAGGCTAGTGCGCACTACCTCGCGCTGTCGTTGGACGAGCGCGCACGTGAGGGGCTCCGGCGGCGCAGGCTTGACGCGCTCGCGGAGATGGCCGCGATCGGCGCCGGCCCAGAAGCGGACCCGCGGCCGAGCCTCGAGATCATCCACGAGGGGCGGGACTTTCCAGACGCGCCCTCATGGGACGCGCCTGAGCGGGCCGCGTGGGAGGAGTCGGTGGGGTACGCGGAGTGGCGGGCAGGGCTGGGACTCGATGTCCACGACGCTCGTCTTTGACGCGTCCGCGGCCGTGAAGTGGTTCCGGCCGCAGGAGCCCGGCGCGGCGGCGGCTCGCTCACTGCTCGAGGACCCGGCGGCCGATGTGTGGCTTCCCGACAACGTGGTGCACGAGGTCGTGCGGAGCGTCGCTGCGCGCCGTGGCGTGGACGCTGCGGTTCGGGTGTGGGATGCGCTCGCGACCGCCGGGGTACTCGTCGGCCGTGTCGATGCCGAGCTCGTGAATACGGCGCTGCGCGTCAGCGAGGAGTTCGGATGCACCTACTATGATGCACTTGCGCCGGCACTCGCCCGGCTCGTCGGCGGAACGCTCGTGTCGGCGGACCGGCGCGCTCACGCGGGGATCCCGGGCGCGCTGATCGTGGGCTGAGTGCGGGCGTCTGCGCGGGGTAGGGCGGCGGTGAGAGCGGTCGTTGACCAGCACTTCCGCCCGGTGCTACCCTGCGTGGACACTCGGACGCGCGAACCGGGGCTGAACATCGAAGCACCACGGACGTGAGGGAAGAGGGCGCGCGACGCACCCAGCCACCCCTCCAAAGTCCCCCGCCAGGGCGGCCCATGCGGCCGAGGGAAGCGGGTCGGTCCCGGACCGGTACCCCGGGAATGAGGCTCCTGAGGCGGCGTGCTTGGCCGCGGGGAGCGAAGATAGGTGGTACCGCGATGCCCCCTCGCCCTATCAGGCCGAGGGGGCTTTGTTGTTGTTCGGGGGCCGTCAAGGGGCCTCCCGGAAGCGGGTGAGAGCGATGGGAACCGCCAGGGTCGTCTTCGACAAGTGGCAAGGACGCTACGCTGAACGTCTCGCGGGCGTGCGGTCCAGCGCGGTGCGCGACCTGTTCGGCGCCGCGTCTCGTTCCGACATGATCTCGCTTGCCGGCGGCATGCCGGAGGTCTCGCGCGTGCCGGCCGAGGCGGTCGCGCAAGCGGCGCGCGAAGCGGTGCTGCACGAGGGCGCGCAGGCGCTCCAGTACGGCTCGAGCGAGGGCCGTCCGCAGACGCGCACGCTCGTCGTCGAGCTCATGGCCGAGATCGGTGTGCGCGTATGTGCCGACGACATCGCAATCACCGCCGGTGCCCAGCAGGGCCTGGACCTTCTGGGGAAGGCGTTCCTGAACCCCGGCGACGTTGTCATCGCCGAGGGTCCCACCTACCTGGGGGCGCTCCAGGCATTCAGCGCGTATCAGCCCGACGTGCGATGCGTGTCGCTCGACGAGCACGGCATGCGCATGGACCTCCTCGAGGAGGAGCTCAGGCGCGTGGGGCCGCGCGGCGCCAAGTTCATCTACACGATCCCGAACTTCCACAACCCCGGCGGCGTGACGATGAGCGCCGAGCGCAGACGCCGGCTGCTGGAGCTTTCGCGCGAGTACGACATCCCGGTGGTCGAGGACGATCCGTACGGCCGTCTGCGCTTCGAGGGCGGCCACATGAAGCCGCTGCGCGCGCTCGACGACGAGGTCATCTACTTGGGCACATTCAGCAAGATCTTCGCACCGGGACTTCGCTTGGGCTGGGTCGTGGCGCCCAGGCCCATCCTCGCTAAGCTGTTGCTCGTCAAGCAGGGAACCGATCTGTGCGGGAGTGCGTTCGCGCAGGTGACCGCCGAGCGCTACTTCACCGGCACGCGCTGGCGCAAGGTGCTGCAGGGGTTGACGCAGACGTATGCCGAACGGCGTGACGCCATGCTTGCCGCGCTTGAAGAGCACTTTCCCGCGGAGGCGACGTGGACGCGGCCGGAGGGCGGCTTCTTCGTCTGGGTCGAGCTCCCACCCTACGTCGACTGCGCGAACATGCTCGCCGAAGCGGTCGAGCACGGTGTCGCGTTCGTGCCCGGCGACGGGTTCTTCCCCGACGGGCGCGGGCGCAACTGCATGCGCCTCGCGTTCTGCTATGCAGAACCGGAGGCGATCGCGGAGGGCATCCGCCGCTTGGGCGAAGTGCTCGAGGACCGGCTTGAGCTCTACCGAGCGTTCATCGCCGCGGGTGCCATCCCGGCTCCGGGTGCGGATGCGGCGTGACGCGGGCGCTCCTTGCGGCCACGTTGTAAACGGTTGTAAACTGGTGGGGAACGACGATGGGAGGCCCACATGGCACGCACTGCGGTGACAATCGGGTTCTCGGTTCCCCCGGAGGTGGCGGCGTTGGTCGAGCGAATGGCCAAGCGCGAAGGCAAGAGCAAGAGCGAGCTCTTCCGCGACATGGTTCGCGTCTACGAGCGCGAGCGCGAACTCGAGATCTACGAGGACAATCTCGCGTATGGCCGCGCGAAGGCAGCCGAGCTCGGAATCAAGACCGAAGAGGATGTCGTCCGGCTGATCCACGAGTGGCGACGGGGTGAATAGAATCGTTCTCGATACCAGTGTGTTCGTGTCTGCACACGTGTTCGGCGGAAAGCCCGGTCGGCTCTGGCGCGCTCTTGTGGATCAGGATGCGCGGCTCGTATCGTCGCCTGCGATTCTTGCCGAGGTTGCGCGCGTTCTCTCTGACAAGTTCGGCATCTCCACTAGTCGAGTCGAGGCGGTGTTGTTGCAGGCAGCTCGTGTGGGAGAGCTTGTCCGGCCGGTGCGCACCCTTCTCATCGTCGCCGACGAGCCCGACAACCGCGTGTTGGAATGTGCTGTTGAAGGTGGGGCGGACGCTGTGGTCACCGGAGATCGGGACCTCCCGGACTCGGGCTCCTACTGTGGCATCGACATCGTCACCGTCGCTCACGCACTCGAGCGGCTCGGCATCAAGGAGGACGCACGATGAAGCGGAAGATCGCGGTGCTGATGGGCGGCCGTTCGCTTGAGCGCGAGGTGTCCCTCGCGTCCGGAAGCCGGGTCTGTGATGCGCTCAAGGCGGCTGGCTTCTGCGTGCTCCCGCTTGACGTGACGACGGACCTCGTGGCCACGCTGCGCTCGGAGCGGCCCGATGCGGCCTACATCGCCCTGCACGGCACGTACGGCGAGGACGGCACGATCCAAGAGCTGCTCGAGTTCCTGCGCATCCCCTACACCGGCCCCGGGGTCGTCTCTTGCGCGCTGTCCTGGGACAAGTCGGTCGCTAAGCACCTGCTGGCGGAGCACGGGGTGGCGACGCCGCCGTGGATCACACTAACCGCTGACGCGTTCAAGCAGATGGGTGCCGCCTCCTCAGTCGACGCGATGGGCGAAGCCGTGGGCGGCTTCCCCGTGGCCGTGAAGCCGTGCAAGCAGGGCTCCGCGCTCGGGCTCGAGCGCATCGATGTGCGTGACGACCTCGCCGAGGCGCTGCTGGATGCGCTCTCGTTCGACGACGCGGTCATCGTGGAGCGTTGGATCGAGGGGGTCGAGCTCGCCGTGAGCGTCCTCGGCGAGGGTGCCGACATCGACGTGCTTCCGCCGGTGGAGATCGTGCCGAAGCAAACGCTCTACGACTTCGACGCGCGATACGCCGAAGGTGACACGGACTTCTTCGTGCCTGCCAGGCTTGCCGAGAACGTGCTGGAGCGCGTGGTGGAAGTAGCGGCCCGCGTCCACGATTTGCTGCGATGCCGGGACGTGAGCCGGGTCGACATGATCGTCGACGCTGACGGCGAGCCGTGGGTGCTCGAGTGCAACGCGTCGCCCGGCATGACAGAGACATCGCTCCTGCCCATGGCGGGGCAGGCGGCCGGGATGTCGTTCACGGATGTCGTCACGCGCGTGGCCGAGGCCGCGCTTGCGCGAGCGCGGATTTCGGGTATACAGCAGTCGTGAGGACGACCCGGCTGCGGCCGGGTCATGACGCTGGAGTCTCAACGCATCGAACACGGAGGTGCTTCATGATGTATGACTATCGACGCGGCGGTTCGGTCCTTGGCGCGTTTCTGCTGGGCGGCCTTGTAGGCGCCGTGCTGGGCTTGCTGTTCGCCCCGCGTTCGGGCAGGGAGACCCGCCAGATCATCGCCGACAGGGCCGAGGAGTACTGGGGCGAGGGAGTCGAGGTATACAACGTCGGCAAGGAGAAGGTCTCTGAGGCCTACGCGACCGGCAAGGAGAAGGTTGCCGGGACGAGCGAGCAGCTCAAGACCAAGATCGACGAGGCGCGCGGTCGGCTCCAAGAGCAGGTAGCGAAGTCGGCCGAGGTGGGCCGTGACAAGGTCGCGTCGGTGGCACCCGCAGCCAAGGAAGTGGTCGACAAGGCCGCCGAGATGACCAAGGATGGCATCGATATCGCGAGCGCCAAGACCGCGGACACGCTCGACGCAGTCTCGCAGAAGGCCCGAGGGGCTGTCGCCACGCCGTCCGACTCGCCTGCGGCCGGAAGCGTCGTGCCCGAGGGCTAACAACCCTGAGACGCTGGTACTATCCGAAGCCGGCCCCTTGTTCGGGTCGGCTTCGTCGTCCGCGCAAGGAGGAGAATCCGTGCTCTCACTGCTCGACGTCATGGGGCGAAAGGTAATGTCCTCGCGCGGCAAGCGGATCGGGCGCGTTGCGGATGTGCTGTTCGCACCTGATCGCGCGCGCGTTGTGGGCTTGGTCGTGCAGCGTCCCCGTCTGCTGTACCTTCTGGACCGCAAGGATCGCTATCTCGCGCTCGATCGGTGTGCGATCGGAGCACGCGCAATCGAGGTGGCGGAGTCGCGTGGCGCGTGGGACCGGGCCGCTGCATCCCGTCTGGGCGTGTCTTGGGACGAGACGGTCATCTGGGTAGGCATGCCGGTCCGCACCGACTCCGGGGAGCGACTCGGCATTGTGAGCGACGGCACGTTCGATGCGCAGACCGGCGAACTTGCGAAGCTGGGGCTGAGCGGAGGCCTCACGGCAGACCTCGCCGTGGGCGTCCGCGACGTCGACGCCGCGTCCTTCCGCGGGTTCGATGGCTCCGCGATCGTGGTCGACGATGACGTGGCGTCGGCCGAGTTCAGCGGCGGTGCTGCTAAGGCCGCCGGCCGGGGGGCCGCGGTCGCGAAGAAGGTCGGTCAAGACGCTGCAGGGAAGGTCGTCAGCGCCGGAAAGACTGCGGTCGCATACGGTGCGTCGGCCGCTCGGGTGGCTGCGCGGAGCGAGACCGGCAGGAAGGTGACCGGCTGGCTCAAGGAGCTGAAGGACGACGTCGCGGACGCGAGGCGCGATTCAGACGACTGAGCTGAGCCGCGGATCGGAGCTGGGGTCTATACTTGCGTGGCATGTGACGACGGAAGAAGGGACCGGCTCAGACGATGGCGCGCAGGCTGCGGGCTCTCAGCGCAGGCGACTTGGCGCGACTTCCAGCCGGGTGTGGAGCGTGCGCGTTCTGGGAGAGCGGCGGGGAGCTCGAGCGGCGGTGCGGTTCGGCGTGCGATGAGGCGCTAGTCGCGGCGTGGCACACCCGCGTGAACGACGAATGGGGTACTTGCGGGCTCATCGCCTACGAGGACGACGAGGTGCTCGGGTTCATCAAGTACGCGCCGAGCGGCTACTTCCCGCAGGCGTTCACGTTCGCCTCGGCTCCTCGGGACCCGCGCGTGCCGCTCATCGCGTGCATACGCATCTCGCCGGACGCGCGCCACCGAGGGTTGGGCAGCGTGCTTCTGAAGGGCGCTCTGCGCGACCTTGCCGGCCGCGGAGAACGCCAGGTCGAGGCGTTCGGCGTGGTCCAGAAGCCTACTGTGCTCGATGACTCCCCGCTTCTGGGCGTCGATTTCCTGGTGCGTAACGGCTTCACGGTGTCGCGGGCGGACGCGGTCCACCCGCTCCTGAAGCTCGACCTGAAGGCGCTCGTCATGTGGACCGAGAACCTCGAGGCGGTGCTCGACTCGCTCAGGCTGCCCGCGCGGCTGCCCAAGCGCGCTCCAGCGTCATGGATGAACGGAGGGTAGGGATGGCCGACGGCCCCAGCCCAGGCGTCAAAGGCGGCTCCCGCGGGCGCGTACGTGCGTTCCTGGCGGAGCGCGGGCTCGATGGAGGCCTCACGGAGTTCGAGCAGTCGACGAAGACCGCCGCTCAGGCGGCCGAGGCGATGGGGTGCGAACTCGGGCAGATTGTGAAGTCTCTTGTCGTGCTCGTCGACGACGCGGCCGTGCTGGTGCTTGTGGCCGGCGACCGGCGCGGGGATCTCGACGCGATCGCTTCGGAATTGGGCGGGACGTCCGCACGCATGGCCGATGCGGATGCGGTGCGGGAGGCGACCGGCTACGCGATCGGCGGCGTATCGCCTTTCGACCTGCCACAGGGACTCACGGTGCTGGTCGACGACTCGCTCGCGCGCTTCGACACGGTCTATCCCGCTGCGGGCACACCCTCGTCGATGGTGCGCATGCGCCGCGCGGACCTCATGGAGGTCGCGGGCGGGCGCGTGGCAAGCATCTCGCACTGATACGCGCATCCGGCGATCGAAGGACCCCCAGCTACTATGCCTTATCACGTCATCGAGCGTCCGTCTCGCACGCGCATGGCGCGCCGCTGGATCGTCGCGGGCGTGCTCGTCCTGCTTGGGGCAACCGCCGCCGCCAGCATAGCCGTGGCGCGCCCGCTGACGGTGACGGTTGACGGCTTGCCGTACGAGGTGGCGGGCGGGACGACGGTCGCGATGCTCCGCGGCGTTGTGGCATTCAACGCTCCCGCTGGTGACTTGCGTGATATACGCGGCAGCGTCATCGACACCGGAGGCGGGAGCCCAGCGCGCGTCCTGCGCAACGGCCGCGCCGCCGCTGAGTGGCAACGCCTCTACCCTGGTGACGTGCTCATCAGTAGGCGAGGCCAGAACCGCATCGAGTCCATCGAGATCACAGACGTGCCGGTGCCGTACGAAACGATCGTTGAAGGGTCCGGCACTCTCGCAGATGTACGGCGTGCGGGCAGAAACGGGCTGCGGCGCGTGGTTCGAGGCGCCGTGTCAGGCATCGAGATCGGTGATACTCACCTTGCGGATCCCCAACACGAGCTCATCGTCCGGCGCTCACCGCATCCTGGAAGCAAGCTCGTCGCACTCACGTTCGATGACGGGCCATGGCCCACTTGGACCGAAGCGGTGCTCGAAGTCCTCGCAGAGCATGAGGTACCGGCGACCTTCTTCGTGCTGGGACGCCAGGCAGAGCGCCATCCCGCCCTTGTGAAGCGCATCGCCGACGGCGGGCATCTCCTGGGCAGTCATAGCGTCTCGCACAAGCGCTTCAACACCGTGAAGCCCGCGCGCGTGCACAAGGAGACGGTCCAGTCACGGCGCCTCATCGCGGATGCCGCCGGCGTCGACTCGCCGTGGATTCGTCCACCCTACGGTGCCATGAACGCGGGGGCGTGGAGAGCGGTGCGCGAGGCCGATGGCCGCGTGGTGCTATGGGACGTCGATCCGGAGGACTGGCGCAAGCCGGGGACGAAGAAGATAGCCGATCGCGTCGTGCGGGCCACCAAGCCCGGCTCGATCGTGCTGCTGCACGATGGCGGAGGAGACCGCACGCAGACCGTGAAGGCGCTGCCGAAGATCATCAAGCGGTTGCGCCGCGAAGGCTACACGTTCGTGACCGTCGAGGAGCTCGTCGAGGCGAACGGGGTCAAGAAGGGTAAGGCGGCGCTCTCCGCGAGCGACACCGCCCAGGCGTCCGGCGAGACGCCG